>JAFQOH010000198.1:0-6893 GCA_017403345.1 Thermoguttaceae bacterium
AAACTTCTACGTGGACGTGAAGCCGGAAACGAAAGGCTTCTACCTCAAAGGCCTCACCGGTTACGATTGGGGCGTGCAGGACCGTATGACCCGCATGTTCGACAAAAAAAGCGGCCACACCGTGATGCTCGCGTTTGACCACGGCTACATCATGGGTCCGACCGCCGGTCTGGAACGCATGGACATCACCGTCAAACCGCTGATCGAGTATGCGGACGTTCTCATGTGCACGCGCGGTGCGCTTCGTTCCTGCGTCCCGTCTGACTCGAACAAACCGATCGCTCTGCGCTGCACCACGGGCGCGACGCTCCTGAACGAGCTGAGCTACGAGTGCCTTGGCGTCGACATTGAAGATGCCTGCCGTCTGAACGCTTCCGCCATGGCCATTCAGGTCTTCGCCGGTGCGCAGTACGAGCACAATTCTCTGGACAATCTGGCCCAGTCTATTGACCGTGGTCTGCGTTACGGCATTCCGACGCTCGGCGTTACGGCCGTCGGTAAAGATATGGCCCGCGATGCCCGTTACCTGGGACTCGCGACGCGCGTCTGCGCCGAGATCGGCTGCCAGTTCGTCAAAACGTACTATTGCGAGAACTTCGAAGAAGTCGCCTCCGGCTGCCCGGTTCCGATCGTGATCGCCGGCGGAAAGAAAGTTCCGGAACTTGACGCGCTGAAACTCGCATTCAACGCCATTCGTGATGGTGCCTGCGGTGTCGACATGGGCCGCAACATCTTCCAGGCCGAGTGCCCGATCTCCATGCTCAAGGCGGTCCGCGAAGTCGTCCATAACGGCGCGACGGCCGAGCAGGCATACCAGATGTACCAGGATCTGATGGCCAGCAAATGAGTAAAGGTTTCCGATAGAAAAACGGGATGACGCAATCATTCCCAACTCACGAGAAACGGGGTTTCGGCACCGTTTCTCTTTTTTTATCCCTGTTTCCCCGATTTTACCGTTAAAATCGATACGACCTGCGCAAACACAAATCGATTTCCGTTTTTTTTTCATAAATTTTGTCCAAAAAGAAAAAAATTCCTTGACTTTATTGGGGCGCGGGATATACTTTAAGGATGGAATTCGTTCACGATCCGTTCGGAATACGGTTTTCAAGATAAAACTAGGAACTGCCAGAGACAAAAGGTCATTAAATATGAAAAGATCCATGATTTCCAACACAAAACGCGGTACATTTTCCCGTCTTGGCGCGGCATTGGTCCTTGGCGGGACGATGCTTTCCTGCGCTTCTACGCTTGACGCGGGAGTCCAACTCAGCGGGCTGATGGGGAGAGACGTGACGGACCCGAACAACGCGCTCACGCAGTACTTCTACGCGAATGATTTCTATAAAGCGGGAATGACGGATCTCAAGGCCGGCCATGAATCGGCGTATGCGGATGCGGAATGTCCGGCGAGCCTTTTTGACAATTTGGTGGGAGGCGGGGCTTCCAAGTGGTATGACTCAGCGTCCCCCACCGCAGCCTCTCCTGCTTTCGTGGAAGTCACGTTCCCGGAAGCGTTCGTCATGACGCACTTCACGCTCACCAGCGGCAATGACAGCATGGGGTCACGCAATCCGGCCAACTGGGGCGTTTACGGCTCGAATGACGGCGGGCAGACGTGGAATCTGATCTACAGCGCAGACGGGGTAGATGATTTTGTCAACACGACAAACACGACGATGCTTTACTCCTCGTTCACGAACGATACAATCGGCTCAACGGTCCTGAACTCCGCGCAGCAGGCGTACGTCACCAACGCGCTGGGAGAAACGGCGGTCACGACGGCAGATTTCACGAACACGACGGCGTACTCTTCCTACCGTCTGGAAATCAAGACGACCTCCGGTGAGGGCGCGGCTCAGCTCGGCGAATGGGAGATCTACGGCAACAAAACCGGTACCGTGACGCCCAAAACAACACCGCTTCAGACGAACGGCAATTCCGCGCTGAACATTCTGGCAAATCGCTCCAAGTACACGCTGGATGCCCAGGATGCCTCCACCATTACGATGGACGCGGACGGAAACGTCAGCGCGTGGAAAGGTGTCGGCGAAAACGGACTTTCGTTCGTTCAGACCAACACCGCACTCCAGCCGAACATGATGACGGTCGACATCAACGGGAAAATGTTCAACGCGCTGAATTTCGTGAACACGACCGAAAAAGTCCGCTCCGAACATCTGATCTGCACAACTTCGGTGGTGGACGCACAGACGGTCCTGATCCTCGCGAAAAATGATGACAACAAAGGACTGATGGGCATCTGGGGGCAGCAGGGGGACTATGGTATCCGTCTGAATGGAAACGGCCGCTGGCAGACACAGGGCAACGGATCAAACGGCGGTGATTTCACGAACAGCGGTACGATTCTCTACAATGGCGAGGCTTCCAATGTCGTGCTTCAGAATAACGTTTACCTGACGCAGGCGAACCGTAGTGCGTATTCCTCCATGGGCAATAATGTCATCGGCGACTATTTCACGAGTACCAGCTATGGCAACCGCGGATATGACGGAAACATCATGGAAGTCATGGTTTTCGATCATGCACTCTGCCCGGCGGAAAACCGTCTGGTGAACACGTACTTCGAGACCAAATACGGCATGGAGATCGCCGGGGCGGTAGATGTCATCCCGACGGACAACGCGGAATTTTCCAAAGACCTCCTCGCGATCATGAACCAGCCGAAAGCGGAAGGTTCCGCTGACCGATACGTCATCAGCGAATCCGGTGCAGGCGGTATCGCGATCGGAAGCCGGGACGTTCTGGCTGCCGCAGCCTCTTCACCGTTCGACATTTTCAACACTTGGGGGCCAGCGTCCGGTGCGGAAGTTTACGCGGTGACGAACATTTCGGGCGAGACCTTCGGCACGACGGAGATCACGACTGCGGACGGCGACACGATGTACGTCTGGGACAAGCAGCTCTACCTGACGAACAACAGCGTGGAAGAGACTGCCGACTGGAACGTGACGATGGCGTTCGACATGGAAGAGGCGGGCTACGAATACGCGGACAAAGATATTTCCGACTGGGTCCTTCTTTACCGTGCAACGGAAAACGATGCGTTTATGGCAGTTGATGGTCTGGACACGACCGCGTTTTCCGATGGCTATCTGGACTTCACGTTCAGCTCGGATCTCCTTTCGACCGGCTACTATGCGCTGGGAACTTCTGCGCTCGTAAATGCTCCGGAACCCGGCACCTGCGCGCTTCTTTTGCTCGGAACGGCCGGCCTGTTCCTCATCCGCCGCCGGAAGAAGTAAAGACGAGCAAAACGAATCGAAACGTTTCTAAAAAATAAAGGGAGGCAAAATTCCAAATGCCTCCCTTTTTTATTCCAGTTCAAGTACTTTCAGTGCATCTCAGCGCCGACAGTTTTGATCGCCGGGCGATAGTAGTGGAAATGCACGTTCGGATGGTCTGCCAGAAGCGACATCGGCACGGCAGAATCCATGATCTTCCGTCCGATCATCCACGCGGAAAGCCGCATTCCAAACGGATTGTCGTGCATTCCGGCCTGCCAAATGCTCACACGGTCCGATTTCCAGGTCTCGATCGGTCCAACAGTACAGGCGAACTGCGGGACATTCGCGACATACCCGCCGCCGCTGGTGCGTGCGTTCTGCAGGATGGTGATGGGGTGCAGTTCCGTCACGCGGGCACTTTTCTGACGGTATTGCTCCGGAGTCGGCGGCACGTCGGCAAATTCTCCCTCACGGCGGACCGGATCGTTGAACGCCCAGTGCTTCGTGTCCCCCTGCCCGCCTTGCATAACGAGGCAGCGGATCTCATCGAAAGACCGGGTGTATTCTGCTAAGTCACCAGACGGAAAGTGGATGTTTTCCAGCGGCATTTGCAAATCTTTGCGGATCCGGCTGAAGCAGAGTTCATAGTCCGCGCGATAGAACGAAAGCGGGTGATCCATCCCGACCGGGACGCCGTTTTCGACCCATTCGTCCATTCCCCAGAAATGCGCGTGCTTGAGGTTCAGATCGAGCGAATTCACCAATCGCGCCACGAGCGGCAGCTGTTCCGTCGGACCGATCGGGCCGCAGATGCCGACGGGGTTATCTGCCGTCGCCATGCGCCACGCTTCGATGTACTCAAGCGCCTCACAGAGGTAGAAATCTTCCAGTGTCTCATGAATGTGGACTGTGAAACCGGGGCGTGAGAGCTGAAGCAGCGACTCTTCCGTCAGTTTGGCAGCATCATCGATGATCTCCTGATCCAGTGTCGTGTAGTCCCACCACCCAGGAGCGACTTTACTTAATGGACGTGCCATAAAATATCCTTTCTGAAAATCTGAAGTTACAGAAAACATGAGACCGGACGCGCAACCCCCGTCCGGTCCCTGATTTTACGGAATGAAAAACGAGTTAGTGTTTTTCGCTACAAAGGTTCACGAACGCTTCCTCGATACGAACATCCTGCATCTTCGTCGTCTTGAAGCAGAAATGCTTGCCGTTCGGATCCGGCGTAAAGTAGGTCGTACTGTCGTCGCGGACGGTCACGGTCCCCATTTCGGAAAGCGTGAAGTAATCGCGGCCTTCTTCCGGACGCACGACAAACAGAACGGACGTCAGGTCCCACGTCGGCTGCGCGAGAGCCCACTCACCGCGGTACGCGAGATACGATTCCTTCACGATATTCGGTTCCGGCGACTGGTAATCGTTCAGGATCGTACAGCCGCGGACCATGATGTCCACACCGACCTCAAAACCGCTGAACACGATCGGCGTCGGCCATTCGCGGGTCAGTTTCTGCGCCGCCGGAATATCCATGAGCACATTGTACTCCTTGTGCTTGATGAACCGTTCATCTTCAAACAGGAAAGCGCCGAACATCGCGGAGACGAGACGGACTTTCTTCGCGGCGAGTTCCTTTCCGGTCAGCGGAGAGATCTCATCGCCCGGCGTATCGAGCAGACGCGCAAGGTTCGTCGAGAAACCGACCTGCACAATGACGACCGAGTTGTCTTCCGCAGCCGCGAGAAGTTTGCGGAGCAGAACGACGGAATCTTCCGGCTCCCACCCTTCCGGGATCGGGAATGCGGGGGTGCCGTCCGCTTTTTTCATCTCAAAGACCTTCCGGACATACCGTCCGTCACCGGGCGTCGCCCCGTCTTTCACCAGACCGATCGGAATATCCGGACGGCCGAACTGCGTATTGAACGCTTTGCAGTACTTTGCGGCATAGGGATTGCTTTTGGTCAGCGTAAGTCCAAGAAGCTCGCACTTTCCGCGGTCGATCATATTGTGGATGATAGCCAGCGCGAGCGCGTCATCGGCATCATTCCCCATATCGGTATCGAAGATCATCTTGACCGGCTCATTTGGCGAATTCCGCACATCGAGCAGATCTTTCGCCTGCGCACAAACTGTCAGCATGCAGACGACACAAAGTGTAAAGAGGATCAAAGGGAGGGAAAAAGTATTTTTCATCATGAAACCTTTCTGGATGAAATTTCGGATGGAAACGTTGAAAACCGGATGGAAACGTTGAAAAATGGAAGGTCCTGCATCCCGCAGAAGCAGGCCCACCCTGCACTCCTCCGATTTTAGCAGATTTCCAGATTCTTTTCAAGTACCGGGGAAAAAATTTTTCAAAATGTTTCCTTTTTTTGCAAAAACGGCTGCGCCGGGGGAACTGCCGCGGAATAGGCGACAAGAAAAGGAACGGCTGCTGACACGAAATTCTCAAAAAACGCAAAAAACTCGAATCGGCGACTCGAAATCATGCGAAAATTCGTTAAATCCGGAAGTGTACGGGGAAATTCCTGGAAAAAATTTAAAAATCTTGAAAAATTCGTCATTTTTTCCTTGACTCTGCGTTTTGTTGAAATACAATGAATGTATGTTGAATGTTTTCCCTAAAAAGTGTTGCCCTGCTTTTACCTTTTTTGCAAAAGTCAAGATCATGAAACGTTTCATCCTTTCCAGCATGCTGCCGTTTTTCACCGCAGCCGCGGTTTACGCGCAGTCATTCACCGTCCCGGAGAATTACCAGCAGGTTTATTCCTGGAACATTCCGACGAGTGTGAATTACGGAAATTCGTCGCCGACTTATGATGTGAACAATTCTGCGCAGCAGTTCGGAGTCGTGGAAAGTATCGGATACCATCTCCAGCTCAACGATCAGTGGGTCTGGGTCTCCATGGATGCGTTTACGAGCGATCTGACGAAAATCGGAGTTCCGACCGTTTCTTCCGGCGCGGTTTTCCAGACGAAAGTCTCGAATCTCCAGTACCAGTCCAACGTCGCGTCGCTGGGGAATTCCAATGCTTCGACAGCCGGAAACATTGAGTTCTGGCCGAATACCTACAATCAGGGAAACACCCAAAATGTTCCTGGTGCTGACGGCGGAAAATACGATTTCGGGGACAACATCACCAATGGCTCCTACGGTTCCATGCAGGTCCACGACTACGGAAACGGCAAGACAGTTTTCGGCATCAACAAGTGGAACACGAACGGAAATACGGACCTGGGGATCGGAAATGCCTCTCGCGCGGATGCTCCGGACTGGACGTTTGCGGAAAATGCCGGGAATTACTCCACGAAAGTGCTTGGCGTCTACGTCAAACCGCTGGAATTTGCAGCGGCTGCCGGTTCCACGCAGGCTGACGTCATCGCGAAAGACACGCAGGGAATGAACATCGTCTACAAAATGGACATTCCGAAATCCGGCGGTCTGAGTGCGGCAAATTACGTCATGAACAATGAACAGAGCGTTTCGCAGACGCTCAAGGGAATGCCGCTGACGGTCGGCTACTATCTCGAAATGACGAAAGCCGACGGTTCGAAAGATTACGTCTACACGTCGATGGACGGTCTGACGAACGACGTGGCGAAAACCGGTCTTCCATTCAGCGGGCAGTACCATTTTCAGAA
>JAFQOH010000199.1:0-10589 GCA_017403345.1 Thermoguttaceae bacterium
GCTCTCTTGCATGTTTTCCATTACGCTTTTCCCTTTCTGCTGATCTTCAGCACTTCGACCGATCCGTCCTCTTTCCGGTAGATGAAAGCGTAGAGGAACTCTTTGTCTTCTTGCAAACCGACGACCCGTGCGCCGTCCAGTCATCAGGACCTGCGTTTCCGCTGTTTTTAGCGGATAGCAGCGAATAGCGTAACGGAGAGTGAATAACCACCTGAGCTGCTATCTGCTGGCTTCACTCCCCTTTTCGAGGCGTTCGGTATCTCAAAAAGTCGCTGAAACGCCCCGGCCGCCGGCACATGTGCCACTCCTCTTTCAGGGCGTCGCGCAAATCCGCCGGCATCGATACCGTTAGAACGACGTACGTTCCCCCCGGTTTGCGGTCTTTCTTTGGGGGATCCATTTTTACTTTCACTTTCAGGCAAGATGCCCGGTACAGAATGTACTTTAGAACGCCGTTAGTTCTTCACCATCGAGGTACTACTCCCAACAGTGAAACTCCGTATATACTAAATCGTTATTTTGCCAAGAGGTCCCCTGCCCCTTTTTTCGCCGAAACCTCCAAGAAAAACAAAAGAGGGAATAGGTCCCTAGAACCTATTCCCTCTGAACATCCATAAAAATCGCCTGCCCTCTAGACCTAGCAAGCGATTTTTGACGCGCACTCCGAAGCGGCGAGACCCCGCAAAACGCAGCCTCGCTCGGCGGTTAGTGACTCCGCCTCAACGCTCCAACCGACAACACGCCAATTACGCTAGCAGGGGAATAGGGACTCGAACCCCAACTAAATGAACCAGAATCATTTGTGCTGCCATTACACGATTCCCCTGAGTATGACGCACATTCTACCACGTTTTCTTTTTTCGTCAAGGGGGAGACAGACAAATATTTCCATTTTTTCTCTTTTTTTCACGAAAAAAGTCTCAAGTTACCAAAATTTCACCTTGAAAACGCAGAAACACACACGTCAAATTCTGTCTAATCGTTAAAAGTTCACACACATTAACGAATATTCCGGAAAAAAGGAAAAGTTTTTTTAATTAAAATTTAACATTAAAAACGTTCACTCCGATAATGCCAATAAGAACACGGGAATTTTAGTGGGAGCTAAAATTTATTTTAAGGAAAGACCCGTGGATACAATTTGATTTCACTTTTTTTGAGAAAGGGGAGTTTCTCATGAAAAAGATGTCGATCCGCATGAGCGGATTCTGTCTGGCCGCAGGTATGGCCATTTCCGGCCTGCAGGGAGTAGAGGGAGTACAGGCACAGGAAGATGCCGCGTCTGATCTGACTGCAAGCGTCGTCAAAGTTCAGGATGAACTTCAGCATCGACAGCATGAACACCCCGGTTTGCCCGCAGCACAGGAACCGGGATTCTGGGATAATTTCGAGTGGAGTCTTGCCCTCGACGGGATCGTTCAGGGAAATACGGGCAGCAGCGTCTGGGAAGATCAGGCTGACGCAGTGTACGGGATCGATCTGGATGCGCTCTACAGTGTTGGCGACAGCGGCACGGCCTACGCAAAGATCGAAGCGGGCGGCGGTGAAGGTGTGGACGGACGGATCGGGACATTCTCGGGATTCAACGACCACACGTGGGGAGACGACAGCATCGAAGTCGTCGAAATGTGGTACGAGCACAGCTGGTGCGACGGACGATACCGCGGACGCATCGGTAAAGTGGACCTCACGACGGATTTCGACACGAACGCCTACGCCAACTGCGAGCATGAACAGTTTATTTCCAGCGGATTCATCAACAACCTGGCACACGATATGCCGGACAACACCTTCGGTGCGATGTTTTGGTGGCAGCCGAGTGAGTCTTTCAGCGTCGGTGTCGGCTACCAGAGCACCAGCGGCTGGGATGATATTTTCGATCGCGGATACGGGATCTTGGAATTCGGCTGGCACCCAGTCTTCAACGGGCACCAGGGAAATTACCGATTCTACGGCTGGGCTGGCTCCTACGACGGATACTTTGACGAAGACGCCGGCGAAGAAGTGGACGAATACTCTAACTACGGCTGGGGTCTGTCATTCGACCAGGAACTCTCCGCACATCTCGGCGTCTGGTGCCGTTACGGATGGAAACCGGATGAAGAGTACAATCCGTTTGATCAGCACACTAGTTTCGGTATTCAGTTCATGAACTTCGGATGCCGGACGGAAGATGCGATCGGTATCGCCTACGGTGTCGCGAGCCTGTCGGATTCCTACGCCTCCACGCTGGATGATGCCGACGACGAAAAGCACATCGAAGTCTACTACCGAGCCCAGGTCAACGACTACATTGCGATCACGCCGAACCTTCAGTGGGTCGACAATGCGGAAGGCGATGCCGCGAATGACGACGTTCTCGTCCTTGGATTCCGCGGAGTCTTCATGCTCTAAACCTTTTGAAAGTCAGGTTTTTTCCCGAATCAAAGACAAACACACTCAAAGAGAGAGCTGCGTCAATCTGGCCCAGCCTCTCCTTTTTACGTATATGGACAAATCGAAAACGAAAGGCACATGAAACTGTAAAAAAAATGGATACGATGCAGAATATTCGCCGAATTCATTTTTCGACGCTGGATTCCACGCACTCGTGGACGCTTCGGGAACTGGAAAAAGACGGTTTTCTTACGCCGGGACCGTTTCCGGCTCTCGTGACGGCCGAGACCCAGACGCACGGACGCGGTCAACATTCCCGCTCGTGGTTCAGTCCGGCAGGGTGCCTGATGCTCTCACTCGTCTTTCGGCCGGAAGAGTGGAAGATCCCGTTTTCGCAGAGACCGCTGCTCGGCATCGCGTGTGCGCTGGCAGTTCTGGAGAGCTGCGCAAAAGTCCTTTCCCCCGCAAATGCCGCCGCTCTAGCGCTTCACTGGCCTAACGACATTTACGTGCAGAAAGACTCCGCCTCCCCGCAAAAACTTGCCGGCATTCTTCTTGAAGGTCATCCTTCAGGCGTTATGTCGGCAGGAATCGGCATAAATCTTCAAAATTCATCTGAAAACCTACCGGAAGAACTCCGCGAACGTCTCATCTCACTGAGCATACTGGAACCGGAATGGATCCGCGCACCGGCTCTTCGGTCCCGGAAACTGATCCAGATCCATTCCCCCAAAGAGCTTCCAGACTCGAAAAAAACCGGAGCCTCAGAACCAATGGAAAGGTTCCTGAGTCTCTTGTGCGAAGAAATCAGCAAACAGTTTTCAAACCTGGCGCACGATGCGTCCTCTATCATCCTGCAAGCAGATCGCCGATGCGCTCAAAAGGGCCAAAAAGTCACTTTTCAGTCACCTAACGGAGAGCTTCAAGCTGGTTTTTGCACAGGATTGAACAGTGACGGCGCACTTCTGATCAACGGAAAGCCGCACTATTCCGGAATGCTTCACTTTTAAATTGCATGCCGCAGTTAGGACTTTCAAACATACGCAAAGCCTTCGTAAAAGTCCTAGAATATCATGCGACGCAATTTCCGAACACACCAGCTTCAGTCTTCATTCCAGATCCCTAAAAGGTACTTTCGAAGATACTGTGCTCGGAATTCACTTGCATCGAGCGAGGATTCCACCCCTCCGTAGATCCACTGCAAGTATGCCGGCTGGATCTGAAGCATCAGCTGATTCACGACATCCAGTGAAATATCCGAAAGAAGCCCGAGATCGATCCCTAGCCGGATCGCCGACAGGCACTTAAGTGTTTCTTGGGCACTAATGGACTTTGCCATCCGAATGGATCTGAGGCACTCTTTCAATCCAGCTTCCAGTTTCTCTCGATTCTCTTCAAGGAGAAACTCTCTCGCTTTTTTCTCATAACCAATGACTGCGCGAACGACATCCTGGACCTGAGCGAGGATCTCTTCCTCCGAGAGACCGAGCGTGACCTGATTACTGATCTGATAAAAGTCTCCCCACGCATGGGACCCTTCCCCATACAGACCGCGCACGATGAGCGAGATCTTCTGGAGACTGTTATGGACCTTGTTGAACTGGCGAGTCAAAGCCAGCGCGGGAAGATGCAGCATGACGCTCACGCGCATTCCGGTCCCCACGTTCGTCGGGCAGGCAGTCAGGTATCCCAGTTCCTGATTCCAGGCGTAAACGAGATTTTTCTCGATCTGCGTGTCGAGGTCGTTCATTTCGCGCCAGACTTCCGGAAGGCAGAACCCGCTTTTGATGCACTGCATCCTCAGGTGGTCTTCCTCGATAAACATGAGGCTGAAATGTCCGTTTTGCGAGATCATCGCACAGCGCGGTCCTTCTCCCTCTGCCAATTCTCTGCTGATGAGATGGCATTCGACCAGCAATTTGCGTTCCAGACCGCTCAGTTCATCCATGAAAAAGAGCGAGCAGTTCTGCCCAAACGTAGTTTTTCTGACAGCTTTTCGAAGGAGTTCAATGACGCGCTTTTTCTCTTCCTCCGACAGTTTTGCGATAAACGGAAACGCCGCGGCATTTCGTGCCAAACGAATGCGCGAAGAGACCACGATCTCGGAATCCGGTCCGTCATTCCGCAGCCATTCACGCCGGGACTGTACTAATTCCTCTACGGTCATTCGATCCCTGCCTCACTTTCCAGTTTTTTGATCTTATCGCGAAGTGCTCCAGCTTTTTCGTAGGATTCCGTTTCAACAGCCTCGCACATTTCCCGGCGGTATCCGATCAGAGCCGTCAGATCTCGGGCATCCTCCTCGCTAAAACAGGCAGGACGTTTTCCAGTATGACGGCATTCCCCGTGAATGTTCATCAAAAGCGGAGTAAGCTGCTTGCGGAACGTTTGGTAGTCCTCCGGACATCCGAGCCGACTGTTTGCGCGAAATTCAAAAAAAGTGAGTCCGCAGACGGGGCACGTTTCCTGGTCGGATTTTGAAAATTCATTGGAAACCTTGGAAAAAGCCATTTGCTGCGCCATTTGAGCCGCCAGCGCAGACGCCATGTTTCCGCCGACAGACGACATTCCGTTCTCCGTCTGGGCGAGATATTCCTGAGCGTGCTCTGCACACAGATGAAGCTCGACCGGTTTATTTCCGACCAAGTCCGTGATGTGCATCGTCGCTTTTTTATCGCATTTCTGACATTTCATTTCAACTTTACATTCCGTTTACTTTACGTTTCGTTCCGAGTAGGAGTTTTCACAAAACCGCGGCAGAAAAAGTGCCGTGCCGCATGCCGTGAACATGCTGCATGTGTGCCGTTGGGTTTCGTTTTGCTTTCCCTTTCGAATTTTTTCAGCGTAAATGGTCTTTTAAAATTCTGGCACGTCAAGTTTACTCATTTTGTCTCACTCTGTCAAGACGAAAAAAAATGCGCGTCTCTTTCATCACACATTCTGAAATCGTATTTTTTCAGTAAAAAAACCGACTTTTTTAAAAAAAGGATTGACTTTTTAAAAAAGATGAGTAAAATGAAGAAAAATGGTCCTCCATTTTCCCATTCAGAGCCGCGTGTCTCTGATTTTCCGTTTCCTTCCCCGTCCGGAAAGGATCCATCCGAATCCAAGGAGCCGTTCATGCGAATCCAAAACGCAAAAGTCGATTTCATCCAGCGTCCGTTTCTGCGTCCTGTGAAAATTGCCGCCGACACTTTCGACACATTTGAAAGCGTCATCCTCACTTTGGAATCCGAGTGCGGTACCGGTCAGGCGGAGATCACGAACACGCTCCTTCCTGATCTTGATCTTGCGTATCTCGCAGAGAATTTCCGCCAGCACATTATCCCTCTGTTGGCAAATGTTTCCGTTTCCGACACGGCCTCGCTCCGTCAGCTTCTCGGTAAATGGTCCCGGGATCCGACGATCTACGCTCTTTGCGAGATCGCTTGGTACGCATTGCGCGCTGACGAAAAGAAGGAATCTCTTGCGCAGACATTGGGTGGAAGTCCGGTTTCTCAGCAGCTCTTTACGGTGATGGATGAGCCGGAAATGGACGCCGACGGGTACCCGAACGCCAATGTTTTTCTGGATCGGGTCAAAGCGCTTTACGAGGCGGGTTACGTTCACCTTGAACTGAAGATCCGACCTGGCTGGGACGTCGCGATGGTGCGGAGTGTGCGTCAGGAAAATCCGGATGCCTCCTTTCACTTGGATCTTGAGGGGGCGCTCGGACCCGCGCACTACGACATTCTTTTCCAGCTGCGCGACTTCTTCCCATTCATGATCGAGCAGCCGTTCGCTGCAGATCAGCTTGTCGAAGACGCGGAATTTCAAAAGATGATCGACTTTCCGCTCTGTCTTGATGAAAGTGTCGTTTCGCCGGGAATGGTCCTCTCGGCTGTGCGTCTCGGGAGCATGAAGATCGTCAAGATCAATCCGGTTCGGGTCGGCGGTTTCGAAAATGCAAAAGAGATCCTTTCCATCTGCCGTGAGGAAGGGATCGACTGCTGGATCTCCTCGCCGATATCGACCGGCGTCGGTGTACGCGCCAATCTGGCACTTTCGTCCCTTGACGGCTTTACCGGACCGTTCGAGTACCATGACCTGCACGACATTTTTGCTCCGGAACACCTTGAGGGGCTGGAACTTCCGCCGGAAGTGACGCTTGACGAAAACAAAACGCTCCGCATCGAATAGCTGCAGCCAGCGGGCAAAACGCTCCAGCCAGCGGGCAAAACGCTGCAGCCAGGGGGCAAAACGCTCCAGCCGCCGGTAACATCCATCGGCAAAACGGTTTGCCAGATCCATCGTGAGTCCTTCGGATCCATTAAAGGGCGGAGCATCGGGAGTTCTTTTTCCCTGCGCTCCATTCCGTACCGAACGCACGATCCCCTGCGGTCCGATGCGTTTTTTCACAAACACACTGAATTAAAAACTAAGCCGCGTTCCTCGATCCAGCGAATGCAGTGATCCTGGACGTCCTTATTCACCATTAGCCTCAAAGAGGGCAAACTATGAAAGCTAAAAAATCCTCCTCATCCATTTCCATCGGAGCACGCCAGAAAATTTTTGCCTCGCTGGGTCTGACGATCCTGGCGGGCGGTTACGTTTCACTCTTCTTCATTCCCGGTCTTCCTGGTGAACTCTGGATGCGTCTGCTTCTGGCGTTCGTTTTCGCGTTCCTTTCAGGGATCTGTCTGTTCTTTCTGCTTAAAAAACGGCTTTCAGCAGAAGACATTGCCTACATTAAAGATGAGGAAAATTTTGCGCGTGCGATGCGGGCACTGAAACAGACCCGCTTCTACACGAAAAAACTCCCAGGATTTCCAAACGGCGTTCGCCGCGAGATATTTCCCGCCGCCGGGACCGCTGCCGGACTTTTCGTCCTCCTCTGTCTCCTGAGTCCCTGCCGTCCGCCCAAGGCTCCGCTTCCGGATTTCGGACAGATGGCGGCGCTCGAATTTTACTACCCAAACCTTTTCGCTGCAAGCGATTCACTCGTCATTCTGGCTCCGCCGGTCCTTCCGGCTGAAACGAAATTTTGGGCGGAAAAGATCCCTGCCGACGATCCAGGATCCCCGGAATACCTCGTCTATTCGGAAATGTTCCAAAATCATTTTCACGCAGCTTACGCAAGCGGAAACCTCAACAGCGAGGAAACTCCGGAACTCCTTCTCGCAACAGCACAGGCGGCTCTTTTGAGCGGGCAGTACCCTCAGGCTGTCGATGCCTACGAAAAATTGCAAAAAACTGGCGACCAGAGTCTCGCCGTCGCCTTCCAGAAAGCGATCGCGCTCGCATATGCTGGTGAACTGAAAGAAGCTGAGAAGGCCATGGATGCGCTGAGATCCAAAGAAATCGCAGATGAGATCGGCGATGAGCTTGCACTCACGCACTGGAAAACGGTCCTAGATATTCTTCAGGGCGAAGTTGACGAAGATACTCTGACAGACTATCGCAAACTAAACGACCGCCAAAGCAGTGCACTGAAAAAATTCGCACAAAAAAATGCTTCAAACGGAGAAAATACAGCCTCGGCAAATGGAAAAACGGACGGTACCACAGAGTCCGATCCACAGAAAAAAGCTCTCCTGGAACGCCGTCTCCGCACGACGACAAACAATCTGGCCGTCCTTCAGATCCTTTACGGAGATTTTGCCAATGCGGTCCCCACTGCCAACGCGGTCCTTTCGCTGACGGGTGGTGAAACGGTTCGGACGCAGAAGGTCTTCCGCATGTGCGTCATGAACACGAAAGGCTATGCCGCTGGTTTTCTCGGCAACGCACTGGACGATCAGGCTAAAAAATGGGACGAAAGCGCCGTCTTTGATTCCGCAGCCGGATATTTTGGCGAGACGCGCAAACTCTATGAAGAGCTCCTTGCCCTCAGCCGGCTCGAAACAGATTCCGTTGACCCCGCGTATCGAAAAGCGCCCTGCTTCCTGCTTCCATGGTGCAGTGAAATGCGGTTTGCGCTCACGAACGATTTCACATCCTCCGAATATCCGACCGCAAAGGCTTTCCGGGAAAAATTTGCGGAACTTCTCACGACATGCACCGGTCTGCACAAGCTTTGGAATGCAAACGAACTCAGCCGAGTTCCTGTCTGGGCCGTCCCGGTCGAAAATCTCCTGATGCGGGAATGTTTGATCCTCGAAGGAGAGGATACGGACGAGAATTTCCTGCTCGCGTGCAGACTGTGCGACGAAAAACTAGTGAAAAAAGAATCTCTAGCACTTCTGGAGACCCAAACGCTTAAAAAAGAGCTTCAGTTAGTCGGACGATTCGCTCCCAAGGAAGGACTCACGATCGGAATGTTGGACAAACTCCGGAACGAGCAGAAAAAACTCAATGAAACCGCAAAAGACATCCTGCCCGAATTCCATCCGATGCTGGGCCGGCAGGAGATCATTTCGCTTCGTTTGGCTCTCATGCAGAAAAAATTGACTCGCGACGACCTGGCGTTCGTGAACACTGCGATGAAACAGGCAAACACCATCTATGGCGAGCTCAAATATCCGGAAGAGTGTGTTTTCTCCCGGGATCTGGAATCAGCTCAACGGCTGGTCAACGCGATGAGGAAAAAAGAAATCGCAGACATTCAGGCCATTTTCGACCCAGCGATCGAAAAATGTGGTAAAAATCTCTTCCAGCAGTCCTTCATTTACCGTGACCTTGGTTTCGCCCTGCTCCACCGTGATTTCATTGCGGAAGGCGATGCTGCAAACCGCTCTGCGCGAACGATTTTCAATCAACAGATATTCCGCGACAACACACACCATTTCCTCATCCTGCAAATGGACAAGATCCTGAAACACTAAATCAAGCCACGAAATGAAAGGAACGTCTATGGAGCGTGCCCCGATTGCAGTATTTTTTGCACTAAAAAACGAATCCGGTTACTTTGAGGACCGGTTGGAAAAAACGTCGTGCGTCCACGCAAATGGGTTCCGTATCTTCTCCGGAACGCTAGGGGGAAATGCCTTTTTGTCCGTCGTTATGGGGGTAGGTGGATCCGCGGCTGAAAATGCAGTAGAGGCGGTTTGCCGCATTCACCAGCCGCGCATGGTCATTTCCGCGGGATTTGCGGGCGGACTGGATCCGAAATTGCCGAAGAATGCTCTCTTTCTACCCAATGAGATCGTCGAGGCAGACTCTATGGACTGGGAAAAAGAACGCCTTTCGCTTTTCTCTCGGCTTTCTCCAGAGCTTTTGCCAAAGGAATTGCGGAAAGAGACCTGCTGGGGAGGACGGCTCCTGACGGTACGCAAAATCGTGACGAAAACGGCAGAAAAACAGGAACTGGCGTTGAAATACTCGGCACAGGCCGTCGATATGGAAACGTGGAAAATCGCGATGTACTGCCGCACTCTGAACCTTCCATTTCTTGCAGTTCGGGCAATTTCCGACGCAGCGGGGGAATCGATCCCGGATGACGTCCAGACGCTGGTGGATCAGAAAACGGCGGCGGCGCGTTTAGGGGCAGCTTTTCAGCTTCTGCTCAAACGCCCGGGGAGTGCCGTAGACCTTTACCGGCTCTACGACAGTTCCGTCGCCTCGGCACTCAAGCTGGCAGATTTCCTCGAAGCATTTTCGGATCTGGAGCTTCTCGATTTCCTTTCCGAAAATTTCTACCCGCCGCAGGAATCGGAAAAATTTCTAACTGCGTGAATTGCTTTTCCTGAACTTTAAAATGGTTCATCGCAAACACAAAAAAGTACCGCGGGGAAGCGGCACTTGGAAGGTGTAGCGGAGGACGGGTCAGTTTTCCGACGGGGAATGGAAGGAGGCGGCTGGGAGGCGGCGCGTCTCGCGTCGCAAACTGGGAGGCGGCGCGTCTCGCGTCGCAAACTGGGAGGCGGCGCGTCCCCAAATGGACACCTTTTAAAATAAAAAAAACCGGGAGGAGTCACACGTAATTTAGATTAACCCCCCGGTTCTTTGGTACCGTCTTCCTTGTGCCATTCGGGCAACCACTCCCTATCGCTTTCGCGTCGACACGGCCCGGTCGGCAAGCCTAGCGGGTCACGGAAATTTGCGGTTTACCGCAAGTACGCACATTTAGCCCGATAAAGTTCCCCTTATCAGGCTAAAGTAAATATACAAAAGATGAAATCACACGAAGCTCGCCAACAAGGAGTCTCCATTCTTTTTTTCATCAAGTCCTTAAGACCTGACGTTCTAATTTCCTTAGAAAGGAGGTGATCCAGCCGCAGGTTCCCCTACGGCTA
>JAFQOH010000200.1:0-9602 GCA_017403345.1 Thermoguttaceae bacterium
ATTTTTTCCGGATCCATTTCACTCCTCCTTGCATTTTCGAACAGAGTCTGCTATAATATCAGCAGTAACTCGTTCCTGTTTCTTGTCCGAGTTTACTCCGGAGACATCGGCGGTCCCAACTCCCTTACGGTCTTATTTCAGCCCCAGAGGCATCGGACTCGCCGGTGCGTCGTTCACCGAAGCCAACGGTGAACGCTCTCCTTTTTTTAGTATACTTAAAAAACAGAAACTTGCAAGGTCTTGAATCTGAATTCGTATTATACAAGAGTCTGAGAAGGAAACGATTTCCAAAATGTTTCCCTCTTACGGCCGTGACGACATGACGGGCAGCCAGACGGCTCTCACAGAGTGCCGTTGCGCGTGGGATGCTTTGCGCCGGAAATTTTTAAACACGAAAAGCGCGAAAAAACGCGGATCACACGCAATGTTTTTAAAAATTTTTTAAAAATTCATTTCGTGTCCTTTTCGTGTCTTTCGTGAAATTCGTGTTTGGATACGTTCCCTTTCTTTTCCCATTCCCTTTTTCAGTGTTTCTCAGTGCCTCTTCCGTGCTCTCAGTGGTAAGATCCATGCCGAAAGAGGCGTTTTTGCGGCGGATCTACAAGGCGACTGCGGAATATGGACAAACTTTTCTAATTACAAATTTTATTCCAATTGCGCTAAATTTTACTTTTTTGTTAATTCTAACAGCCGATTTGACGATAAAAGAAATGGAGTGTCTCCGTACTTGAGGCTCATTTTAAATGGAGAGTCTCTGAAATTCGGGTTTCTGGACCGTCGAAAGCCGGTTTTTGAGAGAGAAATTTTCAGCATACGGAAAGTATCCGCTCCGGAAGTGTGTTTTTGCGGCCGGGCTCACAAAAACCGGTCCTGCTTTGGAAGGAAGCGAAATGATGAAAAAGAAATTGAGTAAAATTGCCGTTCTGTTCGCGGTTTCCGTTTTCGGAACGGCAGCGCTCAGCGTTCAGGCTCAGATGGCTGGGCCTGGCGTTCCTGTTGTGCCGATGGATCGAGGCGGCACGCCGATCTATGCAAATCAGGCGGGTTACTATGGTCTGAACGGCGGGTGTCCTGATGGGAACTGCGGCAGTTATGGCGTGGGCCCCGCTGCGGCTCCGTATGCAGTTTCCGAACCGTGCGGTACACCGTGTGCCGTACCGTGCGAACCGTGTGCAGCTGGTCCGTGTCTTCCGGGTCCGTGTCTTCCAAGACCGATTTTTGCGGGTCCGTGTTTCCCGTGCCTGCCGTTTCCGTGTCTTGGGACACCCTGCGGCGGCGGGATCTTTGCGCGGGTCTGGAACGGCCCAAGTTACTGGCAGGGGCCCGGATGCAGTGAGCGCGTCATTGACGAACTGCGCAAGAGCTGGCGGACAGCCTGTCCGAAATGCGACATCATGGGCGAAACGGTCGCTCATTCCTCGAATTCGATCGGAACGGGACTGCGCAGCTACCAGCTCGTGAACGCCGGCGCACCGTACGGCCCGATCAAAATGAATGCCGGCCAGCCGGAAAACGGTTTCTATTCCGTTCCGGTAAATCGTGGTCCGTACCAGTCCGGCGGCTGCTCTTCCTGCCAGAAGGGCATTACCGTGACTTCGGCGCAGGAACCGGTCCAGATGCAGACTTACGCGCAGAGCGTTCCGCAAACTTACGCGCAGCCTGTTCAGGTCCAGCCGACTCAGGTCCAGCCGACTCAGGTCCAGCCGACGGTCCAGCCGACGGTCCAGCCGACGGTCCAGCCGACGGTTCAGCCGGTCCAGTATGTGGAACCGGTCCGAAAAACGCGGTCTTCCGGGACGCTGCACTACCGTGCGAACTATGCACCGTCAGATGAGGTCCCCGGCTACATTCGGGCACAGCAGAACGCGGAGAAAATGGGGATCGGCTTCGATGACGCGGTCCCCCGAACGCGCCAAAACAGCGCGTACGCGGGCCGAACTGCAGAACAGAATGCGGCATCCTCCGGCGTTTCCAATGCACTGGCGGCACGAAACAGCGGGTGGCAGGCAGTTCCCGTTTCCTCGACGCAGATCATTCCGGTGAATGCGTCTGCCATGGAGACGATCCCGACTCCGGCACCGCGTCCGGTGAACGATTCCGTTTTGGCTGCAGCTCCAGAAGTCGCCGGGACAGTCTACCCACAGGCGGGGTATCCGGCCGGCGCAGATTGCGGAATCCCGTACGGCACAGATTGCGGAGTCCCGTGCGGCGCAGATTGCGGAATTCCATGCGGCGATCCGTGCCTGCCGTGTGCAGGCCCCTGTGGTTTTGGCTGCGGTCCCTACGGCGGAGTGTGGCCGGGATTGATCCCGCTTGCTGCGGATGCCGTCCGTTTGACGGGACGCGTCGCGTTCCAGACTGGGCGAGCGGCGGTCGTGGGTACCGGACTCGTTGCCCGAGGCAGTGTAAGGACGGTCGGATTCCTGCTTTGGAATCGTCCGCTTCCGGCCCCGATCGGATTTGGCTACGGTCCGGCTCCGGTTTCGGCTCCGATCGATCCGATCTACGCGCAGAATGACTTTTACCTGAATGCGTCCGCCTCCGCTCCGGCTCCCGGAATGGTCCAGGATCCTGCGTTTTCAGCAGGCCCGAATCTCTACGCAGGGGCCATGGTCCCGCAAAACGCCGTCGTGGTCTCCGACACAGCCGTGGCAAATGGAACCGTTCCGTCCGATTTCGCATCGGTGAATTACGCATCGGTGAACTACGCACCGGTGGATCATGCGCAGTCAGTGACTCCAGTTTCAGCAGTTCCGGTTTCGGCAGTTCCAGTTTCGGCATCGCATTCCGCGCCGGTCGGAGCTTCCACCGCGTCCCTGCTCTCGGCACAGACACAAAGAGTTTACCTTGAAGACGGTACGGAAGTCATCATCGAGCATGATTCGATGGACCTCCAGAATCGTTCGCTGAATGCTTCGGTACAATACGCACAGGCGAATACGTCATCGGCTCCGGCACTTCAAGCTGCGGTTCCATCAGGAGCTGCTTGGAACGCCCCTGCTCCGATGGCGGTCCCCGTCTCTGCGTCCACTGCGAGCCGTGTGTCGATCGCGCCGTCGCAGAATATTCCGCTCGAACCGGTTCCCGTTCCGGCTGGAAACGTCTCGGCAGACGGCTATCCGATCGTTTCGGCAGAAACTCCCCAGATCCAGCTCGCGCCGGGCGAAGTGCTCGTCTCGCAGGAAGATTTCATTCTGGAGCCGGCCGGCTCGGTGAATGAAGCGGGCGTGATCCCCTCCTCAACGGAAATAGTCCCGGGAAACAATGTGATCCCGGCCGTTCAGGAAACTCCAAACACTCCCCCTGCCCAGCCGGTCCGCGACGAAAACGTGACGAAAGTCTCGTGGGAAGAACCCGTCGTTTCCCGGTCAGTCAAAGCGGAAAAACAGTATGCGGAAAAAGTCTCGACCCGTCCGACAGCCTCCGGATGGCAGATCGTGACGCGCGAAAAGGTCGAGCTTTCCGGCTCTGAAAGTAAGGAAGCATACCAAACCGCGCCGCTGCGCAATGTCCAGGAAACAGAGGCCTCGCTTCTGGAACTGAAACCTGCGGCACCGCTGAAGTAGTCCTTCCTTCCCTTCCTTTCGCGGCGCCAAAAACACGAACTCCCGTTTGCTTTCGCATTCGGGAGTTTTTTTGCGGCTCTTCCGGAAAGTGCGTACCGATCCAAGTTCCGATCTCACCACGGAGTACACAGAAACGACTCAGACTCACACTGAAAAGAATGAGAAAAAAGGCAGTGAAGGTCCCCTGACACGAATTTCACGGAAAACACAAAAAGACGCAAATGAATTTTTAAAAATTAAAAAATGTTCGCGCGATCCGTGTTTTTTCGTGCTTTTCGTGTTCCCTTTTCTGTGTGGCTCTGTGAGTTTTCAGTGTCTTCAATGGTAAAACTGGTACACAGTTTCGGGATGGACTTTTTTGAGTTTTCACGATAAAAAGATCAGGCCGACGGACGTAGATCCCAAAAGAGTTCACGTTCGCCGGCCTTTGTTTTGGAGCACACCTTGCGATGTGCCGTTTCATTTCGATTTGGTCTACTTGGCAAGCAGGAGCGGCAGGTTGGTGATGAGCCGCTGGAACTGGCTTCGGCTCATTTCATGCGGAAGTGTCGTGAAAGTATTTCCTGCATTCCCCGTCGTCGTGTAGACACTCAAAATCGGCGAAAGATCGACCGGGATCGATTCCCGAACATTTTGCGGGATCTCAAATCCGTAAACTCGGCTCGCAAATTCCAAAGTCCGCATCGTTTCTTCAGTACTGAGCACCGAGGCAAAACGGACGTGATGCCGTCCCGGAAATTCGATGCTTTCACAGATATTTTGCCAACTTTCATGCCAACGGGAATTTTCTTCACGCGGCGGTTCCGGCGGGAGCGACTGGTAGTTTGGCAAGTACGGCGGAATATTGCGCCGGGCAGCCAGTTCCTCCGGCGTTTTGGGCGGAACGGGAGGAAGATACTTATCACGTGCAAAATTCCAAAGACGTACAGCATCGAACAGAACGGCATCGTTTCCGGGCACGACGAGCAAATGCTGCGGATCCAGTACGACCATAAAATTCCGGGTCGCAGCAAGCGGCAATTCATCAGCCGTTTCGTTCGTCGACGTTTCCGCTAAATTTCCAACAGAGCCGTTCATTCCGCCGCCCATCATTTCCTGAAGATCCAGGTTGGCTTCTCCGCTGATGATCCCGTCGATCAGTTTTCCGACCATTTGGCCGGGATCTGCATTCTGGAACATCGAACTAGCCGGCGGAGCAGTCCCTTCTTCCTGCTGACGGATCAGTTTTTTCAGCTGCGTGAACTGCACGAGGTCGGAGACGTAGAGATCGAATCCCATGAGGTCCTGCTTCTTGAGGGCTTCTTTCGACGCGACCGCTTTACCGACCAATCCGCCAATGAGACTTCCGAGCGCCTGACCGCGTTCACTGGCTTTTTCCGGATCTGCGTATCTGCGCGGAGGACGGCGGCGATTCATCTGACGGTCCAGACGGCGTTCCGCATTCCGCTGGAGGGCTTCGCTTCCAAGCTCACCGAGCGTGTTTGCGCCAAGTTTCGTACCGATCTCCTCAGCCTGCGGGAGGATGGTCTCGCGGACGAAGGCTTCTGCATCATCGACTTCGAGGAAGAAGCACCACCCCTCGGCAAGACTGCCGTTCTCCGGCGGCGTGATGAGAGCATACTCAACGTGGCGGATCCGGTTGAACGGCGCCTTGAGCCTTTCTGCTGTTGCAGGCGGAAGATCGACCTGCCCGATCAGAGAGGCGGGATAGGCAGGAACGACTTTCAGGAAATTTTTACTTTCAAGAGACGCTGAGATCTGGGGAACGAACGGATCCTGGAGCAGTCCGGCAAGGCGAGTCTCTGCTTTCGGGAGAAACGCGGTACTTAGGATGCTCTCCGTTTCTCCGACAGTCAGATCGATCCGCGCACTCTCGATGTTTGCGTCAAGCCAGGAGATCGAGGCGTTGATCCGATCGAAATACTGCTGTGCCAGCGCCATCTGCTCACTGTTTTCCTGGAGTTTTGCCATTTCCGGACCAAAGACCGGCGCGAATTCTTCCAGACCGATCCTCCCGCGGCGCGTCAGCCACTGGATCAGGGAGTTCGTCAGCTCGATGCTCACCGTCGGATCTTTCACGGCACAGGGGGTGAAGGTGCGGGTGACGGAAAATTTCGGACTGCGCTGAATGTACGTCAGGAGCATCGGATTCGGCGCGAGGACCGCGTGCCCGCAATATGGCACCGCACAGAGCGTCGGCGAGAGCATGGAAACCGTGCCGTCCGGGATGGTTTCCGGAAGTTCCGAAACATCCGCACCGAGAAGTTCGACAAACTTGCGGTAACGTTTCACCGGAATGAATGCGGCCCACTGAAACGCACCTTTCACCGGGAAAAGCACAATGCCGACCGGTCTGTCCGGTTCCAGCTGTTTTGCGTACTCTCCTTTGCCGAGCGATTTCAGCATGCGAAGGAAATTCGTCTCCGTCAGTTTTTCAAGTTTGGCATTGAATTCACGAACTGACGAGATCCGCACGATGACGGCAGCGTCTTCCGGGATCAGGTTTTCCAGAGGATACTCCGCGGACGGAGTCTTTTTTGTGCTGCTTTTAGCGCTATTTTCGGCAGTCCCGGCATCTGCATCACTCCCAGCCTCTTTCGGATCAGCCAAATCGGCAGCGTCTGTCGGTTTTTCTTCAGACGTTTCGTCTTTTTTCGAATTTTTGCCATTTCCCCAAAGTGCGCCGCCCCATGAGAAACCGCTTCCTGAGGCTTTTTTCGTTTCTTTGCCGTCGGCAGCTTCTTCCTCGGCAGCTTCTTCCTCGGCAGCTTCTTCGTCCTCGTTCAGGTCTCCCAGGTCGATCTCCTCAACGTCATCGGAAACTTCTTCGTCCTCGTTCAGGTCTCCCAGGTCGACCTCCTCAACGTCATCGGAAACTTCTTCGTCCTCGTTCAAGTCTCCCAGGTCGATCTCCTCAACGTCATCGGAAACTTCTTCGTCCTCGTTCAGGTCTCCCAGGCCGATCTCCTCAACGTCATCGGAAACTTCTTCGTCCTCGTTCAAGTCTCCCAGGTCGATCTCCTCAACATCATCGGAAACTTCTTCATCCTCGGCGGCTTCTTCTTTTGCATCTTCTTTGCTTTCTTCCTCTTCAAGCTCGAGATCATCAAGCTCAAGGTCTTCAAGCTCCAGATCAAGCTCTTCCACCTCATCAGAGATTTCTGTGGGATCATTTGCTTCCGCACGAATGTTTGCCGACGGCATTCCCAAAATCATGGTCATGGTCAGGGAGCCGGCGAAAATCAGGAGGCACAGGAGGCCGTTTCGTTTTTTCTGCGGCATTACGCTGCTTTGTCTATGCAGAAAGTGACTGTATTTGCTGTTCATGAACGTCCTTTTTTACTTTCTTCCCCTGATTTTGGGGAAATCTAAAAAATTTTTCCGCCCGCACTGGAAAATTTTCAGTTTCCAACTATAATAGATTACGATATTTTCCTCCGTTTGTGAAGGGCTACTTCCCAATAATTTTAAAAAAAAGGTAAAATCATTCCATGATCGTGTACCTGCTTTCCAAAAAAACGGCGTCTCTGGACGTTCTTCGGCGGACCGCAGAGGGGTTGCGGCTTACTGCGGTCTCGTGCAGTTCCGTGAATGCGCTGCTTCAGTCATGCGCACGCGGCAGCGGCTGTGTTTTGGTTTGCGGTGCAGATCACTCGGCCTCCGAGATCCGGGATCTGATCCGAAAGCTTCGCCAACACTTCCATCCTCACGCGGTCCTCGTAGCAGAAAAGGAACCGACGGCGTTTCGTGCGGTCGAACTGCTTCGTTTGCCAGTGCTTGACTATTTCCACACACAGATCGAGCCGCTCGCCTTCCAGCTCGTCATTCAGAATGCCCGACGATGGTCCGAAACCGAGGGGATGCGCGAGGTATTTCGTGTGCAGCTGCGTGAAAAATGGGAACGGATGAGCGATGGTCTAAAAGACGTTCTTCGTCTGCTCTACGATGGAAAAACGAATCGCGAGATCGCGGAAACGCTTTCTCTCAGTCTCAGAACGGTAGAAAGTCGGCGTGCGAAGCTCCTTGAAGAGTTTGGCCTCACGACGTTTGCCGAGCTGATCCGGACGGCTGCGTTTTTTCTTGAGCAGGAGATCCTACCGCCCATTTTCTTTACCGAATCGGCATAAAACACCGAGATGATGTCATTGAGGTATAAAATTTTACTTTTTTCCTGCCTGTCCCTTGAAATTTAGCCGCTCCGGACTATAATTGAGACATCGTTTTCGATCGTGCTTCGCAGCCGGTCCGTCCATTGAACCGATTTCCCGATCCTGTGTCCCTCCTGGAGGTTCCATGTCCGTTCCTTTCCCGCAGACCATGTTCAGTCAGATCGACGTTACGAGCGCCATATCGCCGCAGCCCATTGAGGAAGATCCGCAAACTTTGAGGGAAATGCGTCAGCATCAAGAGGTGCTTTCAGCGCTTCGCGACATAGCAAATCTGCAGAAACGGCAGAACGATCTTCTTACTCAGTTGATCTGCATCCAGACTGCCGCACAGAGGCAAAAGGCTGCCGATCTGCAAAACTGGCGGAATGCGCATCCGGAACTGACGCAGGGCTGCCGAGATCTGCTCAAAAAAATGGTCGAAATGCAGACCGATTATTTCACGCGCATGGTAGAACATTCGATCGAAAACGACGACTGCTGGGAAGGGAGCGAGTTCATGTTCAACGAATTCGTGGACCAGTTTGGACCGCGGCTGATCCATCTGAACTGTCTTTTGCAGTCTCTTTCACAGCTCGCCGGCCCTTCGCAGAATGAAACGGCGCAAAAGTCCTGAAAAGAGCTCCATCCGGGAACTGCGTACCCGTTTTACCACTGAAGACACGGAAAACTCACAGAGAAAAACGGATATTAGCGCAAAAATCAGCAAAAACAGATCGCGCGAACATTTTTTAATTTTAAAAATTTCTTTCGCGTCTTTTCGTGTTTTCCGTGAAATTCGTGTCAGGGCACGTTTTCCGTGAAATTCGTGTCAGGGCACGTTCACTGTGCCTTTTTTCCTCTTTCCTTTCAGTGTGTTTCTGCGTCTTTTCAGTGCACACAGTAGTGAGATCGGAACTGGATCGGTACGCACTTTCCGGAAGAGCCAAAATTTTCTAAAAATCTATTTCGTGTCTTTTCGCGTCTTTCGTGAAATTCGTGTCAAGAGTTTTCCCATTCTTTTCAGTGTTTCTCCGTACGGCACGATCTGTCTTCCATGCGTCCGCGTCCCTTCACTCCTGAAACCCAATGCACAGAAGGTACTTTTAGCAGAAAATTTTAAAATTTTGAGAAATTTCATTAAAATTGCGTCCCTCCCTCTGGTAAATTGCGAAATTTGGGGTAAAATAGAAATGTGTTTTGTACAGACACAGCCTCTGTGCAAAGTATGCCGCATACGGAAACGCCTGCATTTTAAGTTTGGGCGTTGATCGAAATGCTTTGAATGTTTTTTGAAAGAGGATTTTATTTTATTTTCCAACCTTAAAAGGAGAGAACAGTGCGTAAAGTATTCAGTTTTATGCTGAGCATTGCGCTTGCGTGCGTTTTGACGTCCGCAGCTTCCGCGCAGTATCAGCCCACCACTGAAAAAGGGAAAGCCCAGCTAAAGGCGGATTACCTCTTCCAGTGCGACAATGCCCCCACATTTGAAAAAGCGAAAGCCGAGATCGGCTACGCCCGCCAGGCTGCTGAACGGATCGCGAAGCTGGATGGCGCGCCGGATCTCAAAGCGCAGCTCGCCGCTCTTGACGAACTGGAAAAGAAGATCGATGCTTCCGCCGAAACGCCTGCTCTGGCCGAGGAACTTTACCTCGCCGTCCGTTACGCGAAGCGTGAGATCGTGATGCGCAACCCGCTGATCAATTTCAACGAGATCCTCCTGATCGACAATCCCTATCCGCGCGGGACCAAAGGCGACGCGACGGACGAATGGGGTCACGAAGCCCGTCACCGTAACGGATTCATGGCGACCGACGGCGGAAAACTCATCGTCTGCGGCCTGAATCCCGGCGATCTGAAGCGCGTGGTGCTCGATGACGGCGGTTCCTTC
>JAFQOH010000201.1:0-26612 GCA_017403345.1 Thermoguttaceae bacterium
CTTCCGAAACCTCTTCCGTTTCCGTTTCTGCCGCAGTTTCTGCCGCCGTCTCTTCCGAAACCTCTTCCGTTTCCGTTTCTGCCGCAGTTTCTGCCGCCGTCTCTTCCGAAACTTCTTCCGTTTCCGTTTCTGCCGCAGTTTCTGCCGCCGTCTCTTCCGAAACTTCTTCCGTTTCCGTTTCTGCCGCAGTTTCAGCCGCCGTTTCTGCAGGAACTTCTTCAGAAACTTCTTCAGAAACTTCTTCCGAAACCTCTGCAGCTTCCGTTTCTGCCGGAACAGCATCGGCCGTTTCCTGCGCAGCCGTCATCTCGACCGAGAATGCACAGGCCTCATGGACAGGAGCATCGCCCGTCGGCGAAGTCTGATCTGGAAACTCAATGGAGAATGCACGGACTCCCAGCAGCACGCACGCCAAGAGTAAAAGCAAGAATTTCGGCACGGCGCTCCATCGGTATCTGCGCAGTTTCACCGTTTCTCCATTTACGACCTTTTCTTCGACCTTACTCTTGAAGAAAAAATCGAAAGCGGAATAAAGCCAGGCAAAATAAATGATTCCGATTCCGAAAAGTACCGTGATGACAATGTTGAAATACCCCCAGTATCCGACACCGGTAAGGGAAGGATAAAAGAGCTGCGCCCAAATAGTCAAAAACACGGCAGCCCAAAAAATCTCATCCGTCAAATCTCGGAGAGAATAGCTCCACACATGCTCTTCCCTCGGAAAATCCAATGTCCCTTCATCGATCGGATCCGGTTCCGCAAACACCCCTTCCTGTATTCCCTGGGAAACGATGGCCGGTTCGCCCAAAGCTGGTTCACCCATGAACGGTTCCGGTTCCCCCATGGACGGCTCATCCATGGATGGTTCCTGAGGCACATGCTCTTCCGGAACAAAATCATATTGAGCCGAAGAAAATTCTTCCGAGTTGATTTCGTTTGACATGATGTTCTCCTTAAATTTTCAATTCAGGAATTCCAAGTTCAGAATTTAATATCGATTTTAACATTTTTTTCCATTCCTTTCAAGCCCCCGCAGGGAAAAAATAGGCCGATTCCTCCAAATTTTTTCCTAAAATAAAAAAAATCTCAAAAAATACGTTAAATTATGCAAATTAAGAAAAATTTGCTCTTTACTATTGCCGAAAAATCTGCTAGTATGACAGATACTGTTTTAGAGTATGAGAATAGAGCCTTGTGCCCCCTTCTCATCACCGCCAGCCAGTGAACAAGAAACGACGCCCTCAACGAGCGTTCGTTCATGCCTCGGGATCATGGATCTCCAGCACACCAAAACCAAGACAGAATTTAACGATTCGGGGAGAAGCCGAAAATGAAATGCCCCAACTGCCGTCAGGATAATGACCGGGTGATCGACTCCAGATCCTGTGATGATGGATTCGGGATCCGCCGACGCCGGGAATGCCAGCACTGCCAAAAACGATTCACGACCTACGAACGTGTCGAACGTCCAACCATCAAAGTCATCAAAAGGGACGGAACACGGGAGATTTTCGACCGCAACAAGCTGAAAAGCGGGTTGGAGATCGCGTGCCGAAAACGTCCGGTCAGCGAGGAGCAGATCGAAAAGATCCTAACTGCTGTCCAGAATGAGATCGAGAACAGCATTGACACTGAAATTGAAACGCAGTACCTTGGCGAACTTCTGATGGAACAGCTTTTCCTGCTTGATCAGATCGCATTCGTCCGTTTCGCCAGCGTGTACCATCAATTCAGCGACGCACAGGATTTCGTGACGGTCTTGAATATGCTTACGAAGAAAAAATAAATTGGAGAATGAAACCATGACGCGGCTGGCTGCTCTCATTGCATATCTCTGGATCTTTGATGAATCGAATTACGATCAAAGAAACTGGTACGATGACTGGGACGATGACTGGGACGATGAATAGAAAATTTCCCGGATCGGGTAAAATTCAGTCTTTCTTTGAACGTACATTCAGGGAAAGACTTTTTTTATGCTGACAGCATCATCTTTCATTTCTTCAAAAAATTTTAAAATTTTTCCAAAAATTCATTTCTGTACCTTGACAGGAAAAATTCCATCGCATATAATCAACATGAAAGTGATTTCCCGGGCAGCTAAATCGCGTCCCGGTTTTTTATGTCTCCATTAAAAATCCCTCCCATTTCAGAAATCCCTCCATTTAAAAGAAAGAAAGGAGATCCTCATGCTGAGATCCAACCGTCGAAACTTTCTCAAAACATCTTCCGCACTTGGAGCGGGAACCCTCATTCTTCCGGGGTCCATCGTCCACGGTACAGACACACCGAATGAAAAGCTGAACGTCGCTTTTCTGGGAGTCGGAAACCGAGGCGGCGCCAATCGAGGCGGAATGAGCAGCCAGAATACGTACGCGCTCTGCGACACGAATCGCCAGACGCTGGACAAACTAAAGGGGCAGTACCCCGATGCCGTTACAACGGTGGACTGGCGCACGCTCGTCGATAATGAAAAGATCGACGTCTTTGTCATTTCGACGGCAGAACATCATCATGCACTTGCGTCTCTGGAAGCGATGCGGGCGGGCAAAAGCGTCTACACGGAAAAACCGCTCGCCCGAACAGTCGCCGAAGCCCGTGCGATGCAGAACGAGTACAAAAAACGCCGCGGAAAGATCGCAACGCAGATGGGGACACAGATCCACGCGGTGAGCAACTACCGCCGTGCGCTGGAGCTGGTTCGCGCAGGAGCAATTGGAAAAGTCACCGAAGCACACGTCTGGTGCAGCCGTACCATTGCACCGATCGGCCCGGCCGTTCTTGAAGAGCAGCCGATCCCGGAATGGTTTGCGTGGGATGAATGGCTCGGACCTGCCCCGATGCGTCCGTTCAACATCAATTACGTAAACCGCAGCTGTCTGAACTGGCACAGACGCTGGGATTTCGGAACGGGAGTCCTCGGCGACATGGGCAGCCATCTGATCGACCTCGCATACTGGGCACTGGAACTGGAATATCCGGAAACCATCTCAGCAGAAGGACCGGATCCGGATCCGATCGCACTCCCGCCATGGCAGATCGTGACCTGGAATCATGCCGCACGTAAAACGTCGAGCGAATTCACCAGCGGGCCGATCAAGCTCATGTGGTACCATGGTCCGGAAGGCATGAAACGCCGCAGCGACCTGCTTCAGCCGATGGTCGGAAACGACACCGTCATTAACGACTGGGGGATCGGGATCGCGTTCATCGGTGAAAAAGGTCTCGTCGTCTCCGACTACGGCAAGCACATCCTCTCGCCAAGCGGAAAGTTCACCGACTACCAGCGTCCGGAACCATTCATTCAGGAATCAGCGGGACACTACCAGGAATTCATCGATGCGTGCAAAGGCGGTCCGGAATCGCTCTGCAATTTCGACTATTCCGGCCGTCTGATCGAAAATAATCTGCTCGGCAACGCGGCATTCCGTGCGGGCAAGATGCTGACGTGGGATGCGAAAAACTTCACGACCCACTCCGACGCGGACAAATTCCTCTACTCAGACTACGAGTACCGCGACGGATGGAAAGTCGAACTTTAATTTCCAAATCAGATCTCTGGATCCTGTTTCCTGAGGATCCCACACTGCATTGCGGCCGTGCCTCCATGATCGGAGACGCGGTCTCTTTTTCTCCCCATTCGTTCCCCAAGACAGGAAAGTCGGACTTTTTCGGGAAACCGATTTTAAAAATTCATGCAAAATCGGTGCAAAATTCCCAAAATTTCTCCAAAATCGGTTTCGGGGGGCTTTTCTGGAATGGAAAAATCAGGTAAAATAAAAGGAGAAGAAAAATTTCAAAAAATCGGAGATCCTTAAAAAATTGGGGGATTTGCTGAGACGAAACGCCAACTCATTCGTCTTCATATCCAGGCAGAGACACTGTTCATCCACGCAGAAATCTCCAGTGGTTCACAGAATGGGAAACGCTCTGCGTTCAGGAAACTCCGATTTCCACAAAAAAAGCCAAATCATCAGGAGGAAAAAATGCGTTTCGCTCATCTCTTTTTGTGTCTACTGAGCCTTGGAATGCTCAGTACGATGGGAAATTCAACCGTTCAAGGCGAATCAGCCCCGTTCCTCAAAGAAGGAGAACCCTTTGCACGATATATTAGTGAAAAAATGGGAGAAGGTGAATACGTTGAAACGCTGAAACTCATTGATCGGTCTCTTTTGGGTGAAAATGCGGCAGAACCGGTAATGAACGAAAAGTGGCTGACGAAAGAAACAGCCCGTTTTCTGCCGTCCGTTCTGAACACTCGGAATCAGGCTCTCATTCGTCTGAACCGTTCCTCTGAGATCGACGAATTTCTGGAAAAATTCGAGACAGTCTACGCCTCTTCTTGGCGTGCACTTCAGGCACTTGCACAGATTTGGAACGATCTGCCGTCCCATGGCCGGGTCGTTTCGGGAAAATTCTACCGGGGAAATCAGCAGAGGAATGGTCAGTTTGCCTCCTCGCTGGAACGTGACCGCGCGCGTGCGTGTCAGCTCATGTTCCGCTGCATCCCGCTTGCACAGGCCGACGAAGACACCATCGCCGCTGGCTGGTTCTTCCTGGATCTGGCTGACTTCATTCTCAAAAGCAGAAACGGAAATCAGACCGTCTGGGAACTCCAGGACCTCACCGATCTTTCTGTTCTGCCAGACATTGAAACGGAAAATCCCTACGGACGCCGTTTCTCCAATTCACGCACACGCGGCGTTCCGCTTGATGAAAACGGCACACCGCTGACCTTCTCCGTCCCGGAATCGCTCGAAAAAGCGCAAAATGACGGCGAACGCTGGCGCTGGATGCTCGAAGAAGCTGTCCGTCTGAACCACGGAAAGACTGTAACGGCTGAAAAATCCGATGAAAACACAGAACTGGATCTGGAAGCTGCGTTTCGTGATGAAGTAACGTTCCGTCTTGCGCAGTTTTTCCAGATGCACTACGGCGAGCAAACGCTTAATTTCCTCTGGAATCGGCTCGGCGGAAGTGAAAATGCCGAGGAACAGATGGTACGCGCAGGGAGTCTTCTGGCTCTTGAAACGCTCACCGACTCCGAAACGATCGCGCAGACTGCTGCAGGGATCCGCCGCTTTACGATGCCGGAAGACGGAAACTACATTTCGCTCTACCGCCAACTTGCAGAACGCCCGAATCCGTACCGGAAAACGGCACAGTCCTACTTGGGACTCATCGCGATGAATCGTCGACAGTATCCGCGCGCGGTCGAAGCCTTCAAGATCGCAAGAGAACTCCCGCACATCCCGGTCCATCCGGAATTCAGCGAAACGCTCGAAATTCCAGATCCGCTCGATTTCACGGAAGAGATCACCGGAAACTGGGTCCGTTTCCTCCCGCAGAAGCAGCAGACCTCGGAAGCTCCCCAGCTCTCGATCCGTTTCCGAAATGCAAAAAAAGCGGAGTTCACGGCAATCCGCGTGGATCTGGAAAAACTTTTCCGTACCTTGCGCGAGCAGATCGAAAAAGCGTCCGCACAGACTCCAGGACGCGATTCCGATCTGGATCAGGAAATCAGCCAGCTCTCCATCGAACATCTTGCCTACCAGCTGCTCCAGGACCGCAAAACGGAATTCCTGACGGACGAAAAAAGCACGTGGTCCATTTCGCTTGATCCCGCTCCGGATCACCGCGACACGACGCTCTCCACGCCGCTGAAAGTCTCTCAGCCCGGCGTTTACTGGGTCGAAATGCAGGCAGAAAACGGAAACCGGGTCTTCACGACAGCGTGGGTCCAGGACGTCATGCTCGTAAACAAAAAACTGAACGGACGCAGCTGGTACTATGCCGCCGACTCGCGGACAGGAAAACCGATCCCAGGAGCCAAACTTGAATTCCTTGGTTTCCGCCGCGAGTGGGTCCCCTCACGAGACCGCCGACGCAGGAACGAACTCCGCTTCTACTCCAACATTTTTACGGCAGAATGCGACCCAAACGGCTCTTGGATCGGATCACCGGAAAACATGAAAAACGACGACCATGGAGCCTTCCGGTATGCCATTGCCGTCCGCAGACCCAATGGCGAACGGATCGAAACCATTTCGGGGATCCACTGGGGCTCGATGAATTTCTCCTTTTTCCACCCAACATTCTACTCAAATCTGACGGCATTTGGAATCACCGACCGCCCGATCTACCGACCGGAAGAGAAGGTAAACTTTAAATTCTGGGTCTCCCGTGCCGTCTATGGCCAGGGAAACTATCTGGAGGTCAGCGACGACACATTCAGGCCAGTGTCCCAATTTGCCGTATTTCCATTTCCCAACCTCTCTGCCGGTGCGGTCTCCGAACGAAAGCTCCGGATCCGGATCTCTGACCCGAACGGCGAAAATATCGAGGAACGTGAAGTCACCTCGGACTGCTGCGGCGCAGTGTCCGGCGAATTCATTCTTCCTAAGGACGCAAAACTTGGGCAATATGCCGTCTCCGTCTGGGACGTTCAAGATCCCACTTTTGTATTTGGCCAGGTCACGTTCCGGATGGAAGAGTACCGTAAGCCGGAATTTGAAGTGAAGATCAACGCGCCGAAAGAACCGGCCCGGCTCGGCGATACGGTGAAAGTCAGCATCGAATCCAAATACTATTTCGGAGCACCTGTCGCGAACGGCACGGTCCAGTACCGTGTTTTCCGCGAGACGCGAACGCAGCGCTGGTACGCTCCCGCTCCATGGGACTGGCTCTACGGTCCAGCTTACTGGTGGAGCACATACGATGCACCATGGTTCCCCGGCTGGCGTTCATGGGGATGCGCAGCTCCGCTTCCTCCGTGGTTTGAAGGACGAAATTACGGCGGAGAGGAACTGGTCCTTGACGGTGAGATCCGTCTGACTCCGGAAATGGAAGGAAAGGCAGAGATCCTCATCGACTCCTCCGCAGCCGCGTTCCTTTACCCTGATGCCGACCATCAGTACCGCATCGAAGCGGACGTCGTGGACGCTTCCCGACGCACGATCAGCGGAAAAGGGACTGTTCTGGCAGCTCGAAAACCTTTCGAGGTAAACGTCTGGACACACGGCGGATACGCACGAGTCGGTGATCAGGTCCCGGTCCATTTCGCGGCTAAGACGCTTGACGGAAAAGCCGTCGAGGGAAATGGAACCGTCCGGGTCTTTGAAGTCACCTACGAAAAAGACGGCACGCCGAAAGAAAAAGAGCTTCAGAAAGCCGAGATCACGACGGACGCCGAAGGTCTTGCTCATTTCCAGCTGAAAGCCGACCATCCCGGACAATTCCGTATTTCCTGCACGCTCACCAGCGGCGGTGAGGCCCCGAAGACTGTTGAGGGTGCGATACTCTTCACCGTCCACGGAGACGGAGCGACAGGAAAAGATCTCCGATTTAACGAACTGGAGCTGATCCCGGACAAATCGGAATACCGGCCGGGTGAGACCGTGCGGCTTCTCGTGAACACGAACCTCGCGGATGCGTCCGTCGTCCTTTTCGAACGGTGCGAAAACGGGATCTGCTCCGTTCCGCGCATCATTCCGATGAACGGCAAGAGTCAGATCGTGGAACTGCCCGTCCGGGAATGCGATCAGCCGAACTTCTTCGTCGAGGCTCTCGTGACGGCAAACAGCCAGGTCTACACCGTGACGAAAGAGATCTGCGTTCCCCCAGCGAAGCGCATCCTGGATCTGGAAGCTATTCCGTCCAAAGAGCGTTTCCTTCCGGGCGAAAAGGCGGAGATCACGCTAAAACTTACCGACGCAGACGGCAAGCCGTTCGTGGGACAGACGGTCCTAACAGTCTACGACAAATCGCTCGAGTACGTTTCCGGCGGTCCGAATGTGGGAGACATTTACGCGCATTTCTGGAACTGGAAGCGACACCACTACCCGGAGACCCGCTCCACCAACCAGCAGATCTCCCGTTCCATGACGAAACCGCGAGAACCCGGCATGACGGACCTCGGATTTTTCCATTACTGCACGAATGGCGGAATTGGACAGAACCGACAGGATCCCATCATGTTCGCAGCAGAAGAAAGAATGAACTTTTCCGGCAGCACAAGAAAGAGAAAAGTCGGCGCAGTTGCCGGCGTCGGTGCACGTCGGATGGAAGCCATGGCATTGGAAGAAAATGCCGTAATGAACAGCGCAAACGGCGCACTCATGGCGATGCCCATGGCGGGGGCAGCTCCGACAGCGGAGGCTCCCATGCTCGCAGAGGATGGAATGGCCGCAGACATGGACGCTGTTCCGGCAGAAGAAATGAAGAACGAAAAGCCCTTGATGGAAACGGGAGCCGTCTCGAATGGGATCGGCGATCCGGCATCCACGCAAACGCTCGCAGAAGCGGTCATCCGAAAGAATTTTGCGGACACTGCGTACTGGACTGCGTCGCTGGAAACCGACGAAAACGGGATCGCGAAAGTTGATTTTCCAATGCCGGAAAACCTCACGACGTGGAAGGTCTGCGCGTGGGCGATGGGGGATGGTACGCGGGTCGGAAAAGCCGAGACGGAGATCCTGACCGCCAAAAATCTGATCCTCCGAATGCAGACGCCGCGTTTCGCGACGACGTCGGATGAAATCGTCCTGACGGCAAACGTACACAATTACCTCGAAACGGAAAAGTCCGTCGTCGTGAAACTCTCCCTGCCGAAAGACGCGCCATGCCGCCTCTTGGACGATTCCGCGCAGACGGTGACCGTCCGGATCCCTGCACAGGGTGAAGCCCGCGTCGATTGGCGCATCCTTGCGGAAAACGAGGGCGAGTGTTCCGTCACGATGTCCGCACAGACTGACGAAGAATCCGACGCAATGCTCCTTTCCTTCCCCATCCAGATCCACGGAATGGCGAAGCAGGACGCGCGCAGCGGCATGATCCCGGCGAACATGGAAATGCAGGATGAAATGGAGACCGCCAAGAAAACCGACTCGGAAACCGTCAATGCTCCGTCCACGGCAAGCGGGTTCATGGAATTCACGATTCCGGAAGCCCGACGTCCGCAGGATTCCGCGCTGGAGATCCGATTCTCTCCAACGCTGGCCGGTGCAATGCTCGACGCGATCCCGTACCTAGTCGAGTATCCGTACGGATGTACGGAGCAGACCGTCAGCCGATTCCTTCCGGCAGTCCTGGTCCGCAAGGCGCTGAACGATGCCGGAGTGGATCTTGCGGCACTCGCAGACCGAAAGACGAACCTCAACGCACAGGAGATCGGCGACGCCCGCGAACGGAACGCGCAGTGGGAGAAACAGATCCGGAATCGGAAAAATGACCCGGTTTTTGATGAAGCAGTCCTCAACGACATGGTCTCGGTCGGAGTAGATCGGCTCGTGAATATGCAGTGCGCAGACGGCGGGTGGGGTTGGTTCTCCGGAGCCGGCGAGACCTCTTGCGCCCACCTGACCTCCATCGTCGTACGCGGACTCCTTCTTGCGCAGAAGGCGGAAGTTTTCGGCACGCTCGAAAACCCGGAATCGGTCAACCGCTCGATCCAGTCCGGCCTCAGCTGGCTGGCGAAACACCAGGAAGGTGAACTCGAGAAACTGCGTCTCGGCGTCAAACTCCATGAACTCTACGAGTCAGGCAAACTCCCCAAAGACGGCCCCATCCCGGAGGAATTCCGTGACCGTCCATGGAAAAACCGCGTAGCTGAAGTCGACGTCCTCGTCTTCGCGACGCTGACGGAAGCGGGCTGGATGAACGGCTCGGCCCAAGCAATGAGCGATTTCATTTTCCGGGACCGCGTGCACCTTTCGCCGCAGTCCAACGCAATTTCCGGGATCGCCTTCTTCCAACGCGAAGAAATAGAGCGTTTCCAAACGATCCGAAAGTACCTCACACAGTTCCTCATCCAGGATGACGAAAACCAGACGGCGCATCTTTCGCTGCCCGGTTTCTGCTGGTGGTGGTGCTGGTACGGAAACGACATCGAAACGCAGGCCGCGTATCTCCGTCTGCTCTGCCTGGATCCGGATCCGGAAACACTCCAGACCGCGTCTCGTCTCGTGAAGTACCTCTTGAACCACCGGAAAAACGCGACATACTGGAACTCAACGCGCGATACGGCACAGGTTCTGGAAGCGTTCACGCACTACCTGCGCACGACGAACGAGCTTGAGCCGCAGATGAAGGTCGAGATCTTCCTGGACGGTAAACTCCGCAAAACGGTCAACATCTCACCGGAAAATCTCTTCACGGCCGACCTGACTTTCCTTCTCGAAGGGGAGGCCGTCACCGCCGGCACGCACCGGGTGGAGCTACGCAAAACGGGAACCGGTCCGCTTTACTTCAACGGTTACGCGCGGTACTTTACGCTGGAAGACTTCATTCCGAAAACGGGTCTGGAAGTTAAAGTCGAGCGAAAATACTTCCGTCTGAAGAAAATCGAAGCCCAGCAAAATGCCGCAGGAAGCCGGGGCCAGCTCGTGAAGCAGAACGTTCTGAAGTATGAGCGGATCCCGATGGATTCCGGCGAAACGGTCTCCAGCGGCGATCTGATCGAAGTAGAACTGACGGTCGAAAGTAAAAATGACTACTCGTACATCCTGATCGAGGACATGAAACCCGCAGGTTTCGAAAACGTCGAAACGCGCAGCGGATACGATGGAAATGCGATGGGAGCGTACATCGAGTACCGTGATAACCGAACGGCCTTTTTCGTCCGCAGTCTGAATGAAGGGACCCACAGCGTCTCGTACCGTCTGCGTGCCGAAACGCCCGGCAAAGTCTCTGCACTTCCTGCCCGGATTGAGGCAATGTACGCCCCGGAACTGAAGGGAAACAGTGACGAGATGAAACTGGAATGCGTCGATAAACCGGAGAAATGAGCCGCAGTTTCTGCTTTTGATCTCGCCCCAACCACTTAACGCCGTCTCGCCAGTCTCTCAGACTGTGCGAGACGGCGCAATCATTCCATTCAGAATCCCAAATTCCAAATCATTTCAAGGAGTTTTCCATGCCCCGAACCCGCCGAAAGTTTCTCGCAGACTCCGCGTCTGCTGCAGCCGGCACTCTGATCCTGAACGCCGTAGTTTCCCCGAATGCCGTGAATGCACAAAATTCAGAAACTGGCTCTTCCGCCACTCTGGACTCCATGCCGAAAATTCCGGAAGTCAGTCCGTATTTGGAGGAAGTCCTGAATTTCCTGGATCCCGCACATCCGACGCTCGCGCAGTTTCTGGAAAAAGCGCAAACGCCTCTGGAAAAGCAGGAAGCCATCCTCGCAGCCTACCGAAATCGGAAACTTCCGTCGATCTACGGGCTTTTCAATGACTGCGAGCCTGAAAAGATCGTGGGGACGCGCGGCTACGGAGGAAAAGAGCCTCAGAAAACGGCGGAACTCGCCCTTCAGCACATCTTCCACGGTCAACCGTCCTACGAGCCGGAGTTCCGCGGGAAAAACGAGATCGACTGGGACACGAATCCGCACAAAGACAAAGAATGGCTCTGGCAGTTTCATCGATTCAGCTGGCTCACGGCACTCACGGGAGAGTACGTCCGGACAAAAGACGAAAAATTTGCCCGGGAGTGGGTCTTTGAAATGCGTTCCTGGACTCGGCACATGCACAAACCGGAAAATGCGTTCCACCATCCGGGGTGGCGTTCGCTGGACACGGCACTGCGCATGAAAGAGTGGGCTCTGCATCTGGAATTTTTCCTCAAATCACCGTCGCTCGACTCACGCACCTTTACGGATTTTCTCTACTCGCTGGACGTTCACTGCCGGCGGATCCTGAAATGCTGTCTCGACGCACAAAAACGTGACGGAATGCTCGGCAACTGGGACATTTACCATACGGAAGGGCTTCTCTTCACCGCTGCCGCGCTCCCGGAACGCAAAGAAAGTGCCCGCGAAGTTCAGACCGCCGCGCAGCTTCTGGTCGATTTCCAGAAACGCGTTCTGCTTGAGGACGGCGTGATCAACGAGTATATTCCGAGCTACCACATGGCATACCCGGCCCAGTTCGCCCGTCTGGTCCGCGTCTGCAGTGAACTCGCGCTTCCTGTGGAGATCCCGCAGGACTTCATGGATCGACTCGAAAAATCGATCAATGCCGTCGTCGTCTGGAGCCACCCGGACGGAGCGGCCCCCGTCTTTGGCGACGCGTGGCTTGGGAGCCGCGACGTCAACCGCAGATGGATACGTCCGTATCTCACGATGTTCGACCGACCGGACTGGGTCTGGTTCGTCACGAAAGGAAAGGAAGGAAGGCATCCGGACTCCCGCATCCAGGAACTTCCAGCCGCCGGATACCACACGATGCGCTCCGACTGGTCCGAAAACGCGCTTTTCCTCGTCGCGAAAAACTCCAACACGACACGCTTCGGACACAATCAGGCGGACAACATGACGTTTGAGCTTTCCGCATTTGGCCGACGGCTCATGATCGACAGCGGCTGCTTCAATTACTCAGGAGAGCCGGAATGGCGCAGATACTTCCGTTCTCCGGAAGTCCATCAGCTCGTTTCGCTCGACAAAAAACCGATCCTTTCCCGCGGCCGAAAAATCGGTGAAAAAACACTCGCCGCGACAGAAACGCGTCCCGCGGCAGACATTTTGATCCTCGAAAATGAGCCGGTCCCCGGTCTCTTCCATCGGCGTACGTTCCAGCTGATCGATGGACGCTTTTTCGTCATTCTGGATGAGCTTTCTGGTCAGGCAGCCGGCGAACTTCGCCAGCATTTTCAGTTTCTTCCGGGAGATTGGCGACTCGAAAAAGAAACTCTCCGCGCGTGGACCGTGCATCCGGGAAAAGTCGATCTTCTGATCGCGGGAGCGGTGATTCCGAACGCGGAGATCTCGCTTCAGGAAGAAGAAGGCTGGCTCTCCACAGTCTACATGAAAAAAGAACGCCGGCCCGCGATGGCCTTCGTTCAGAAAAAGGCAGCCGGAGAGACTCGCCGATTCGCGACCCTCCTTTACCCGATCGAGCAAAATGAGACGCTCGACCCCGGCACTCTCCATTTCACGCAGGAAGAAAATTCCTCAGCATGGACGCTGACGCTAGGAGAAAAGAACTGGAAATTCGGGTACGAGATCTGATCATCCTCCCTGACCGCACTGGGACGGCACTCTCTTTCCGTGCCGTTCCGTTTTTACGTTCCGTTTTTCCTGCATTCCATTTTCACTCCCGGATGATGGTGCATTTGGGAAGAGATTCCAGAAAGAGTTTCCCATAGTATTTCGACTCGATCCGCGGATCCAGGATCACGACCATCCCGGTATCCGTGCGCGTTCGGATGAGTCGGCCAAACCCCTGTTTCAGCTTGATGACCGCCTCGGGAATCTGATATTCGTTGAACGGATTTCCGCCGCGAGCCTTGATAGCATCGACCCGCGCTTCGGTCAGCGGATGGTCTGGAACGCGAAACGGCAGTTTGGTGATGATAACGTTGCGCAGTGCATCTCCCGGCACATCGACCCCCTGCCAGAAACTGTCCGTCCCGAAAAGAACGCTTCGCGGATTCGCTTTGAAACTCTCGACCATCTGCGAACGCGCCATTCCCTCTCCCTGCGAGAAAAGAGCCAGATTCTGCCGAATGAGCCATGGCGTCATCTCCGCAACGACCCGATTCATGAGTCCGTAGCTCGTAAACAGAACGAAAGCGTGCCCGTCAGTCATCTCCACGTACCGGCAGATACGTTCCGAAAGCTGACGCTCGTACGCCTGCGCATCAGCGACCGGATCCGGCATCGAAACGCCAAGGACCAAACGCGCCTGCCGCGGATAGTCGAACGGACTCCCCAAAAGACGCTGCCGCGCGTTCGTCAGACCGATCCGCTGGCGAAAATATCCGAAATCCGCCGAGTTTTCTTCACCCGGCATACCGGAAATTCCCGACTGTCTCCCCATCATTTCAGGATTCCCTGAAATCAATTCCGCAACGGTTCCCGGACGATCCGTTCCCCCATTTTCAGTACCGAAACGATTTTCCGGATCGAAAGCATTTCCGCCTCGTGAAAACCGGTTTCGTCCACCGTTGCTGCGTCCGCCGCCGCTGCTTCGAACAGTCGAGAGCGTCGCACTGGTCATGACGACCGACTGCACTTTATTGAAGAGCATCTCGCGCATGAGCGGTCCGACGTCGATCGGAGCGGCATTCATCGAGATCTTCGGCACAGCACGCCGTCCGCCGCGTCCCACCGGCACCACATCCAGCCAGTAAACGAAATCTTCCGCCTTCTGCGAGACCCACGTATCGATCCCGACGGCCAAAGAATTCAATCGGTCCGCCAGCGTATCGAGTTCCTTCTGCGCCTCCTCGGAATCTTGAGCCTGTGCGTCATTGAAGAGACATCCCGCCAGCTGTGCGAGCGAACGGCTCAGCTGATTCTCCACGATCCCCGGACGGCGGATCCGGATCTCATTCACGCGAAACGGCGAATTCATCTCTTCCAGACGCGCCTCAAACCAAGAATTCAGTTCGTAGAAGAAATTGCTTGACTGCACATAGCATTCCGCGATGATCTTCTGCGCCTCTTCCAGACCGTACTGCACAAGAATGCCGTGATTCGTGCGCAGATTCAGAAGACGCCGAAGCAGGTACTCGACCTGCCCATTCGTGATGCCGATCCCCAGATGGTCTCCCGCCACAGCTTCCATAGAATGCGCCTCATCGAAAACGACCGCGCTGTACTCCGGCAGGATCGCTCCGCCTCCGTTTCGGACAGCAAGATCGCTGAAAAAGAGGGCATGATTTACGACCAGAATGTGCGCATTCCGCACACGGCGACGCGCCTGCTGGTAGAGGCAATCCTTGAAGAACTGGCATTTTTTCCCAAGGCAGTTTCCCGACTCACAGCAGACTTCCTCCCATACTTTCGGATTCACGCTGAAATCCAAATCAGAAAGCGTCCCGTCATCCGTCTGATTCGCCCAGACGCGAAGATCTTCGACCTGCTCAAGCTCCTCCATAGAACTGAAAAGGACCTGCGCGTTCCGGTACGTATTTTTTAGGCGGCGAAGACAAACGTAATTCGAACGTCCCTTCACCAGCACAAAAGAAAATTCAAGCGGAAGCAGACTGTTCAAAAACGGCAGGTCCTTCCGGATCAGCTGTTCCTGCAGGCTGATAGTCTGCGTCGAAATGACGACCCGCCGGTACGGTCTCTGTTTTTCTCCCTCAAAAAGGTACTCCTGCGTCGTCGCCAGGATCGCCGGCACAAGATACCCAAAACTCTTTCCGACTCCAGTCCCGGCCTCCACGACCAAATGATCTTTCCCAAGAAATGAATCCAAAATGTCGTTCGCCATCACGATCTGCTGCGGACGCGGCTCGTACCCCTTCATCCTGCGGGCAAGCAGTCCCTCCGCCCCCAAAATATTCTCAGGCGTGAAAATCAAATCTTCCGACATTTTGAACTTCTTTCGTCTTTCGTCTTTCTCGCCTTTTCAGGCACGTCTTTCACTTAATTCTTCACCACGGCACCAAATCTCCGCGTCCGTTTCTGAAAAGAATCGATCGCCTCATGAAAAAGCTCTTCCGAAAAATCCGGCCAGCAAACGTCCGTGCCCCAGATCTCCGCGTAACTCAACTGCCAGAGAAGGAAATTGCTCAGACGCATTTCTCCTGCCGTCCGAATGAGAAGATCCGGATCCGGAGTTCCTGCCGAGTAAAGTGCACCGGCGATCTCCGATTCACTGATCTCGGAAGGCTGGAGCTTTCCCTCCACGGCCTCCTGCGCAAGCTGACGAGCGGCGTCGACCAACTCCTGACGTCCTCCGTAATTAATGGCCAGAGTCAGGACCAAACCATCATTTTCCGCACTCATGGCGAGCGTTTTATCCATTTCACGCAGTGCAGATTCCGGAATGCCGTCCCGCCGGCCAATGACTCGCAGACGCACACGATTCTCCATGATGCTCTTCCTAGACGAGACCATAAAATGCTCCAAAAGCTGCATTATGGCGTTCAGTTCCAGTGCTGGACGCTTCCAGTTCTCATGAGAAAAGCAGTAGAGCGTCAGATTTTCCAAGCCGATCCGCACAGACTCCGCAACGATCTTCTCGACCGTCCGCGCTCCCGCTCGATGTCCTGCCGCACGCGGAAGTCCGCGCTGCTGCGCCCAGCGTCCGTTACCATCCATGATGATGGCGATGTGCCGAAGCTGATTTTTTCCCGCAAGAGCTGCTTCTGCAGGCGAGCCATTTTGATTTTTATCGGCAGCAGTTCCAAGCCATTTCCTCAAGTTGAAAAAATTGAAAAGCATGAAAAAAGTTCTCCCAATGCGGATCCTTCTAGGTATCACTCGCCATTCACTGCGAGCATCGGCACACGCGGCACAACCAATCGTTTCCAGTATAACAGAATAGGGAAATTTGAAAAGCCCCCCGGCAGACGCTTCCATAGAAAATTTGAAAATTTATGCTGCACAAGCGAAATATTCTGCGTGGAACTTTTCCTTAGTTTATGCATCTTTCCCATTCACGATACTCACCAATTCACGATACTCACCAATTCACGATACTCACCAATTCATGATACTCACCAATTCACGATACTCACCAATTCACGTCTCTTTTCAGGGTACACTTCTTTTCAGATCCTGTCTCTTTCTACACGCGGTTTCCCTTGAACTGCGCAGAGAAAGCGGAGAATGTTTTCCATCTCTGATTCCAGATCCCGGCGCGCTCTTCGCCGTGCAGCCGAAAATGGAACTGCGACATGATTGATGCTAAAGATCGCAGAAACCCCGCGTGCGTACGCTTCCTCGATCCGATCTCCGATGTCGCCGACGACTGCGATGAGAGGAACTCCCGCTTCTTTCGTCTGTGCTGCGACTCCAAGAACGACTTTTCCCCGCAGACTCTGCGTGTCGATCTTTCCTTCTCCGGAAAAAACGAGATCCGCCTTCCGAAGCATTTTCGAGAACTGGACCGTCTCCAGAATGATCTCGATCCCCATCTTCAGTTTGGAATCGAAAAACGCGCACATTCCGCCTCCCATTCCCCCCGCAGCTCCGGAACCCGGCAGCGTGAAAATGTCGGAAACACCGGTCTTCCGCAGCATCTCGAACCCCAGATCTCTCTGGATCAACTCGCCGCAGTGTTTCAGACCGGCATCCAGACGCTTGACCATCGCCTCATCGGCCCCTTTTTGAGGCGCGAAAACGTACGCAGCCCCCATTTTCCCGCAGAACGGGCTATCGATATCGCACATGGTGAGGAATTCTACCGTTTCCAGTGCCGGATCTTTCCCGGAAATATCGATCTTCGCGATTTCGCAGAGCGTCCCGCCGGTCGGGATGAACGATCCTCCAGCCTCATTGAGAAAACGGACTCCGCAAGCCGCCGCGGCCCCCGTCCCCGCATCGTTCGTGCAGCTCCCGCCAAGGCCCGTAATGATTTTTCGGCATCCATTCCGGGCCGCATGGAGAAAAAGCTCACCGACGCCGTACGTCGTCATTTTTTCGGGATCTTTTCGGCCGTAAACCAACGGAAGTCCCGCGCACACCGCCATTTCCACGACGGCCGTTTCCCCATCAGGGAGGATCCCGTAGAATGCGTTCATCTTCTGAAAATCAGGTCCCGTCACCTCGACCGAGACCTTTTTCCCGCCGACTGCCGTTAGGAACGCATCGACCGTCCCTTCACCGCCGTCTGCGACCGGGATCGACCGGATCCGCGCATTCGGCACAAATCGCCGGATCGTCCGCGCCATGATCCCGCAGATCTCCCGCGAGCTGAGCGTCCCCTTGAATGAATCCGGGATCAAAATAAAATCTCTCATGATTCCCCCCTTTTTTCTGTTTCCCCGTTGAAATTACTCCTGATCCGTTTCGGCATCTCGGCGATTCGCCGTCGGATAGACTTCCCGCGCCTTTTCGCAAAATCGGGCTTGGATCCCGCACTGTGCACCTCGCACAGCCTTCAGCCACGGCGCATAGAAAATGACCTGCTCTCGCAGACTCCGTTCCACATAATTATACTGCCGCCAGTCTTCCGGCCACCGGAGTGAAGAGTCCGCGTCAAAGTACACGCCGGGGATCCACGAACAGATCGCAGCCGCCGCCCCCTCGCGGATACTCTCATCCTCCGAACACAAAAGCGGCATCATCTGCACGAGTCCCTCATCCGAGATCCACTGCTCGGAAATGTGCAGAAGCGGCGCACGGTCTCCCGCGAGGATCCGCGAAGTATTGACGCGCCAAACGAACGCATCGACAGGCAGGACCAGGTAAAGCCAGATGATCGCGAGCGAACTCCACGTACACCGGTTCCAGATCAGAGCCATTCCTTCACGCCTCGCAATCAGGAAAAACGCCCAGAACAGCCAAACACCGACGGCGGCCGTACCGAAAAATCCGACCATCCTCAAGCACGTCAGGCCGGAGTGGTCCACGTAGATCCCCAGACGGACGAAAATGGCTCCGACAAGCAGAAGATTCTCGAAGAGCCAGAAAAATGCGAGTTTTTCCAGAAACGCACTTTGCGCGTTTCTCTCTATTTTCCGGCCAAAGATTCCCCAAAGAACTCCGACGGTCAAAACGAGCGCGGCCGTCAGCCACGCGGCCCCCTCATGACAGAACGTTCCGAGACAGAAATCTGCAGGCGGGTCCCACGACGCAAGTACACCGACCTCCCAAACAAGATCCAGCGCAAAAAGTCCGCAAAGTACCCAAAGTGAATTACGCGCGGTCTGGTAGAAGATCCCGGAAACCTCACGCTCTCCCGAAACCGCATTTTCCGCATTCCTGCCGACATTTTTCCACGTTTTCCCCGCAATCAGTCCCGCAAACCCCAAACCAACGGCCAACCATACGGCACACGACTCCACAAATTCATCCGAGCCTGAAGATGAAAGGAAGATCCCCTCGAGCACGTTCTCCAGTTTTTTCACCACCCAGCCCCAATTTTTCAGGTCCCAGTTCGCGAAAAAGAAAAGCGCGCCAAAAACGAGCAGCAGAACCGCCGGCACAGTAAATACTGCGAGATTTACGAGATTCCCTTTCCGAAAAAAGAATCCCCGAAACGGCCAGGCCGCAATTCGAAATACGCTGAGAAATGCCCCGACTATCGAAGCGAAGAGAAATGCGGCACATCCGTCTCTCTCAAGCGGCACACGCTGCCCATTCACCGAGGCGGCAAGAAGCAGAAGAAGTCCCGGAATAAAAAGAACAAGAAATCCGCTCGGTACCGTGTAGAGGCACCGTGCCCCCACCGCCCACAGCATGAGTATCAGCACAAGCGAAAGCCTCCATCGCTTCCAGCTTTCTCCCACCGCAAAAATCAGCATCGGCCATAAAAAAAGAAGGCAGGCAAAACCGGCTGTTGGAAAGCAGGAAAGCATGGTTTGGGGATGGAGCAGAAATTCAAAAGACGCAACCGCAAGCAAAATGGAAACCGCTTCACGCCATTTCATGGGCGCGATATTCAGGTTTCTCTGCTTCCATTCGCGAGACAGTTCCCGCAAAATATAGAACGGCACGACTCCAATGCCCGCAATGAACAGTCCCACGAACAAAAAAAATACCAAAACTTCAAAAATTTCCATCAGCGATTCCACTCCAATACGATTTCCAGCCGTGTCTTCAATGCATCCCCTGAGGTCTCTCCACCGCTATTTCATTCAATTTTACCTGACTTGCCCCATTTTGTCAAGTAGGCGTGCGGAATTTCATTTCAGGAAAAACGCTCCGCTCCCCCTTGACATTCCGACCGCAAAACGCTAAAATCTCTCAAACGAAATCGGAAATGGACTCAAAAACGTCCCCAATGTTTCCTCAAAAACCAGACGAGAAAAAGACGATGGAAAAACCAATTGATTTTGATCTCATCCGCAATGCCCGATTCCCGGAAGGCGCACTCGGCACACAAATGATCGAAGGGATGAACCGCTCCCACGCACGGCTCACAGAGTGGGGATTCTCGCACGTTTCGAAATTCGGTCAAACCGTCCTCGACGTTGGCTGCGGAGGCGGTGCGGCACTGAAAAAACTCGCGGAACGCTACCCTGACGCCCAGTTTTTCGGCTGCGATGTCTCACCGCTCGCGATCCAGTCCGCAGAAAGGCTCAACGCAGAAACGGTCTCATCCGGACGCATGAAATTCCACTGCGGCGGCGTTTCCGAACTGCCGTTTCCCGACGCGTTTTTCGACACGGTATTCTCCGTCGAAAGTCTCTACTTCTGGCCGGAACCGGAAAAAGATCTCGCGGAAATTCTCCGTGTTTTGAAACCGGGAGGCTGCTTCATGACCGTGCTGGAAATGGTCGGCGACTCCATGAGTGAACGCCATGCCGAGATCGCACGCCGGCTGGAAATGTACTGTCCAACCCCGGAAGAACTTCGCGCACTGCTCACACGCAGCGGTTTTTCCGTCACGGCACTGACTCACGATACCCAAAACGGATGGCTCTGCGGGGTCGGCGAAAAAAGAGCCTAAACACGCTTTCCCCACCAACAAAACGGGTCCATCCGGGAACTGCGTACCAGTTTTACCACTGACACACACTGAAAACTCACAGAGAAACACGGACCTTAACACAAAAAGCAGTAAAAAACAGAATGCTCGAACAAATTTTGAATTTTTAAAAATTCATTTGCGTCTTTTCGTGTTTTCCGTGAAATTCGTGTCAGGGCACGTTCACTGCCATTTTCCCATTCTTTTCAGTGTGAGTCGGAGTCTCTCCTGTGTACTCCGTGGTAAAATCGGAACCTGGATCGGTACGCACTTTCCGGAAGTGCCACAAAATGGGGCAGGATCCCGCACTCTCCGAGTCTTCCCCATTCCCCCCAAACGTACCGTTCACCGTTCCGGATTGCCCGAAGACGCCTCCATTTTCCTGATTTTTCGGTCCAGCGTCGTCCTCTCGATCCCCAGCAGCTGTGCCGCACGGCTTTTGTTTCCCTCGGTAAATTCCAGCGTTCGGCGAATGTGCTCCAGCTCGATCTCCTCCAAAGCCATCGGGCGAAACTCTTCCGCAGGCGACGCAGAAAAACCTCCCGAAACCCCCATTCCGCTAAACTGTCCCGTCATACTAGGCTCCATGACCGCCCCGGATTCGGTCGTGAGATTGGAAAGCAGGAGGTCTCCCGCTTCGATCCTTTCACCGCGAGCCAGCACGACAGCACGCTCCACGACGTTTTTCAGCTCGCGAATGTTCCCCGGCCAGGCGTAACTCTGCAGACGCGCGATCGCCTCTGGCGAGAATCCACTCAGCTTCCGCCCCGTTTCTGTCCGGAAGAAATGGAAAAAATGTTCTGCAAGGATCGGAATGTCCGAAACCCTCTGACGCAGCGGCGGCACGAGGATCCCAACCACACGCAGTCGGAAAAAAAGGTCCTTCCGAAACCGACCCGCCATGACTTCCTGCTCCAGATCGCGATTCGTAGCGGCAATGACGCGTACATCTACGGAGATCGGTTTCGTCCCGCCGACCCGCTCAAATGGATGCCCTTCCAGCACTCGGAGAAATTTCGCCTGAATGTTCAGCCCCATCTCACCGATCTCGTCCAGCATGAGCGTTCCGCCGTTCGCCGCCTCAAATTTTCCGATCTTCCGCTCCGTCGCTCCCGTGAAAGCCCCGCGTTCATGCCCGAAAAGCTCACTGGCAAGCAGATCTTCCGAAAGCACGGCACAATTCAGGCAAATGAACGGCGCTTTCTTGCGCGGACTCGAGTAATGGACCGCCCGCGCCACGAGTTCTTTTCCGACACCGCTTTCCCCATGGATCAGGACAGTCGCTCGACTGTTTGCCGCCAATGCGATCTGTTCCGTGATCTCCTGCACCGCCCGGCTCGATCCCACGATCTCACTGCGGACTCCCAGCTGCTTCCGAAGCGCCGCATTTTCATTCTGTGCCCGATTCAGACTTTCCGTCAGCTGATTCTGCTCCCGAAGATTCTCGAACATGATCCCCAGGATCTCCGCGACCCCAAGCGTAAAGTCCAGATCCTGCACATCCGGCACTTTCCGGGAATCCGTCGAGTAAACGTGAAGGATCCCCCAGCGTCGGCCTTCCGTAAAGATCGGCGCACAGATGACGCTCGTCGTTTCGATCTCGCCCTCACTGTTCCGGCGTCCAAGGATACTGTCCCCCTTCACATGACGCGCGATGACCGCATTGCGGGACTCAAGTACCGTCTGTGCCAGATAATCTGAGACTTTCTGGTAGGGCGAAACACGTACATTTCGCAAATTCGGCGCGATCTGGGACGCAGTGACCTCTAGGGAGGCGATTGGAAAATTCTCTTCACACGGCCCCGGAAGCAAAAGGACGGCTGCATGGCTGACTGGAAGTTCACGCAAAAGGTAGAGAAGCGCCAGATCAAGTTTCGCTTTCTGATCACCTGCCCGATTGATCTCGATCGCCAGCCGGCAGAGATTCGCAATGGAACGCCGAATGCGTTTTCCCACTGAGTTGGAAAGATTGGCGGATTCAAGCTCCATAGTCTCCAGAAGCCGCGCCTTTTCCCGTCGGCACGTGATCATCGTCTCTTCGGAATTTTCCATCATCCCGGAAAAAACGTGCGAATTGCCCAACACGCTGGAACTGTCAGCCCGAATCGAAGAGTAATCCTGCTGCGGCGCGATCTGAAACGCTTGGTCTGACTCCTCTGACGGCAATTCGCGCAGCTCGTTCAGAAACATCAAATGCGAACGTCCAAACATCAGAATATCATTCGGAGAAAGCCGGACTTCAGCTTCAGGATCCACTTTCCGGCCATTGACCAGCGTACCGTTACGGCTCTTCAGATCCTTCAAAAACCACGCATCCTGCTCTTCATCAAAATGGATCAGAGCGTGCATTCGACTGCACCGGTCGTCCTTGAGCACGATGACATTGGAGGGAGCGCGGCCCACAGAGGTGATCCGGTCGGAAGTCAACCGAAAAACTTCATTCCACCGGGATTCATCCCGAAAAACTAAATAGGCCGATGCATTCACTGCGTTTCCCCCTTTACTCTTTCTTTCCGTTTCACTGCACGCGAAGACCAGCATTCTGCCAAAAGCAGACCTCAGCCGATCTTCTCTGCCCGCTGTCCGGAGGTGCGCTCGGCTGGCAGATTTTCCGCCAAACTTTTCCGCCAAACTTTTCCGCCAAACTTTTCCGCCAAACTTTTCCGCCAAACTTTTCCGCCAAACTTTTCCGTCTGGCAGCTCGAGGCATCCCGATCGATCTTGGAGCTTCACAAAATTACTCTTAGTTTACCGAATGCCGAAAAATTTTCAAGGGGGTGAGCAGCTGAAAAAAACGTAAATTTGGAAAAGAAATCCCGAAAATCAAGATCTGAATTCAAATTCCGCCTCCGGTCTGACGTAAAGTTTCATACGTGAGACCGAAGACGGAATTTTCTCCTGAACTAGTCCAGCGGCTTGATCCAGACATTACGGAAACGCACAGCTTCACCATGATCCTGCAGGAAAAGCGGCGCAAAACCCGTCTTTTTCTGATGCTCCCACTTTTTCTGAATGTGGTCCGTATTCTGTCGGCACATTGGATGCCATGGCGAGCGGGCTTCTTCAAATTCAAAGCGGTCCTGCACCAAGACCCCATTCAGCCACGCCGTCATTTGGCCTTTTTCGACGATCTTTCCAGAATCGTCACGCCGCGGCGCACGGTACAGAATGTCGTAGGACTGCCACTCACCGCAGCCAAGTCCCGCCAGTGCCCGTGCCGGAGCAAAACGGTAAAACGCTCCCGCTTCCAGCTTGTGCGTCTCGCGTGCGTTGGCAGAATTCAGGATCTGCATCTCGTAGAGACCGTGAATGTAGAGTCCACTGTTTCCGCTTCCTTTTTTCGGGAGACAGAATTCCGCGTGAATGTGCGCGTCACGGAAATCCGCATCGGAATGAATGTGGTTTTTGCCGGAGATCAGTTCATCATTTTCGACCTTCCAGCTTGCCGGACTTCCGTCCTGGTCAAGAAAACGGTTCACCAGTTCCCCCGCGGCATCACGTCCGAAAAGAAGGATCCCGTCTTCCGGAACAGGCTGGAAATTAGGCCGAACGACCGCTCGACAATGTGCGTAATGCGACGTGAACGTCAGACCGTCTGCAGTCTGGACCTCCAAGAAAATGCGCAGCGGAGCCTGCCCCGCGATCTCCTTCGGGATCCGGACCGAAACCTGTGCGGGATCTTTCCGGATCTCAGCCGGGATCTCCGACCAGTTTCGGACCACCCACTTCGTTCCCTCAAAACCGCCGGCGTCCGTAGAAAAATGAAGTTTCGCAGAAACCGCAGCTTCCGGATCCCTCTTAATGGGAGCCGAAACCAAGATCGTACCGTCCGGCATCCGTTCCCAACTCAATTTCCCAAGACACGGTAATTCCGGCACTCCGTTCAGCACCGAATCAATATACGCCCCGATCTCCGCAGGTGACCAGCCGGCTTCGTGTCCGTGCGGCATATGGACCTGGAGACGAACGTCGGCGTGCGGTACACGCGAGTATGTATTGAAATGCGCGTCCAGCGGATACGCAAAATCATCCGTCCCGTTCAGGAAGAGGATCCGGCATTTTGCGTTTCCAACGTACTGTACCGGATCGAAATAGTTATGCCAGCGTACTTTTCCAGGCCACGGGATCTGATCCAGTCTGTCCGTCCAGATGGAATTACGATCTAGGTCCCCGCAGCCGTAAACCGGCACCGCAACCTTGAATCGGTCATCGATCCCCGCGATCATGCTCGTGAGATACCCGCCCCAGCTGATCCCCGTTACAGCCGTCCGGTCTGCATCGACGCACGGCTGGGAACGCAGAAGCGAGTGTGCCCGCATGATGGCTGCGACCGCATGATAGGACCACATTTCGCGGTAGTCCTTTTCCTCAAAAAAACGGAATTTCTCATCGTCCCCCTGCCCCGGTCCGCCGTCTTCAAGTGCCTTGCGCGAACCGTCATCAAGGACCTCGCAGCCTGCAAGATCCATCGCGATCGCAGCGTATCCGCGTTTCGCCCAGAGCTCCGTCCACGCGCGAAACGCCGTTCCTCCGCCGCCATGGACCAACACGATACCGGGAAATGGACCGTCACCAGTAGGACGAGAAAAGAATGCAAAAACGCGCGTCGGCTTTCCATGAAACTCTTCGCCGGCAAACCAGACTTTCTGCGTCAGGATCTCACGGGAGTCGGCAGACGAAATACTTTCAATGGCCGACCACTCCGCAGATGGCGTCTGCTTCAGCGAAGCAAGATCCCAAACCACCGCAGGATCCCGTGCCTCTGCGGCTGCGGAAAACAGTCCAGCACAAAATAAAAAAAAGAAAACAAAAAAAATGCGGGATAATGGATCTTTCATTTTGACAACATCCAGGATCAGAGGAAAATGGAAGGAAACAGCGGGACACGTAAAATTCTCCGCCGACGACTCTGCTTTTAGTATACCACGTCGAAAAATTTGGTCAAGGGTTGCCTGAAAAATTTTTTACGTTCCGAAAAAACTGTAAACCAAGGTTTCTATCCCGCGCACGCCAGCGCGATCAGAGATTTACTAAAAAAAAGGAACACGGTTTCTAAATCCACCAGAAAAAACTAATTTTTTAAAACATTCCGATTTTGAAACCTTCTTTCGTCTGGCAGACAGTTCTGGCAGACAGTTCTGGCAGACAGTTTGGTAAACAAAAAAACAAATTACTACCATTTTTTCTAAAAAATTTCCATATCCCCCCTTGCAGAGAGGCTGCATTCTGCATAAAATAAAAAATATCCATCGTCAAAAAACTATTTTTTGAAAATTCCGTTTTTTGACTAACATTTTGCTTCTGCTTTTTAGGCAGATATTCGAACACCGTATTTCAAACTTAAAATTCACTCATTTTTCCAAAAATTTTAAGGAGTTTTCTCATGTCGTACACAGAAACGACCACCCAGTCGTGGTTTTCTAGGATCGGCGATTCCCTAAAAGGGATCCTCGTCGGGATCGTCCTTGTCGGAGTCGCGATCATGCTGCTTTTCTGGAATGAAGGCAGAACGGTCAAACGCTATCGCGCCCTGAAGGAAGGAGCCAGCCAGTGCATCGAAGTTAGATCCGATGCCGTTGATGTCGCCAATGACAACAAACTCGTCTACACGACGGGAACCATGAAGACCGACGATGTCCTCGCTGATACGGATTTTCCGTCCATTACCGTCAACGCTCTGAAACTGAAGCGTAACGTTGAAATGTTCCAGTGGCACGAAGAGAGCCATCCCGAAACCGTCAAAAAACTCGGCGGCGGAACCGAAACCAAAACGAAGTACACGCACTCTACCGGCTGGTCCTCCACGCCGATCGATTCTTCTTCCTTCCATCAACCGGATGGTCACATCAACCCGCCAATGCCGTATGAAGGAACGGAATACTATGCGGAAAACGTGACTCTTGGTGATTTCCAGGTCGAACCTGAAGTCGCCCGTCAGAAGAGCAACTGGAAGAAATTCTCCGTGCCGGCTCCGGAAGCTGCACCTGCTCCGGCCGCCGTCCCGGCGGAAGCCGTTCCTGCTCCGGCCGCCGTCCCGGTAGAAGCTGCTCCTGCTCCGGCCGCCGTCCCGGTAGAAGCCGTTCCTGCTCCGGCCGCCGTCCCGGTGGAAGCTGCACCTGCTCCGGCCGCCGTCCCGGTGGAAGCTGCTCCTGCTCCGGCCGCCGTCCCGGTAGAAGCCGCACCTGCTCCGGCCGCCGTCCCGGTGGAAGCTGCTCCTGCTCCGGCCGCCGTCCCGGTGGAAGCTGCTCCTGC
>JAFQOH010000202.1:0-2343 GCA_017403345.1 Thermoguttaceae bacterium
ATTTTTTCCGGATCCATTTCACTCCTCCTTGCATTTTCGAACAGAGTCTGCTATAATATCAGCAGTAACTCGTTCCTGTTTCTTGTCCGAGTTTACTCCGGAGACATCGGCGGTCCCAACTCCCTTACGGTCTTATTTCAGACCCAGAGGCATCGGACTCGCCGGTGCGTCGTTCACCGAAGCCAACGGTGAACGCTCTCCTTTTTTTAGTATACTTAAAAAACAGAAACTTGCAAGGTCTTGAATCTGCATTCGTATTATACAAGTGGACTCCAAACAGCAAAGGGAGCGGTAAATTCTCCCTTTTTTCGTGCTCATGAAGAACCTCAGTCGTCGGCAGGCGCACTGGCGTCCTTGATGACGAACCGGGCGTGAAGCCGTGCGATCTCCCGCGCAAGTCCTGCGTCTTTGACCGACTGGAGGACCTCATCGAAATTCTTGTACGCAGCCGGCGCCTCATCCAGCGGGTACTTTCGGCAATTCGTCAAGATGTCCGCGTCGTCAAACTCACGATCCACGGCATTCTGATCCAGCATCTTCACCGCAGCACGCCGTCCCATCATTCTTCCCGCACCGTGATTGATGCTGAACGCCGTCCATTCCGCTCCCGGAAGCGCCGCCATGACCGCCGATCCCGCCGTCGGATTGCCCGGAAGAAGGATCGGATGGCCAGTCTCATAAAATGGCGAATCTTTTAGAAGAAAATGACCTGCCGGAAACGCCCTCGTTGCGCCTTTTCGGTGGACGTAGACCGGAGTATTTCCATGTCCGATCGGCTCACGGCGGATGAAATTGTGGCTGATGTAGTAGACGAGCCGTCCGTTCACCCCCGGAAGGACTTCCTGGAATGCCTCCAGGATCATCCGGTTGATGAGCAGGTGATTCACCGTCGCGAAATTCCCGGCGAGTGCCATATCGTCAAGATAGTCATTCGCTTCCTGCGTCCCGATCGGCGCGTAGACCAGCTCCCGGTCCTCACCCGGAAACGGAATGTGCCAGAGGGCGAATTTCTCCTGAAGGATACGAAACTGGTTTTTCGCCACGATATTTCCGAATCCGCGTGAGCCGCAGTGCGACAGAACAGCCGCGCAGCCGGGTTTCAGTCCGAAAACTTCCGCAGTCCGGAGCGTGTCTGCATCCTCATCCGCAAGACGCACATCTTCGCACTCGCCGAAATGATTCCCGCCGCCGTACGTGCCGAGCTGACGGAGTCTTGCCGGATAATTTTGGAAAAGTCCGGAATTTTTCAGAAACTCCAGCCGACGCTCAAGCGTACTCTCACGCCCATTCGTTCCGTCGTGCGCAGAATGGGAAGAGTCTTCACACCGCGCCGTCCACTCCTGCGGAATGCCGAATCGTTCGCAGACTTCCGGCGTCGCCCCTTCCAGGATCGCGAGTTCAGCCTCTTCGTCGGTAAATTTCGGTGCTTTGGAAAGCTGGCTGGAAGACGCGCGCCCCGTCGTGATCCGTGCCTCGATGCCGTTGATCAGCGCACGCCGAAGCCGTTTATCTGCAAGTTCTTCCGTCGGCACATCCAGCTGAAGAAGACTCATGGAGCACTTCACGTCCACGCCGACCGGGCCGGGATAAATATGGTCCGGCGAGACCATGACGCAGCCGATCGGTGCTCCGAAACCGACGTGAGCGTCCGGATTCAGCACGACGTCCGTCACTCCGGGGCACATTCGCGCATTGACCGCCTGCTGAAGCGTCTCTTCCTCAAACGTTTTCCGAATTTTCTCATTCCCAACGACCCGCACCGGCGTGCGTCCCTCAACGGGCAAGATCCCTGTCGCCGTCCCTTTCGGTAAAATATTCTGAAAATTCATGGTGTATTTCTCCTTTCCTTTCAGACTTCCACATTTTTTGGACTTCTTTTCTCATTTCCGCTTCCGGTTTTCCAGTTTCTCATCTTTTATCGGCAAACGGAAGCATTTTTGCTGAAAAATGGGGAGGAAAAGAAAGTCCGCGATACATTATATCCGGGATCTCTTCCGTTTTTCACGAAAATATAAGGCACACCAAACCACATCAGGCCAAACCGGCAGAATGGGGAAGGATGTGCGATCTTTCCAATGAAAGCTCAATATTTCCCGGACCAACTAAAAAAACAACTAAAAAAGGTTCACCCGGCAACTGCGTACCGGGGGTAGTTGAAAAAGACATGGTATCTGATAGAATAGAAAAATCAAAACCCTATCGGAGGAACCATGATCTGAGGAACCATGTCTGTCGCTATTTTACACCATGTTCAAGGAATCCGCAAGTACTCCCTCCGAAAAATTTCCATAAAAAAGGACATTTTTATTTTTGAATGTTTTTGGAGGCATCCGGAGGAGTTAA
>JAFQOH010000203.1:0-15720 GCA_017403345.1 Thermoguttaceae bacterium
ATGACGACGATGATTCCGATTCCGAAGACAGCAACAACAACTCTGGCGACGGGATCCAGGGAACGATCATCAAGGCGAGCAGCAGCGGAAGCAGCAGCGGAAGCGGCATCAAAGAAGCCCTTCAGGACGGATTTACGGAAGTTTCCGTCGGTGAGTTCATCGACTACGCCGCTGACAGATACGGACCGCTCGGTCAGCTGCGTCAGGCAGTCCAGCACAACGACTGGAACACGAACATGCTCGACACCAAATTCCATGTAGGTCAGCGCTACACCTTCGGTTTCATGAACGGACATCACGGCTGGGACTGCTCGATCTTCACGATCGACGGCAAGACCGAAAAATCCGGACGCAGTGTGGAAGTCGGTTTCGAAGACACGAATAACGGTGCCGACGGTAAAGGTAACAACTACCTGGGCGGTATCATCTACAACCAGCAGCTGAAAGATCATTGGCAAGACGCTACGCAGGAAGGGAATGACCTCCTTGTCGACCGAATGTTGGTCCAGTTCGATACCGCGAGAATGTGGAGCGACATCAGCACCTGGGGCGTCGAGCTGAACTACCTGCACCGCAGCCATGCGACACGCGCTGGAATCTTCGAACTCGGCCTTGGTATGCGCTACATGAAATGGGATGAAGAGTTCGGATTCTGGGGTGGAAGCCCCCGCGGAGGAAACGGCGAGTTCTACGCTCCGAACTTCCTCGACGACACGAGCATCGAAACGACCGCCGACAACAACATGTTTGGTCCGCAGCTCGGACTGCGCTGGACCCGCCAGAAAGGCCGTTTCGGAATGGAACTCCTGGGTAAATTCACGGCGGCGTACAACGCCCAGAAGATCACCAACTACTCCATCATCGGCAGCAACGCCTACGCCAACGGCATCTACGGATCCGACAGCGTCTACGGTCTGGGCATCGATAACGGCGAGGAAGGTGAAGAAGAAAGCGGCGACGGCAAGTGGGTCGTGTACGACAGCAACATCGGTGCCGGCGGTGAATCCGGATACCACAAGATGACCGACGACCTCTTCACCCCGATCGTGGAACTTGGAGTCAAGTTCAACATCGACCTGACGACCAGAGTCCAGCTTTCCCTCGGATGGTCCGGGATCTACGCAGGCAACATTGCCCGCCCGGCTGGAATGGTCGACTACACGCTCGACATGGCGAGCAACGGAGTCATGGGACTGGTCGACGGAAACAACAAAAACGATGTGTTCATGCACGGGTTCGTCTTCGGCCTGACGCTGAACCGGTAAGGTACTCAATGTGAGGGGTGTCCCAATCCCCCTGGTTTCCCGGGCTGGTTTCCTCAGCCCGGGTTTTTCCCGCAACACACGCATCATGCAGGACGGCCCTTGCGTTGAGACCTTCCCGAAACTTAACGACCGCTGGACGAGACATTCCTGAACCAGACAGCTCTGAGATCTTCCTGAAGTTTTCGCGAAGTTCCTGAATTTTTCGCGAAGTTTTCGTGAAGCAGCCATGACACGCTCCCGAGCTGTTCGGAACTCCAGGGTTCTCCTTCCGAAAAGAAAGACGGCTTGGAAACATGAATGTTCCGTGAGGTTTTTCAGTGTACCGTCTCCCGTTCCAGAACACTCCTCGGTAAAAGTCCGAAAAGAAAAATGCCGAATATCTAAAAACACTCACCACACAAAACTTCGGTAGAAAACTGCCGAAACAGTCATGAAACAAAAGGTGAACGAATGAAAATGAAAAGCTGGGACGTCTGTCCCGAGTGCGGTGCAAGACGGATCGCATACTGCCGATTCTGCAATACGATCGGCGACCACTTTCCTCTGGCAGAGCTGGATCTGATCCTTCCGCAGGAAGATGACGAAATGTACGACGACGGAGCATTTACTCCGGACGCCGTTAAGTCATTTCTTGCTGGAAATATCGGCTCTGCGATGGCTGGAAACATTGGAACGGCTCTCGCAGGCGGGACTTTCGCAAATTCTGTCTACACCACAGACACGATCTCGGTCGGAAATCAGCAGAACGCACACGGCGGAGCAAATGGCGGACATTCCGGATGCTGCGAAAACGGACACGCTCACGGACACGCCCATGGCGGTCACTCCTGCCGGTGCTCGCAGCCGCAGACTCCGCAAACGCCGGGAAAAGGCCGTCCTGACTATCGTCTCATGGTCTCCGAGCTCTCCCAGCCGCTCGATATGGACCCGGAACTGGATCCGTACACCGACGAGTATCCGCTCGCCGTCATGTGTCCATGCTGCGACGAACTCCTTTACCCGCAGTTCCTGAAAGAATGCCGTTCCTGCGGTCACGTGTTTGAAGACGGGATCACTCTGGAAGATCCCTCCGCGGCGCACTTCCACGATCACACCAAAGACCCGAAAGTCGAGATCATTGAAGACGAAAGCGATGATGACTATGGAGCCGAAGACGGTCATCCCGGAAAACCCGGTTCCGGATGCTGCCTGATGCTCATCGCGGCGGGACTCGGAGTTTTGTGGCTCGTGTAAAATTTCAATACTTTTCCGACTTCTTTTACCACTGAGAGCACAGAATAGCCGCAGATACACATAGAGGAGACACGGAAACGCACAGAATTTTAAACACGAAAAGCACGAAAAAAACGAATTTTGCAAAGTGATCTTAAAAGATCAAAAAATTCATCTTCGTGTCTTTTCGCGTTTTCCGTAAAATTCGTGTCAGGATACTTTCCCTTTCAGTGTGTTTCAGTGCTTTTTAGTGTCTTCAGTGATGAGACCGGTACGCAGCTGCCGGATGGACCAATGAAACCGAAAGGACCTGTTCCGTTTTCCTTTTCAGCTTTTCAGAAAAAACGAGAGAGTGAAAAAATGTCCCGAAAACCGCTTTGTCTTGCGCTGGCGTTTCATAATCACCAGCCTGTGGGGAATTTTGACGGTACGATGGAAGAATGCTATCAAAAAAGCTATCTTCCGTTCCTAGATCTGATCTCACGCCCCGAATATTCGTCCCTTCGGATATCTCTTCACAATTCCGGCTGTCTCGAAGAATGGCTCGAAAACCGTCATCCCGAATATCTCGACCGGCTCGGTGAACTTGCGCGGGAAGGGCGTATCGAGATCCTCGGAGGACCGTTCCAAGAACCGATCCTCGCCATGCTTCCGTCGCGGGACCGGATCGGGCAGATACTCATGCACTCCCGCTGGATCGAGAACCGTCTGGGTGTGAAAGTCCGCGGAATGTGGATGCCGGAGCGCGTCTGGGAGCAGTCCTGCGTCCGCGACCTCGTGCAGGCCGGCATGGAATTCACGATCTTGGATGACTACCATTTCAAAAAAGCGGGACTTTCGGAAAAAAAACTCTATGGATACTATCTCACGGAGGACGACGGCAGCCTGATGGCCGTCTATCCCGACAGTGAAAAATTGCGGTACTGGATCCCGTTTGATTCCATTGACCGCAGCCTCCGCTACCTGCGCGAAATTCACGAGGCGCACGAAAACGCGCTCCTTTTCTGTGCCGATGACGGTGAGAAATTCGGAGCCTGGCCGAATACCTTCGAGCACGTGTACGGCGAGGGACAGTGGCTGGCGCGGTTTTTCGACGCACTGTTGGAAAACTCCTCTTGGCTGCGGACCGTCACGATGTCCGAGGCGCGCGATGAAACGAAACCGCTGGGGAAATGCTACCTTCCGGACTGCTCTTACCGCGAAATGACCGAGTGGGCTCTCGACACCGAAACGCGCAAGGAGTACGAGACGCTCATGAGTTTCCTGCCGCCGGAAGCCTCCGAAGCACCCGAAAATGCACAGGAAAGTACCGAAAACTGCCCGGCTTGCTCCGTCGGCGCCTCCGAAACGGTCTGCTCTTCCAGCGTTTCAGGCGATTCCTGCATTTCAGACGTTTCAGACCCGGCGGGCACGGCGAAGGCCCCGACTGCGGAAAAGGAACTTCAGAGATTCCGAAACGCGATCTGCCGGATCCGCGCATTCGTTTCGGGCGGGAATTGGCGCAATTTCAAGATACGCTACCCGGAAACGAACGAAATGTACTGCCGCATGATGGCGGTCAGCCGCCGTTTGTGCCGTCTTCAGAACCGGATGCTTACTCAAACGCAGGATCCTGGGTCGCCCGAATACTTCCGCACGATCCAGCTTCTGGAAGACGCCCGGGCAGAACTTTACCGCGGACAGTGCAACTGCCCGTACTGGCACGGCGCGTTCGGAGGGATCTACCTGCCGCATCTGCGAAACGGCATCTACCGCCACCTGATCGCGGCAGACGTTTTGCTCGACCGGATCGCTCCGAATGACGAGACGGAAGGCGACTTCGATCTTGACGGCGAAACGGAATTTCGGCTTGAAACTCCCAAACTTTCCGCGTGGGTCTCCCCAACACAGGGCGGAATGCTTTACGAGCTGGACGTTCGAAAGACGGGCCTGAATCTTCTCGCCGGCATGACGCGGCGTCCGGAACCGTACCATGAAGCGATCGTCCGCACGATCGAAGCGCAGAAACGTGCGGGACAGACCGACGTACTCGATGAAGATCCCGGCAAAGATGAAGACCTGGGAAACATTCGGGATCAGGCCGTCTTTAAGCAGGAGGGACTTGAGAAGCGGCTCCAGTATGACCAAACGCCGCGAAAAGCATTTTTGGACTTCTTCTACCCGCAAAACGTCACGGCAGAGTCCCTCATGAACGGAGAGACGGTCCCGGAACGCACGTTCGCGCAGCTCCCGTACCGGGCGTATCTCGAAAACGAAAAACTGACGCTCGCCGCCTTTGCGCAGGTCCGTTCCTTCGAGGGAAATCTCCACAATATTTCGATCCGGAAGACCCTTCAGCTCACCGGCGATACGCTCGAGTTCACTTGGCATCTCGGAAATCTTCCGCGATGGGAGACCCTCCTTTTCGGCTCAGAATTCAATTTCGCCGGCCTTCCCGGACACTGCGAAGACCGCTATTTTTACGACTCCTGCGGCCTGCGTCTCGGCGACCTGAGCACCTGCCTGAACACCAAAACGGCTCCGTTCCTCGGTCTGGCCGACGATTGGCAGAAACTCCGCGTGGAGCTGAACGTCTCGCGGATCACGGATTTTTGGACCTTTCCCGTTGAGACAGTCAGCAATTCGGAAGGCGGATTTGAACTCGTGCATCAGGCCGTCTGCGTCATCCCGCACTGGTTCATCCGTTCCGAAAACGACAGCGAATGGGAATGCCGAATGACGCTGCAGATCACAGAGAAAAAGTGAGAGAAAAAGTGAGAGAAAAAAGGTCCATCCGGCAAGATACGGTACCCACTTGCCGGATGAACCAAATTTTTCATCGTCCTCCATGGCCAAACTTCCGGAACTACCATTCCTTACCGACATCCACATCGACTTTCAGCGGCACATTGAGTGACCACGCATTCGTCATTTCTTCGCGCAAAAGTTCTTGGACGGTCTCGACCTCTTCCGGGGGCGTTTCTAGAAGGAGTTCGTCGTGGATCTGAAGCAGAAGGCGGGAACGCAGCGCTTCGCGTTTCAGGCGTGCGTAGACCCGAAGCATCGCCAATTTGATCAGATCGGCGGCGGAACCTTGGATCACAGTATTGACGGCCATCCGTTCTGCCGGATTCAGCTGGCCTTTCCGCACGGAACGTACTCCAAGAATGGGACGCCGGCGTCCGAACAGTGTCGAAACGTACTCGTTTTCCCGCGCAAATTCCAGGACTGTGTCGAGAAAAGACTCGATCGCAGGAAACTGCATAAAGTAGGTTTGGATGAAAGTCCGCGCCTCATCCTGCGGGATCTTCAGCTGTGCGGCAAGCCCGAAAGAGGATTGGCCGTAGATGACTCCGAAGTTCACGGTTTTTGCGGCTCGGCGCATGGATGATGTGACTTCTTCCAGCGGTACACCGTGGATCTGGCTCGCTACACGCGCGTGAATGTCCTGATCATTTCGGAAGGCCTCGCAGAGGTTCTCGTCTCCGCAGTAGTGTGCAAGAACGCGAAGTTCGATCTGACTGTAGTCTGCCGAAACGAACGACCAGCCGTCATGCTCTGGAACAAATGCGCTCCGGATCAGCTTTCCTTCTTCCGTTCGGACCGGGATATTCTGCAGATTCGGCTCACTGGAACTCAGACGACCGGTCGCAGTGACCGCCTGATTGAACGACGTGTGGATCCTCCCGTCCGCCGGCGAGATCAGACGCGGAAGTGCTTCAACGTATGTGTTCTGCAGCTTCACCATTTGACGGTACTCCAAAAGCCGGGCAGGGAACGGATGAAGGGCGGCGAGTTCCTCAAGCGTCTGCGCGTCGGTACTTGGTCCGGTCTTCGTCTTGTGCAGGATCGGAAGTTCCAGCGTTTCAAAAAGGATCTTCTGGAGCTGACGCGGTGAATTCAGATTCAAACTGCGTACGTTTTCCAGCGTGAAAGACGTTTCTTCTTTCGTTTTCAGATCGGGAGCGCGTTCTTCCTCTGCTTTTTCGCGCATCGCATTTTCTACTAGGGCATAAAGTTCCTCAGAACACTCCCCGATGCGTACTCGGAAACGTTCCGAGATCTCTGCCAGACGTTCTTTCTGAACGAAGATCCCCCAGAACTCCATCTCGGCAAGTACTTCCGCCAGCGGAAATTCCAGACCAAAACAGACGCGATCCAAACGGGCGTCGGTGAGTTTTTGGGCAAGATGTTGGAAAAGGCTCCGCAAAAATGGACGCTGAAAGGACTCAAACTCCGTGAAATGCGGTTCCGCCGGCGTTTTTTCCTTTTTCGTCCGCGTACCTTTCTTCTTTTTGCTCTCCGGCGTTTCTTCTGATGCCGACTCCGACTCGGAGGCCGCTTCTTTTTGAGACTGGATTTCTTTCAGGAGTGCCGTTTGAGCTGCCTGAACTTCAGGATCCGCTGCAGCTTCCGGAAATGCTTCCGCGAGCGTACTCAGGGAATCGTGTTTTCCATCCGGCCGGAAAATATACGCGGCCAGCATCACGTCAAACTGCGGTCCGTGAAGCTCAAGTCCCAGACGCCGAAGCGCATTTCGCAGATTTTTCAGATCGAAACCGACCTTCACGACGGAATCGCTCGCCAGTTTCTCCCGATTTTCGAGAAGAATGCGCAGAAGCGGATCTTCCGCCATCGGCAAGACGCTGGCAGTCTCATTTTCTGCTGCGCTTTCTACTGCACTTTTGACCGTACGTTCTGCTTCATTTTCTGCCGTACATTCTGCTTCATTTTCTGCCGTACATTCTGTTTCATTTTCTGCCGTACGTTCTGTTTCACTTTCTGCCGCCTCAAAAAGTCCAAAAAGATCCGTCTGTTTTTCATTTTCATCCGGAAGTGCCGGTACATCTTCCGTCTTTCGGCAAACATTCAGCTTTTCCGCATCCGCTGCCTCAAAAAGTCCGAAAAGATCCGACTGAACTGTCTGCTCCGATCGGTTTGCCGTACCGGAAGACGTTTTCTGTGATTTGCCGATTCGACTTGCATTCCCGAAAGGTGCCGTTTTCGGGGCACACACACTTTTCGGAACGAACATTTCGCGGGTCAGCCTTTTGAACGCTTCCGCATTCCAGAGCGCAGGCGGCAGGATGAGCGTTTCAGTCTCCCCGGAAGCAGTTTTTCCGTTCTCGCTGTTCCGTATCTCGAAACGTCCATCAAAAAACGGAAGTTCAACACGATCTCGGATCGCTTCGGCAAAAACCTCGGAAGTACCGTTTGCTCGTACTCTTCCAGACGAAACTCTGCATTCACCGCCGTTTTCCGTGTCCAGAGCGTCAAAGATCCCGGGCTGTGAGCGAAGTTCCGCATTTTTCGCAAAAGTCGCGGCTTTCAGGATCATCGATTTGAACGCGTACTGCTCAAAGATCGGCAAGACTCCGCGAAAATCGAAATTCTCCACCTTTCCGCTCTCCCAATCGATCTCGATCGGTACATTTCGCTCCAGACGCACGAGATCCCGACACAGCATGGCCGTTTCGACGCCGTTGAGGAGATTTTCCTTGCGTTTCGTCATTTTCGGGCCGAAAAACGCATCGAGATTTTCTGGTTTCAGTATCTCGTCCAGGTTTCCAAATCGCAGGAGAAGCTCTTTCGCGACCTTCGGCCCAATGAGCGCGATCCCCGGCACATTGTCGGAGGAATCGCCGACCAGCGCCTGATAGTCGACCACCTGCTCCGGCGCGATCCCCCAGTCCTGGAGGAGAAATTCCCGGTCAAGATAGAGATTCCGCCTCAGACTGAAAATGGAAACGGAGTCGGAGATCAGCTGCCGCGAATCTTTATCGCTGGTCACGAGAATGCACGTGCCGCCGTCTTGGGAGACCCTTTCGGCCGCCGTAGCCAGAATGTCGTCCGCCTCAAATCCTTCCAGCGCCAGAACGGGGATCCGGAGCGTTTCAAGGATCTCGCGGATACGCGGTATTTGACCGATCAGCTCATCAGGCATTTTCTCGCGCGTCGCTTTGTACTCCGTGTAGAGCGTGGACCGAAATGTCGGCGCGTGCAGATCGAACGCACAGAAAAGTAGATCAGGGCGCTGATGCTCCAGGATCAGAAAAATGTCGCGGACGAAGCCGAAAACAGCATTCACCATCTCGCCGTCTTTCCCGAACATCGGCGGCAGCGCGTGAAAGACTTGATAGACCAGCCCGTAAGCATCGACGACAAAAACTCTTTTTCCTTTCAATGTGCTTTCCATCCCGTTCATTTTCAGTTCCTTTACGAGTACCGCGTGTGTTTACTTTCGTTTCCTTTGCATTTTTACGTTTTTTGGCATTCTTCGAAAAATTCCTCATTTAATGGATTTATCGATAAAATCAGCAAGAAACTCAAGAAGTTCGGATTGTAGGATTAAAAAGCGCAACAAATATTTCAAAATGCTAAAAAGTTAGCGGTTTTCGATAAATTTTGCTTGACAGACTGCACGATGAAAGATAAAATAGGCAAATACTGTTCCGCCTGAAAAGCGGGATTGCAGGATTTGTGGAGAACAAATGAGATCAAAGGAGGCCTCCATGGCTAAAAATGCACTTTCCATTTCACTGATTCTTTTCGTGATCATCGCCTGTGTACTTGGCGGAACGACGTATTATTTTAAGAAGAAGGTCGATGAAAATCAGAGCAAGATGGAAGCCGCAGTCAAGGCATTGCCCGGAAAAGATGCTGAGATCGAACGACTGGGCAAAGAGATCCTAGTCCTTAAGAGCTACCTCGGTCAGGAAACGGCATCTCTGGAAGACATCACGACCCAGTACAATTCGGATATGAAGATCGTCGTCGTAGAAGGCGGCGCTCCGGCTCCTGCTGCCAAGAAACCAGCCGACGAGAACGCAGAAGGTGTGGAAGGTGAAGATGGTGCCGAAGATGCTGAAGGCGGTGAAGGCGGTGAAGGTGCAGATGCCGCAGCTGTCGCGAATGCCGAAAAGCCCAGTTACCGGACCGTCATCGAATTTCTTTCCGGAAAGATCGTCGAACAGAATGCTCTTATCGCACAGATCGAGACGCTGAACCAGCAGATCACGGATCTGAAAGAGCAAGTCGAAAAAGCGAAGGAAGACGGTAAAGCTGCTGGGGTTCAGGAGACTGAAGAAAAGTACAAAACGCAGATCGCTGCGCTTGAAAGAGACATTGAGGAGCTCAATGGGCGCATTGAGACGAAAGATTCTGAGCTTAAGCGTCAGCTCTCCGAGAAGAAAAAAATGACGCGTGAAAGCAATCGTCAGAAAGAAGAAAACGATGCGCTGAAAAAGCAGAATCGTGAGCGTCTCGAAAAGATCAGCGAGCTGGAAGAGATCCAGCGTCAGGCAAAACAGCCGCCGGCGGAAAGCAAAATGGGCGAACTCGTGTATGTCGATCCGCTCGGAAAACAGGGCGTCATCAACCTCGGCAAAAAGGACAATCTCTCTCGAGGGATCACATTCAGTGTGTATGAACCCAACAATCTGACCGAGTACGGCATGAAGGGAACGATCGAGGTGTTGAGCGTGTCCGAGGAACGTGAAGCGGAAGTCATCATCTACAATAATGACGACGCCGATCCCATTTCCGTCGGAGATGTCATCTACACGCCGACTTGGGCGCCTGGATTTGAGGAACATTTTGCGATCGCTGGTTTCATTGACATCGACGGCGATAACAAAAGCGACCTGAACGAAGTCATTCGCCTCATCGAACAGAATGGAGGTATCGTGGACGCGTATCAGCGTGACGATGGAAAGAATGCCGGACGTATGAGCGGAGCTGTCACGTCTGAGACCTCTTGGATCGTTCTGGGACGCAAGCCGGACGAAAAGTCGCAGGAAGCCTACCTCATCACCTACACGAACATGACGAAGGCGGCCGACGACTTCAACACGAAGCAGATCCAGCTGAACGATCTGCTCCGCAAGATGGGTTACCGGCCCTCTGCGGCGACGCAGGATTTTGACGTGCGTCCGAATGTGGGAAGTCTCAAGCGTGTTTCGACCGGAAGTGTTTCGGGACTCTACAGCGACGAGAATGCGGAAGAAACGCCCGCGAAACGCACGCCGCCGCGCAGAAGTGCCTACTAAAGAACTTTCGGGTGTTTCCCGGTACTGAAATTCAAAACGGAGCTGGACAAGACGTTCAGCTCCGTTTTTTGGTCGTGGTTCCTTTTCGGTATAACGCAGAATTTTCAGTTGCTACCAGCTGCGGCGAGTCGTGAGCTGCTGAAGGATCTGGTAGTTGGAGTAAAGCATCCAGACGAAAAGCAGACCGTTGAAGAACATTCCGTGTGTGAAAAAGAAAAACGCCCATGCACCGGCCGTGCCGATGGAGATCTTGAGGGAAAGGGGAAGCCCGATCGCCGGGGAACGGTACATAAGGAACTCACGTACGATCTGGCCGCCGTCTAGAGGAAAGATCGGCATGAGGTTCAGGATCCCCCAGAAAACGTTCACCTGGATCAAAAAGCAAAGCAGGATCGTAAGGGATTCGGACAAAACAAATCCGCTCCCCGCGGGTTCTATGCCGAACGCTGCCGGAAAAATGTTCAGGATCTGCGTCTGACCGAGAAGGCAGAAGAGTCCGGTCAAAACGGCAAGAAAACAGAATCCGGCCCCCGGTCCTGCGAAACTGACCAGCACATTTTCAAACCAGCGCAGGTGGTAGCGCCGGTCAAAGATCGTGAGTCCGCCAAAACTGTACAGAACGATGCGCGGCTGGAGTCCGTAGGTACGCATCACCAGTGCGTGTCCAAGTTCATGTACCAGAATGGAGATGAAAACCGCTAGGATCCAGAGGATCAGCATTTGCGGGCCGCTGAGGTTCATGCCGAGGAAGAGCGTCAGGATCCAGAAAAGAGGATGGACGCGGATCGGGATCCCCAAAAACTGGAAATCCAGGTCGTATTGTGTTCGTGCAGGTTCATAAAACATAAGCTCAACCCCCAAAATTCAAAATTTTCTCTGCGGCATTCTGCGCCGCTCCTGCTTGCCCGATCTCTTTCCGAAGCGCTTTCAGACGGTAAACACACGCCATCCGTTCCTCTTCGTTCTGAAGCCAGCGGAGCAGGTCGCCAGCGATCCACTCACTGCGGTCTCGACAGGTCAGGTACTCTGGAAAGATCGCGTCACGAGCATCCTGCGAATCTGGGCGAAATTCCGGATTGAAGCTGCGAAAGGGATCTTTGACGGAAAGAAGGTTCACAAGCGTAATGAAACGGACACGCCGACAGAGCCACTGCGCAAACCAGCCGAAACGCGACACGTGGTACGCAATGACAGTCGGTTTTTCATGATGAAGCAGCTCCAGCGACACGCTGCCTGAGACGCTCAGACAGCAGTCCGACGCCTGAATGATCTCTGGAGTTTGCTGTACAAAAATATCGAGCAAGGGACACGCAGACGGAGTTTCCGTTCTTTTCTGCGTCTCCACGAAATTACGGATCCACTGGGCGTGCTCTTCACAAAACGCCGCGACAGCGAACCGAACGTTCGGCAAAACGCGATGGATCCTCACTGCGGTATTCCAGAAGATCGGAAAGTTTCGATGGACCTCCCCCGTTCTGGAGCCGGGAAGAAGCCCCACGAGCGGCCGGTTTTCCGAAAGTTTCGCCATGAACTCGGTGTTCTGCGGATGATTCTGGACTTCATCGAAAAAAGGATGGCTGGTACATTCCACCCGGCAGCCGTGTTCACGGAGCCAGCGTGCTTCAAAAGGCAGACCGCTGAAAATGAGATCTGTGAGGCGGCGCAGTTTCCGGACCCTTCCCTGTTTCCAGCTCCAGACCTGCGGCGGCGAATAGTAAAAGACCGGGATCCCAAGCCGTTTGGCGCGTTTTGCAATGTGCCAGTTGAAACCGGGATAGTCGATCAGCACGACGGCGTCCGGACGCTCTGCACGAAAGTAGGCTTCCGCCTCATCGGCTAACGCGAAAAACTTTCGCAGATCGGCCAGCACTTCCCCCACCCACATGACGGCAAGCGACGTCAGGTCGAAATGCTGTTCCAATCCTGCCTCTTTCATTTTGGGTCCGCCGAACCCAACGCATCGGACTTCCGGCTGGAGGGAACGCAGTGCGCGGATCAGGTTCGCACCGTGAATATCTCCGCTCGGTTCCCCGGCAGAAAAAAAGATCTTCATACTCTGGGCATCCTTTCCAGGAAAAATTTTAACGCATTCTAATCTTACGCCTGAACGAGCTGTGTGTCAATCCCCCCGGAAACGAAAAAGACGAAATTTTCCCGATTTTCATGCTTTCTGCCGTCTGGAAATGAAAAATGGAAATGAAAAATCGTATCCTTCTGCATCCGTGGATCCTTTCTGTCGCGAAAACACTGAAAAGGCAGAAACTCGCAGAATGGGAGTCTGAAGTAAGAGGCGTTTTAGGGCGCGGCGGACGGAGATGGGGCGGGCTTTGGGGGTCTTTCTGCGTCCTTTACGTCTTTCTTGACACGCTTTATGCGAGAAGAAAGACGTAGACTTTTACGGACTTTAAGTTAAAGATGAGACTGTCGGCCCACCCCGTCTTACTGGAGAGTCATTCGCGGTCCGCAGTAAATTTACCGTTTTTCGACCGCGTCCTGCGCTGCTTTCAGCGTGTTTCCGAGCAGCATCGTGATGGTGAGCGGGCCAACTCCGCCGGGAACGGGGGTGATCGCGGAAGTTTTGGCCTGAACCGCATCGAAATCCACGTCGCCGACCAATCCGTCATCCGTCCGGTTGATCCCGACGTCTACGACGACCGCACCGTCTTTCACCATGTCGGCTGTGACGAATTTCGGTTGCCCGATCGCAACGATGAGAATGTCTGCAAGACGCGTGACTGCCGCAAGATCCTTCGTTCGGCTATGGCAGACCGTCACGGTCGAATCTGCACCAAGACCGCGTTGGACCATCATTGCCGCCATCGGTTTTCCCACGATGTCGCTGCGTCCGAGAACGACGACGTGTTTTCCGGCCGTCTCGATCTCGTAGCGTTTGAGCATTTCCTGGATCCCGAACGGCGTGCAGGGGAGAAAGCGCGGTCGGCCCTGAAGGATCAGACCCACGTTGGCAGGGTGGAAGGCATCGACGTCTTTATCCGGTGAGACCGCGTCCAGGATCACTTTTTCGGTGATCTGTTTGGGAAGCGGAAGCTGGCAGAGGATCCCGTGCACCGAATCATCCGAATTCAGCCGGGCGACGAGTTCCAGAAGTTCCGCCTCGGTCGTGTCTGCAGGAAGGCGGAAAAGCTGGCTTTTCATGCCGACGGCGGCGCACGCTTTCTCTTTATTGCGCACGTAGACCTGGCTTGCGGGATCGTCGCCGACCAAAATCGCTGCGAGACACGGAGTCACGCCCGTTTTCTGAATAAATTCTTCGACCTGCTGGGCAATTTCCGCCCGAAGTGTTTGCGAAAGCTCTTTTCCGTTAAGGATCGTGGTCATGAAAGGTACCTAAATGAAAATATGTGAGTGGACGGCCACCAAACGCAATGGTCCGGTGAATGAAACAAAACTTCACCTCTATTTTACCAGAGAAATCCGCTTTATGCAAGGTCCTGAACAGAAAAAAATGCGCGGCATTCAGAAGTTTCGCCGATTTTGCGAAATTTTTCAGTTTTGCGGTTTGGCAGAATGCTGCGTCAATGCAAAAAGACACCGTTCGTGCCCCCCCTTGAATCTTTTTGAAAATCAGGTAAAATCCAATCATTCATGTTTGTTTACCAAAATTTGAGGCCAAAAAATGAGTGATACGTATGAATCGGCATTGACGCTGCTGAAGCCGGAAGAGGTGAACTACGATCCCGCGCAGTTTGGGGAATTGTGTGACGGATATTTGTTTGGAAAATTCAAAAATTACCGCCTGAAAAAGAAGCTCGGCGAGGGCGGGATGGGGCAGACGTGGCTGGCAGAGGAACTCGTGGAAAACGAGGTCAGCCAGCGCGTCGTTTTGAAGATTTTGACGCAGGAACTCCGCGGAAATGAAAACGCCCTGAAAGAAGTCCGGCGCATTTTTGACCTCACGAAAAATCTGAATCATTCGAGCATCTGCCCGCTTCTGGGCCGGTACGTCGACCCGAATTTTGGCGATTTTCTCGTCATGAAGTACGCGGACGGCGGAACTTTGGCCGACTGGTTCAAAGCGCAGCCTGGACACGAAAACGGCCTCCCTCTTGAAACTCTCCTTCCGATCTTTGGTCCTCTTGCTGCTGCACTCGACCTCGCGCACCGAAACGGCATCCTTCACCGCGACGTGAAACCGCAGAACATCATGTTCATGGGCAAAACACCGGTTTTGATCGATTTCGGCATCGCGGCGCGCATTCGGCCTGAAGACGTGACCTCGCACACACAGTCATTCAGCCGGACCGACACGATGGCCAGTTCCACGTCCGGCACGCCGCGGTACATGGCCCCGGAGCAGATGGAAGGTTCCCGCCAAAACGCCCGCACGGACCAGTACGCGCTGGCGACAGTCCTCTACGAAATGCTGACCGGCTCGCTTCCGTTTTCGGGGAACGTGGTGGCAATTTCTCGACAGAAACTGCTTTTCAAACCGCAATCCCTGCAATTCGCCCCCCACGTCAACGCCGCCCTCACCCGCGCACTTTCCTTTGAGCCGAAAGACCGATTTGAGTCGTGTGTTGAGTTCCTTAACGCTTTGAAGGCTCCGCCTTCGTTCTCAAAACCGACTTCCCAAGTGCAATCGAAATCAAACGCGCCGTTATGGGGAATCGCGGCGATTTTGGCTTTTGTACTTTTGTTCTGCGCGGTATTTTTCAGCAGAAATAGTGAAACGTTGAAAGAAACAGAACCGAGCCTGTCCTCGGAAGTCTCGTTGATCGAAGAGCAGCTCCGCGTCTCTGAAGCCGCCCGCCTGAAAGCAGAAGCGGACGCGGAAGCCAGCCGAAAGGCCGAGGCCGCGGCACTCGCGAAGGCAGAGAAAGAAGCGCAGGAAAAGGCGGAGGCTGAAAAGCGGGCAAAAGAGGCGGAAAAGAAGGCTAAAAAAACAGCGAAAAGTAAGCCGAAAACTTCCGAACCGGATCCGCCTCCCGAACCGCCGAAACCCGCCGTCCGCAAAGCAGGCGAGCGCATGGTGAAGACCGTCGACGGCATCGAGTACGCATTCCGCTGGTGTCCTGCGGGCACGTTCACGATGGGGAGTCCAGAAGACGAGCCGGGTCGGTTTGATATCGAAACGCAGCACAGCGTGACGCTTACGCGTGGTTTCTGGATGCTTGAGACGGAAGTGACGCAGGCGATGTGGGAGAGCGTGATGGGTACGACGCTTGAAGAGCAGGCGCAGAAAATGCTTCATGACA
>JAFQOH010000204.1:0-4545 GCA_017403345.1 Thermoguttaceae bacterium
AGGTGACGCGTCCCGCGTCACTTGAAAACCGTGGAGGACACACAATTCCGCAGAAATAGAAAACCTAGGGAAGCGACGCGAGACGCGCCGCCTCCCAAACTTAAAAACCGCGGAATAATGCACGATCTCGCACAAATTGGGAAGCGACGTTGGGAGGTGACGCGTCCCGCGTCACTTGGAAACCGTGGAGGATACACAATTCCGCAGAAATAGAAAGCCTAGGGAAGCGACGCGAGACGCGCCGCCTCCCAAACTTGGAAACCTCTACGCGAAAGTACCCTTCGGGAACTTTCACTACCCGCGAAGAGTTCACGTCCGTGAGGGAAGGGGCTTTTTGAAAGCCGCCCCTCCCCTCAGACTCCCCTCCTGGAAAACTTTTAGTATTTGGAATATTTTATGATTCAGAAGTGAGCAACGCGAACGGGTTCATGCACTCGCGCGGAAGCGCCATTCGCCGCCGGTCGTACCGGCTCAGAATATTTTATGATTCAGAAAGGATTTTTATGGGTATATCCTACTCGCCCTTCGTTTTCATCGGCGGAAGTCCCGCAGATGTTCAACTGACGCTTTCGGACAGTTCGACACTGCCGGGAGTGCGAATATTACCAAAACGGAACCTACTCCATCTGGGCAACACATTCGATCTGCTTTTCTGTTTTCGAGTTTTCTCTAAGAATCATTCAAAGTATCTGTTGGCGGTGCTCTGGCCGTCTACACGGAAGACTCTGCTATCGGCGAGATCGACGGCGATTTTATCGTGGACAAAATGGACGAAACCCGCGAAAATGGCAAGGTCATCTCGTGGAGCGTTGAGTTGAAACCTACTTTCTCCGGCCGTGCCCTCAAACTGGGGAACCGTACCGGCGGAACGGCGACCTGACGTTAAATCTTGAAGATGGAATCCCGGAGTTTCGGCTGACGTTTCCGAAGCTCCGGATCATTCCAGTGTGTTTTGGCAACAAACATTCGGGTCATGTATTCCTGGGGAGTCATCGACCGCGACTCGGCGAAAGATGGGAAAACCAACTCGCCCGCCTCGATTTCCTTTTGAATTTTCGGCATGAGATGGTTTTGCCAATGCGGCGTTTTTTGGACCCTGGAATCGAACGTTGCTTGCGACAGAAGGAAAAGGTACTTTCTGGCATTCCAGAAGATCCCGAAAAAGAAGAAAAGAAAGGCAAAAACAAGTGCAATATAAGGAGGTACCGGCAGATCCGGTCCCAATAGGAAATCTTCCAGACAATCGATAGCCGGAAGCGTACGCAATCGGCCGGCTACGCCAATCAACCCGAAAATCAGGCCGGCAAAGAACCACCACAGGGAACGGCGAAAAATTCGCAGGGAAACAAACAAAGTCAACATATCCTGGACTCCAAAACGGCAGACTCGAAAAACGCGGAAATCAAAATCAGGACTCTCGATGAAACCGGGAGCGGTTTTCAGTCGGTATCCACACGTTTTGAAAAATTCGACCAACAGGTACAAAATCTTGAAAAAAATCTGAAACCGCTACAGGAAATTTTAAAAGCCGGCGTGGAAGCCTCCGGTGCTCTTGCCGGTCTGGGCGCGGTGGGAAAGAATGGGGGGAACCTTGCCGGAGCTTTTGGAGACTTGCAAGCCGCCTTTCTTGGCGTCAAGGATGCAGCGGCAGAGGCCGGGGAATCGCTTGGACTGGCGGGAAAGACGATGAAAGTCGTAATGGATGTTGGAGCCGCTGGAATACAGGTATTCGGTGGTCTAATGGCCGCTTTTGAAGTGGGAAAGCAGCTGAAAGTCGCATACATTGCCCTCCGTACGGTCATTTATGAAATGGATGCAGTGCAGAAGGCCGCGGCAGTATCGACCGCCGCACTTGGCACGGCGCAGACTGGATGCGCCGTCAAAACGGGGATCTTGACCGCGGCGACTCACCTCTGGAATTACGCTTTAATGATGAACCCGCTCGTTGCCTGGACAGTGGTAATTGGAGCGGCAATCGCAGCCATTGGCGCAGCCGTTGCCTTTATAAATTGGTACACTGACAAAGAGTACGACAACACGGAGGCAATTGACGCGAACATCGACGCGATACGCAGACAGAAAGAAGCGCACGAAAGCTCGCGCGGCTTGATGGAATCGTACGGCGACCGGATGGGGACACTCTCACAGAAAGAGAAGCTCAGCAGGTCTGAAAAGGCGGAGCTGGCAGAGATCGTCAAGGAACTGACGGCACGTTACGGCAATCTTGGAATTGAGATCGACAAGACGACCGGGAAGATCGATAACTACGCCAAAGCACAAAGAGCGCTCAAACGTGCGATGCTCGAAGAGGAAAAAGCAGACGCAGATGCAGAACTCCGGGCGCTGGAGAAAAAGGGCAGGTTTGGGGAGCTGGTATAACGCACATTCGGACGCGTGAAATCAATGTGGATCTGTGATTTTCCCGCATTCAAGACCTTGAATTCTCGGAATTTCCGCATGGATCTGCGACCTCATATTTTCCATCGGCACGCCGGTGAAAACAGATGTTTTTGTTCCTTTTTTTCGGACATTTTACTCCCGCAGCAACTCCCGCAGCCTGCGCATTTCAGCTCGTAGGGATGTCTCCAAAAATATTCAAAGATGAAATATCTTTTTTATCGAAATTTTCCGCAGGGAGTACTTGCGGATCCTTTGAACATGGTATAAAATAGTAGCAGATATGGTTCCTTTGATAGGGGGTTAGGTCGTTTTTTGATACTATCGGAGACCATGTTTTTGGTAACTATCCCCGGTACGCAGCTGCCGGATGAACCTTTTTTGTGTTTGTGCAGAGACTTCCTTATTTGCGGTGTCAGATCAATGGAAGGTCAGGGCCTGTATGTTTGGTTTGGTAGACTGTAATTCATTTTTTGCGTCATGCGAGAAGGTTTTCGTGCCGCGGCTTTGGGATCAGCCTGTCGTCGTTCTCTCGAATAATGACGGTTGCGTCATCGCGCGGTCTCCAGAAGCCAAAGCGTTGGGGATCGCGATGGGGGCACCTTTTTTTCAGATCCGGCGTCAGTGCGAAGCAATGGGCGTCTCCGTTTTCTCTGCCAATTTTGAACTCTACTCAGACATGAGCCGCCGCGTGATGCAGACTCTCCGACAATGGTGTCCCGATATTCAGGTCTACTCGATCGACGAAGCGTTCCTGAACCTGCGCGGAGTCGAAAATGCCGAGACCGAAGACTTTCAGCGAAACGTGATCGAGACCGTCCGTAAATGGACAGGGATCCCAGTCTCGTTTGGTGTCGGACCGACAAAGACACTTGCGAAAATCGCGACGCACATTGCAAAGACTCGCCGAACTGGGCATTTCACCCTCACAGATCCCGGCACGATCCAGGAACTTCTCCCAACCATCCCGATCGAAGAGGTCTGGGGGATCGGACGCAGAACAGCCAAAATCTTCATTTCACGCGGGATCAGGACCGCTTGGGACCTTTACCGGCAGGATCCGATTGCAATTCGGCACGAATTCTCCATTTGCCAGGAACGGACCGTTCGAGAACTGCGCGGGGAACCGTGTCTTGAACTTGAAGATTTCGCACCTCCTAAATATTCGATCCAGTATTCACGCTCTTTCGGCACTCTTGTGACGGATCTTGAGACACTCTGTCAGCCAACGGCTTCCTTTCTCGGAAACGCAATGGCAAGATTGCGGAAATACTGCCTCTTCACCAGCGCGGTGTGGCTTTCTCTCTACGGATTTTCTCAGCCGGAAGGGAACTCTAGAGTCCGTGTGCCGTACTCGGAGGGGCTTACGATCCCGCTGGACGGTGCAACAAACGACACTCTGTCTGTCCAGCCGCGGGTCCTTGCGGGATTGCGGAAACTTTACCGTTCGGAGATATTTTACCAAAAAGCAGGAGTAACGCTTTTGGCGCTTTCCAGTTCGGCAGGTGAGGGCAAATATCGAATGTTTCAGACTCCGGAAGAACGGAATGAAGAAGAGGAAATGACCGAAAGAAGGAAAAATTTAATGGAAACACTTGACTTCCTGCGTCAAAAACTAGGCAAAAATTCGATCGGTTTTGCCGTTGAAGGACTCCCGGACGAACAGGAATGGAAAGCACGGAGCGAACGCAGGTCGCCGGCCTATACGACGAACTGGGATGAACTCCCAAAGGCAGAATAACTCGTTTCTGTTTTCTCTGACCGTCGACTCTTTTTTGATCCACATCTAAAAAGACTGCAACGGAGTTTCTGTATTTCTGATAATTGTGAAGGTTTTAATTTTAATTATTTTTTCGCTTTCGTCTGTTCGGCTTCCAACGGGTGGGAATGAACAGTTTTCTCATGAAAGCGATTTTCTGTCGAAGATACCACTTGATCCTCATGCTTTGAGCCATTCGGGAAATGCTCGGATCGGCGATTGTACCGAATCGCGGAAGCGACGGCGCTGTAATGTGCTGTCTTTAGTATGTCCCTGTATTTCCCGATGTCGGAGCTTCTTCATAAGTCATCGTTCGTTTCCGTTAGTCAATGGTTTCGAAGCAAAACGATCCATCTGGCTGCGTACCTGTTTTACCACGGAATGTATAA
>JAFQOH010000205.1:0-43660 GCA_017403345.1 Thermoguttaceae bacterium
AGGCGACGAAAATAGATACTGAAAGGCGACGAAAATAGATACTGAAACACGACATCTGCCGTCGGCGGCAGTTCAAACGGAACTCTCCCAGCCATTTTCGCAGCCTCTCCCTTTCACACCAAACACACACTCCAAACGCCCATCCCACTGTCTTTCTGATTATACCATGAAAATTGGAAAAGTCAAGAAAAGTTTCGGAGAAAAATGGAAAGAAAAGTTAAAATCAGACGGATATTCCGTATTTTTCTGGAAATTCGTGCATTGAATCTTCTTTTTTTCAGTGCGTTTTCGAATTTCTTCCGTGTTTTTCAGTGCTAAAACGAGTACACAGTTACCTGATAAACCAAAAAAGAAGGCCGCGTGGACCTTCTTTATTTTGCCTTTTTGAAACTGGACTCGACACGATCACCAAGTCCAGAAGTCTGCGAGTTACGGGCTGCGGATGCGAGCTGAACTGCTAGACGTCTATCGGATCACACGCCCACTGGATCAATAGGGAAACGGACGTTCTGCACTACGGCGCATGGGACGTTCCATAACCTCAGGATCTTCCTCGATCATGACCGAGCAGTCCGACATTTCCAAGTTTCCGGAATAAGGATTCCGATTTCTGGAGGGCATACCCCAACCCTGCGGCCCAGAAGCCGGTTTGCGATTCATTCCAACGGGCGCTGGTTCCGAATCCTTCTCCAGCTCGTCGCGCAAAACCAAAACATCATCCGGTGCTTCGATCCCAAGGCGGACACGATCCTTCGTAAGCCGTACCACCGTCACGACGATGGAATCGCCTACGCGGATCCGCTCACTCTCCTTGCGAGACAAAACAAGCATTTCTACCTCCCTGCGAAATTCAAAATCCAAGACTCAAATCATCATGAATCGAATCCAGGATCTTCGTCTGTTGAACTTTTTCTCCTGTTGGGCCGTAAAACAGGACCTGATTCTTCTCTGCTTCCCAAATGGCAGTCAATTTGACCATCCTTGGTCCATGGATGCAGTAAAAAATACCGCACGGCCTTCCACTTCGCCGAAGCAGGCGTTTCGTCATCTGAAACGCATCCTTTTTTAAATGATTGTGGAGACAAATCGTCTCGTTCACATAGTCACATAGTTCAGAACAATTGGAAATTCTGAGCTGACAGCAGACCATTTACGATCCCTCTCTTCCGTGTTGATCTGCGGAACGTTCCCTTCAATGAAACGCCCCTTTGGGAGACAAAGAAGCCAGCGTACTTCTTCTTCTGAGATCCGCTTCGTGAAACGCTCCCAGCACACGAACGTGCAGCCGGAAAAAACACAAATACGAATTTCCCTCTCTCAATACTACTTTATCGTGGAAATTTGAATCAACATTGGATATTTTTTTATTCTGCCTGTTGTTTCTTTTACGTAAAATAGGCAAAACAAACAAAATCATCCATCGCGTGATTATGGAGAATATCGGAAACTTAGAGAATGTCAATTCAGAGAATCTAAGCATTTTTTACGGGTTTGTGGAAACTTCCCCTAGAAAAGTCACAGATAAGACGGATGGTTTACATGTAGGGATTAGGCAGATTCTTAAAATAAAAAGTGTTCTAGAGGCTATGTCAGATGTACCTCAAAAACTTTGAGAAAATTTCAAATTTCCGTCTTTTGGGGGCTGGTAAAAAAAAGTTCTTCCGATAAAATAGGCGCAACCGTTTTCAGATTCCTTCCCACGCAAACCGATTTATTCAGGGATCCCCGTCATGCGATACTCTCCGGTTTACGATACATGGACCGCCATTTGCGAAAAACGCGCAGCCCGGCCGAAAGATTACGAAGAAGTGCCTCGAATGGCTCCTGCTGCTTCTGCGGTACACATTTCCCAGCCTGGTTGTCCATTCTGTGAAGGAAATGAGTACGAGACACCGGGAGAAGTTGACGTTCTTCTCTCTTCATCCGTTTCCAAAAACACCTCGGACTCAGAGCTGGACCGATACCGTAAACCGAATTCTTCAGGCTGGATGATCCGTGCCGTTCCCAACCGTTTTCCATTTCTCGAAGCAGATCCCGAGCATACTCTTCAGCATTTTGGTCCGCACATAGCCATGCCGAATACGGGGAAGCAGGAAGTTCTGGTAGAAGTTCCTTTTCATGAGAAACAGCTGGCTGCGCTGAATGAGGAGGAATTTCAGTACCTCATCCATTTCTGTCATCGCAGGATCCGTCAGCTGCAAAAGGAGAAAAAGTGGCGGTACGTGCAGTTTTTCAAGAATCAGGGCCCCGCGGCAGGTGCGTCTCTGGAGCATCTTCACTCCCAGATCGCGGCGCTCCGATCCATCCCGCCGTCAGTGTGTACCGAGCAGACGTTTCTGACGGACTATGCCCAAAAAAACGGCACGTGCTGGCACTGTGAGGTTCTAAAGTACGAGCTGGCAGAAAAGTGGCGTCTCGTGGAAGAAACTGCGTATTTTGCGGTCTTCTGTCCTTTTGCGTCCCGCTTTGCCGGTGAGATCCACATCGTGCCGAAGCGTCACGTTCCCTGTTTCGTACAGTCCCGCCGCGAGGAACTGGATGATCTGGCGGAAGTGCTCCAAAGCACGCTCCGAAAACTGGAAAAGACGCTCAGCGGCTGCGATTTCAATCTTGTGCTGCGTACTTCTCCTTGGACACCGACCGTTTCTGGAATGTCGGCAGACGAAAACTTTCACTGGCGGCTGGAGATCTGCCCGCGGATCACTCGGCAGGCAGGTTTTGAGCTGGGGACCGGCTGTTTCGTGAATCCGATCGCTCCTGAAACCATGGCGGCTGCGCTTTTTTCCGGAAAGAAGCTCGCCTGACTGCGTTCAAACTGTGTTCACACTGCGTTCAAACTGCGTTCAAACTGCGTTCAAACCGCGGAAACCACGAAATTCATTTACGAAACAGACTCCGCAGTTCCCGGACTTTTTCCGCAGGATCGGGCGCCTGAGTCACTTCCGTCACCATGGCGATGTGTTTCGCTCCGGCCTGCACGAGTTCCGGAATGTGGCGAGCTTTGATCCCTCCCATGACGGAGAAAGGAACGCGAACGTGCGGGACCATTTCTTTGAGAAAATCGACTCCCAGAGGCGGCATTCCGAGCGTTTTCGTCTGCGTCGCGAAGATGGGGCCGATATTCAGATAACCGGTCCCCAAGGCCTGCGCGGTCTCGATCTCCGGCAAATTATGCGTCGAGGAACCAAGGAGAAGTTCCGGCGCGATCCGTTTTGCCGCATCGATCGGAAGATCCTCCTGACCGAGATGCACGCCGTCCGCACACGCCGTCAGCGCAACGTCGAGATGGTCATCGATGATGATCAGCACGCCGAAGCGGTTCGCAATTTCCCGGCATCGGCATGCGAGGTGATGGATCGCCGCTTTGTTCCAGTTCTTTTCCCGGATCTGAATGACTTTCGCCCCGCCTTCTGCAGCCGCGCAGAAGATATCGAACGGATCGCGGCCTGCGCAGAATTCCGACGAGATGACCGGGTAAAGATCCGCATTTTCAAAAGCTGCGAGCCGGCTCGCAAGTGTGGGGAAACAGGATCCCATGGGCTTTTCCTTTAACATAAAACAGAAAGACATGAAAAACCGCCGGCGAGCCACTCACTCTGTCGGCGGTTCTGATTCAAAACGGACTCTGGACTGCTTGGGAGCGGGAGCAGGATCCTATTTTCTGAGACGTTCGAGAATCAGCTTCGCAGCTTTCCGGCCAGACATGAGCATTCCGCCGAAGATCGGTCCCATACGGTATCCGCCCATCACATTGTTCGCGCTCATTCCGCAGGCAAACAGACCGGGGAAGTACTCCTGCGTGTTTTCGACGGTGGAAGCCTCGCCGCTGTCGACCCACATCGGTTTCTCGCCGAGGATCTTGCCGGTCGGCGTGTTGAGGGCGATGTGCGCTTTATTGACGGCCAGATTCATGATCTCGCTCGGATGGCCCGTTCCGTCAAGGACGCATTTCGAGACGACGGTCAGCGGGTCCACGTGCATTCCCAGGCGTTCCACCGGAGTCCAGTTGATGACCAGACCGCCGACTTTGCCTTCCTTGAAAATGATGTCTTCAACGCTCATGGAATTGAAGATCTTCGCGCCGGAATGAACGGCACCGTAGATCAGTGCGCTCGCCATTTCAACGGAATCGAGCGTAAAGTAGCCTTCTGCGCCGTCGATCGGCAGATAGCGGATCCCGAAATCATCCAAAATGTTCGTCGCATCGGACTGAACGACCACTTCATTGAAGAGCATTCCGCCGCCCCACGTTCCGCCGCCCGGTGCGAGTTTGCGCTCAAACACGGCAACCTTCGCGCCTGCCGCAGCCAGATCGCGGGCCGCGACCATCGCAGAGGGACCGCCGCCGACGATGGCGACGTCGACCTGGAGATGATTCACAAATTTTTCGCTGAAAGTACGGACGATCGCCGACGAAATGACGTTTTCAATGGACATGACTGCTCTCTTTGGATCCTTTCTTTCCGAAAGGGAAATGCGTGTTTTCCAGAACGAACTGCAGTCCCGGAAACACTTTCTTCGTAAATTCCTGCGCCGGAATTACCCGGTTCAGGTTCCAAGGGTCTGATCTCAGCCGCGGCACGAACCGCAGCACCCCATTACGTATGCTGCCGTTCATTATAGTGTATTTCCAAAAAAAAGCAAGGGGCACAGCCGCCCCCCTTCACGCAATTTCAGCATCTTTTCCCATTCCGCCCGCATATTTTCACACGGACCCGCGAAGACTCACGAAAATGCCGGCTTTTTCATGGTTTCGGGATGAGGATCGAACGCGCATACGGCGAGACGAGCCGGAATCCTTTCTCCAACTCCCAGACCGCCTCTTCCCATTCCCAGGCAAGACGCGCGAGGGCCTTTTTCTCTTCATCTGAAATGCCTGCCTCCTCCGCAGTCGTCCGGATCCGCCGGAATTCCTCAAGCGTTCGCGGACGCCAGGCCAGAAATCTCAGCACGAAAGAGACTCGCTGCGGAAACGGCGCATCGAAGATCTCGCGGAAAAGATTCGAGGCTGGGAACGTCAAAAAACGTTCCGTCTCGCATAGAAGCCGGATCTCGTGTCCCAGCGTTCCCGAAAATTTCCCCGGCAGCCGTATCCGCTCCGCATCGTCCATCGGCGAAAGTGCAAACTCCGGTTTCCGCATTCCGACACGCGAAACACACCGTTGGAGCGAGTATGCCAAGACCGGCGTTTCCCGGCTGATCCTGAAACGGCACTCTGTCGCCCGGTCCAGATGGTCACCCTCCGTCGCGGGCGTCACGGCATAGTTCCCGAACGTGGTCTGCGGCGGTCCCAGCGTCACTGTTTCCTCCGTCGGAAACCGCTCCTTCGGGAATTCCGCATACATTCGGTCCAGAAGTTCCATTTCAGCTTTCGGACGCGGCAAGACGCTGATCTTGAACGCTTCGCTCACGAGTTCCGGCTCCTCGCCCGGTTCCGAAACGACCAGTTTCAGTTCCCCATCCTTTTCCGCCCAAAAATCGTCCTTCCACTCTTCCAATGCAGGAAATTCCCGCACGAATGACGCTGCGACAGACCACGCTCCTGCCGGGATCCAGCAGCTCCCCGTCGCTTCAAAGACCGTCTTTTCCGGCGTTTGACCATACGGAAACTCTTTCTCTCCGCCGGCCGTCACCATGCGGCATTCCGGAAGGAGGGTGTGTGTCTCTCCCTGCGCAATACCATCCCGGATCCAGCGGCAATGCACATCCTGCGCCATGGCGAGAAGCTCACGTTTCGGCGGGTGCGCTTTTTCGGACAGATTCTCGCGCAAAACGCAGAAATAGACCGTGTCTCCGAACCGGATCTCCGCCGGCCAGACGCACAGTGTGTATCGCAGGTCCTTTTCCGGTGACTTCATGGGGACGAAAAGGCAGCCGGGCTGCGTTTCTTTCGTGGGGAAAAGACGGTGTTTTCCGAGGGCCTCGTACATAAAAAGGTTCATCTCCTCGCCAGTCTCCGCCCATTTTCGTTCCCCGGCAGAATCCGACCTCTTTCCGTCCCCGATCTCCCATTCCGAAGCCTCCGCCGTCCCCGTACCATTCCCCACCTGCACGCCGACCGTACCGCAGCACAGCCCCGCGAAAAACAGACACAACATCATGAATGTCTGGATATTCATCTTTCTTCCTCCGTTTTTGGTTTCTCTGAGGCTTCTGTTTCCTGCGCACATCGGATCTTGTGTTTTTTATCGATAATATTGCGGTCATTCAGTAACGTTTTCTATACGGATCCGATGTTATGAAGTAAACATGAAATTGCTGTGCGATCCGCAAAAAACATTCACGCTTTTCACATTGGCCCCTTTCTTCTTTCTCTTTATCCAAATAAGGATATCCCCAATATCGGTCCATCAAATAGGCTTTGGGAGTACGTAAATAGTACATCTGCAATGAGTGTTTCAGCATGGCACATCGCTGCACCATGGGAAGAGTATCCAAGTATGTCTTCATAGGACCCCAAAAAGCCTCCATCTCTGGGGTGAAACGTCCCGTCCCATCCGGAAGAGGAGTCTGGTCCAATAGTTCCAGAAAAAGTGCAGTAAATGCAATTTCATCTCGCAGCGTACCTTCATCCAGCATTTTTTCTAAATTCCTCCACATCTCAGACGTGTGAGGAAGTGCCTCGACCGGCGGTTTGGAAAGCCCCGCTTGAATAAATTCATATGGGATCTGTATTCCGCCCGCCTCGCTCCCCAAATTCAATCTTCTGCGAAAATACTCATTTTGAATATTTTCGTCTACATTCCTCAACCAAAGTACTTCTTCAGCCCAACACTCCAAAAGCCCCATATGCTGCGCAGAACATGGGTGAATTTCCACTTCAAATTCAAACGGATGGCGCGTTCCCGACTCACTCGTCCAGACCGCAGAAATCTGTATTTTTCTCGGCTGCTCGTTCAGGGAGCTCCGCACCACTTTCCAGAATGGATGATCCCAATCCTGAAGAAATGGCAACTCTACGATCGTCAGTCCGTGCATTCCTATTTCGAATGGCTCAAGACGAAATCGATACGCACTATTCAGGGCATGCTTTGACAGTACATTTTCATTCAGACAGTATATTGTTGGAAATCGTGGAGGTATATACTCGAACACCTCCGAAATTTCCTTACTGCGAAACACACATTTTTCAAGCTGGAAAACTTCCCCTTTTCGAGAAAGCCTAACCTCTTTTTCTGAATGATTTACGATCTGTAAACCAAGATAAAGACAGTCACCATACTGCAAATTGCCTGGGAAAAATTCCAAATCGATCTCCAAATCATCTTTCTCCAGGGCCTCTCTAAATTCCAAACTCCTTTGTGCAAACACAATGGAACTAAAATTCATAATAAGAAGGAAAATACAGTATAAATTCCATTTTTTATAAAACATTATAACTCCTCCCTTTAATTGGGTTCTACCATTTGTTGAATACTGCGAATATGCTCATTTGTCAGACGTCTTCCCGAAATAGAAAGTACATTATTTATTGCAAATGCTGATGACATTATGCCAGAATTATCATGTGATATATTGAAGGAGTGTAATAATTCATGCAAAAGCACATATCGATATATATCACGCAATTGACTTTCTGTCAACTCATCTTCATTATATGTTGAATAACATTTTGTTGCCGCAACAAAAACTTGATTATTATTAATGCTATAACCATAATAAGAGTCTATTTCCCACGCACGTATCACCTGAATTGCCCAAAAAGAATTTGTTGAAATATAATCACGCTGTACCTCACAAAGAGATACAACTTCTGGATCCATATTATCGCACTGCCAAGAATCATGCTGCCAAGATGAAAAACTGCCTACCGATTGGTTATTCCCATCTTTACATTGATTCATTGGATCCAGAACCATTAAACGAAGACTCCCTGTCATTCCCTCTGGGATCGCGTTTTCCAATGTGACTCTGACATTTACAGTATTCTTTAATGTTCCAGAGAGATCCGTTTCCGGATAGATCCTCTTTCCACCGCCGCAAGCCTCCGGATTATTGTCTAATACGGCCCCATTGACAACGGATTCCCAACTCGTGGATTGAATACCGGTGACACCGACGCGTTTGGTGTTGTAAGAGGCGGAAAGAGGGGTGCCTTCGGGGTCCCAGTCCATCGCAAGCGCCGCACCGCGGGTGAAGAGCGCGTCTTCCACGGAACCAAGCGTTACGGTCGGAATAAAAGCGATCTCGGAGGGCGTTGTGCTCGCCGGAGTCCACACGACACCGCAATTTGAGGCGTATTCGTACTGAGTATCTTCTTCCATATTCCATGCCGTCGAACCGATATTTTCCCCCGTTCCATTCCCCGCCTGCACGCCGACCGTACCGCAGCACAGAACGCCAAGACACAAAACGGCAAAAAAATGCCAGCTTTTCATGGTCTCACCTCCTTCGTTTCAGCCAAAAGCGCATTTTCCCGCATTTTCCGGAACTCCTCGTTCAGCTCAAGAAGGCGTTCCCGCTGCGATCCCGAAAGTTCCGGAGGCTCGGCGGCGTACCAGTCTTCCCAGGCGTCAAAATCCCTGAAAAATGTTTCGTCAAGTCGGAAAAGTCGAAACGACATGATGATTTTCTGCGGAAAAGGACGCTGTTCGAGAAACCGCAAAATCGCATCTTTCTGCATTTCTGCCGTCTGCTCATTTTCTTCATGAAGAAGATCGCTGAGCATTTTCGAAAGACGAATTTCATCCCGAAGTACAAAACCGTCCGGAAGTTCTTCTGCATTTGCGGTCAATACCGCAGTGTCGCCGAGATAGAGATCCCAAAGATTTTCCTTCTGCGGAATGCGATTTCGGGATGACGGCACTTTTTTCAGGAGGACGTCCGCCTCATCAAAGATGTTCGCAGGACGATAAAAACCATACCATTTCTTTATTTTTTCTTCCACGGCCTCCGGACTGGCAGTATAGCGATTCCAATGGTCTTCACGTACATACCCGACTTCTTTCTCCTCTCCGTTCAAAAAAAATGGTAGATTGTATTCCCAATGAAATGGAGTCCAGCGGCAAATTCTCTGATTTGTTTTTGTCGGAGTCGGCAAAAAATCGTCCTCCGAAGCATGAAGAAAATAAAACCACACCAGAGACCTTTCGCCCGGTTTCAGATCCATAAGGTGTTTTTGAGGATCCTTTCGAATATTTTTCAAAAAACAGGCATTTCGGCCATAAGGCTGGAGAACTCCGAGCCAAAAATTGCCGACCCCTTTCACCGTTTCCTCTGAAACATTTTCCAGATAGGCGGCGGTATAGACCGGCTCTCCCGTTTTCGGACGGATCGGATAGATCTCGATCTTCAGCACAAGCTGAGGAGTGATTTGAAAGGTCTGGATACAATGCCGGCTCCGGATCTCTTCCCTGCATTCAGAAAGAATATCGAATCTTCCCTCTTTAGCAATCTTCTGCATATTTTCATCCCAATTTGCCGTACAGGGAAGGACTCCCAGCCAAACGAGCCAAACGAGCCAAACGAGACAAACGCCGGCAGAAAACCGAAAAATTCCTGAACATTTCATTTTTCCTCATTCTCCTTTTGCTGTTCCTTCTGAAATCTCTCTCCAAGGGCCTTCAAGTCCAGAGGCTGTTTCGTGACGGTCAGTTCTGCGGGGCGGATCTCCACGGACGATGCCTCTATCCGGATCGGAAGCCGCCCGGTCACTCCAAATCTTTAGATCTGTCTGAAAAAACCGTTCCCGCGCACGATCCCAAAGCGGCGTCATGGGACACCTCCATAGGGAAAAAGTCCAAAATCGCAAAAAAATCAAACCGGATCTTTTGCACAAAATTCAGTTTAACATTGAGAAAACGCCATGTCAAGGGGGGCGGTAAAATATTCAAAAAATTTTTCAAAAAATTCTAAATCGCACTTCCCCTCTCCTCCTTCTGAAAAAGTTTTCAAAAAGGAAAGGACCCCCTACTGGAAAAAATTTTGCTTTTCGTGTATAATACAGTTTCGTGTGTTTTGTGTTTTCCTTCGTATATTGGGGGCAGGTACCATGGAAGATTCCAAAGATCTCCGGATCGCAGTCGTTGGGGGCGGTATTTCCGGACTTTCCGCAGCTCTGTACTGTCAGGAACATTTCCCGGACGGACACGGCAGTGTGTCGGTCTTCGAGAAACGGGAACAGCTCGGCGGCGTTTTGAATACGGAACTGCGCGATGGTTTCGAGATCGAGCAGAGTGCCGACAATTTCATCACGACCGTCCCCTATGGTCTGGATCTCTGCCGGCGTCTTGGGCTTGAGTCCGACATCGTGACCACGACTCCGCGCAACCGTCAGACATTCATTCTCTGGAAGGATCGGCTGCACAAACTCCCCGACGGCTTCATGATGATGGCGCCGAGCAAATGGTGGCCGATGGCCGTCACGCGCCTTCTGTCGCCGTTCGGAAAGCTGCGGGCCGCGATGGAGTACTTCATTCCCGCGAAAAAAGGAGATGACGATGAATCGATGGAGTCGTTTGCCGTCCGTCGGCTTGGGCGTCAGGTCTTCGACCGGCTCATCGAACCGCTGGTCAGCGGAGTTTACGCAGCAGACATGACGCGCCTTTCGCTTCTGGCGACGCTTCCGCGATTCCGTGAAATGGAAAAGCAACACGGTTCCCTCATCCGCGCGATGCGCAAAAACTGCGCCGAAATGAAGAAAAAAGCCCGACAGGAAAAGAAAAAGAACGGCACATCCACCCAGAACGCCGACACACGGCAGAGCGGGCCGCGCTACAATCTGTTCGTCACGGTAAAAGGCGGGCTTGGCCGGATCACGAGCGAGATCGAAAAGCGTCTGGATCCTCAAACGGTCTACTGCCGGACGGAAGTCACGCAGATGACGCAGACGGAAAGCGGAAAATGGCTCCTGAGCTGGTGTTCTGCGGAAGACGGCCGAACGGAAAGCGCGGAATTCGATGCCGTCATCCTCGCAGGCGAATCGCACAATATCGCGCGTCTTCTGGACACTGCACAGGTCAAACGGCCCGCGGAACTCCTCGGCGGGATCGAACACACAGGAACGGTCATCCTCACGGCAGCGTTTCGGCGTGAAGACATCGGACACCCGCTCGACGGCATGGGCGCGGTCGTTCCGGCAAAAGAGAAAAATCCGATCCTCGCACTAAGTTTCAGCAGCGAAAAGTACCCGCACCGTGCGCCGGAAGGAACGGTCCTTCTGCGCATTTTCAGCGGGGGATCGCGCGATCCGAAGATCGTGGATATGCCGGAAGAAGAAGTACGCGATCTTCTGCTGGAGAAAATGGCAAACTGTCTAAAGATCCAAGGCTCCCCGCTGATGACCTCCATCTCGCGCTGGCCGAACACGATGCCGCAGTTCCATCTCGGACATTTGGAACGGATCGCAGAGCTGGAAAAAGAGATGGAAGCCTACCCGACACTGGGCGTAGCCGGTAATTCGCTCACCGGTGTCGGTATCCCGCACTGTATCCACTCCGGCGAAGAAGCGGCACGCAAAGTCCTCGCAGCACTGGAACGATAAAAATGGTTCCAGCGTTCCGTAAAAAAGCCTCACGCGGATCCATTTCAGAAACCGCATGAGGCAATTTCATTTCGGCCGAAAAGCCGGAGAAGATCAGAAATTAGTTCTGGCCTTCCTGGATATTCGGACGGACGCGCTGGGACAGATCGGTCTCAACGATCCCGAAAGTGGCTTCATGACGCTGGAGGGTCAGCTGGAGCGCCTGGAGCATACGCTTCGCCGTGTAGTAATTCATGACGACGCGCTGGGAGATCGTGATGGGCTGGGTGGGGAATCCGACCGGCTGCGGATTGAGACCGAAATCAATGATCAGTTCTTCAGGAGCGCCGGAAACACGGCAGAAGTTCGCGTAACCGCAAACTGCTTTTTCATCATTGATCTGAACGACGCGGGGAGCTTCCTGCTGAGCCTGGGCCTGTTCGACTTCATTCGACATTTCAAAAATTCCTTTCGTTAAAAAAAAGCATCCTTCCGTTTCCATACTGAACTCCCCGTCCCGGCAATGCCGAAAAAAGAAGAGACGCATGGAAACTTTCGGCAGATTGAAATCTTTCAAAATTTCATGCTGTGCAGAGTATAGCGGATTTTACGCATGGAGTCGAGAGCAATTTCAGACAGAATGTGCCAAAATTTGTAAAAATCCACGAAAAAAAAGAAGATCCCAACGGAGAAAAATACAATGAAATTCTATCGAATGACATTCACCATCGACGATCAGAGCACTGGAGAGAAGATCGCAGCGGAACTTCTCGAACGCCGATGGATCGCCTGTTCCCAGCAAAGTGCCGTCCTGAGCCGATACCATTGGAAAGGGACTCTCGAAGAGACGCCGGAATGGAGATTCGAGCTGAAAACGACGCTCGCCGGCCGGGAAAAGGTCGCGGACTTCATCCTCGCGAATCACCCCTACGAAGTCCCGGAGCTCCTCTGCGAAGAAGCCGACTCCCTCAACCCGGCATACTCCCTCTGGCTGGAAGAAGAGTGCGCCGGGCTGAATGCGTGAGAAAAAGCGGGATGCGTGTACTGCGGAATTCGTTTCCTCAGAGAAATACCGCGGATACTGCTGTACTTCCTGTCATAAAAAAGCCGAAAAAAAGACTATTCCTAATGACGAAAAAATACCAGCAGCAGACAGTCAAAATGAAGCCGTCATTTTGACAGGAGGACGTAATGGGCATTCCGACAAACATAAAAACACTGCTTTCCGGGCAGGTCGTAGAATGGGCACGAATTGAATTTAAAGAAACCTGGGATGCGGAAGCATCTTTAAAAACCATCTGTGCTTTCGCAAATGACATTGACAACTGGGGAGGCGGATACCTGATCATTGGAGTTCGGGACAAGCAGGGACAGCCTGACAGTATGCCCGGAGTACCGCCGGAAAAAATCGATGCCTACCAAAAGGACATGCTGAACAAATGCAAACGTATTCATCCCGAATATATGCCCATAACAGAAGTCGCCGACTATCTAGGGAAAAAATTTCTTGTAGTCTGGGCCCCTGGCGGCAGCATACGCCCATACTCCTCTCCTAAAACAATGGCAAAGGATTGCAGAGAACGAATCTACTGGATCCGTAAAATGGCAAGCACCATCATGCCGACTGAAGTTCAAAAAAAAGACCTTTACGAACTCGCCAATAACGTACCGTTTGATGACCGGGTAAATCATCAGGCCAGTCTTGAAGATTTGAATCTTACGCTCATCCAGCAGTATCTTCGTGAAGTGGACAGCGGATTATATCATGAAGCCGGACAAAAAGATTTTGTGCGTCTGTGTCGGGACATGAACCTGATCAGTGAACTTCCGGAATATGCCAAACCCCGAAATGCCGCTTTAATGTTCTTCAGTCTGGAACCCGAAAAGTTTTTTCCCTATGCCCAGATCGATGTCGTTCAGTTTCCGGACGGCCTCGGCGGAGACCAGATCATCGAAAAGACATTTCGCGGTCCCATTCATCAGCAGCTTCGGGAATCTCTACAGTATATCCGCAATGTAATCATTACAGAACGGATCGAAAAATCCCCAAACACAGCAGAGGCAGACAGATACTTCAATTATCCGTTTACTGCAATCAAAGAAGCTCTTTCCAACGCAGTGTACCATAAAGGCTATGATGTACGCGAACCAATCGAAGTCCGTATTTTACCGGATAGGATCGAAATCCTCAGTCATCCGGGAGCAGACCGGTCGATCAGTATCGAAAATCTCCAAAACTACCATGCAGCAAGCCGCCGTTATCGAAATCGGCGAATTGGCGAGTTTTTGAAAGAACTGCATTTGACAGAAGGCCGCAATACGGGTTTTCAAAAAATCATCCGTGCCCTGAAAGCCAATGGTTCCCCAATGCCGATATTTGAGACAGATGAAGAACGAACCTTTTTTTTAACGACCATTCCGATCCATGAGGATTTTATTGGTCTCAATGATACTTTAAATGATACTTTAAATGATACTTTAAATGATACTTTAAATGATACTTTAAATGATACTTTAAATGATACTTTAAATGATACTTCAAATAAAGAATTGACGGAAAACGAAAAACATATTCTAAATGCAATAAGAACAGATCCTTCCATTACAGTACTTCAGATCTCAGAGCTTTTGGGCACATCAAAAGCCACGGTTCAACGTGCAGTAAAAAAACTCAAAGAGAAAAAAATCATCCGGCGGGAAGGTGCCAAAAAAAGCGGGATCTGGATCATTTTACGATAGCTTCCGGATTTCTTTTCCCGATTTGAAGGAAAAAACCGTCAGCCGAAATACGACTGACGGTTTTTCCCCTACTCAATGATCCGATCTTTACTTTTAGCGTTTTGCTGTATGGAGGAGTTCGTTTCCGGTTTCTTTGAGGAAATCGGTGTAGAGCTTTTGGAGCTCCGGATTTTCACGGCTCATGCGAATGGTGCGCGTTTTGTCGGTCGAGTAAAGTCCGCTCATTCGTTTTGCCCGCAGAGCGTCGGAAAGCGGGATCTCGCTCTTCGGCGTTCCTCCGCCTCCGATGCAGCCGCCGCGGCAAGCCATGACTTCGACAAAATCGAGTTTCAGCTCCTGGAGCTTTCCGCTCTCCAGCAGCTTACGCGCCGCCGCAGTTCCGTGCACCAGCCCGACACGCAGGACAGCATCTCCGATCTTGACCTCCGCTCTTCGCAGTCCGTCCATTCCGCGGACCGGCGTGAAAAGCAGGAAGTCCATTTCCGGCGTTTTCCCAGTCCGCTCAAAGTAAATGTGGCGCAGGACCGCCTCCGTGACGCCCCCCGTATTTCCGAAAATGACGCCCGCCCCGGAACCGTTTCCGAGCATGGAATCGAAATTCCCGTCCTCAAGAGCCGGAAGATCGATGCCGAGCTCCTGCATCCACCATCCCAGTTCCCGAGTCGTGAGGACGAGATCGACGTCTTTTCCCGTCCCGAGCGTCCGTTCGTACTTTTTCGCGGTACAGGGAGTGAACGCCATGACGACGAGGTCCTCCGGTGCAATGTTCATCTGTTTCGCAAACCACGTTTTCACGACCGAGCCGTGCATCATGATAGGACTTTTGCACGTCGAGATCTGCGGAAGGACTTCCGGGAAAAACAGTTCCGCGAACCGGACCCAGGAGGAACAGCAGCTGGTAAAAAGCGGCACGTTGGCAGTCTGGGGAGTTTCGGCCCGCTTTTTCAGGTGCGCTTCCAGTTCCGCAGCCTCTTCCAGAACCGTGAGGTCCGCGCCGAAAGTCACGTCGAAAACGTAATCGAAACCGAGCTTCCGCAAACCGGACACGAGTTTTTTCTCCACGTTCGTTCCCGGTTCCATTTTGAACATTTCGCCAAGCGTCACGCGTACCGACGGCGCAACGAGCGCGACGAATTTCTTCGAGCCTCCGCTCTGTCGGTTGGAGAGGATCTCATTGTACGCAGGCTGAAGATGGAAACGTTCCGTAACGGCATTCGCCCAGCAGTTCGCGGTACACTGTCCGCAGTGGATACACGGAGTCTCCGATGCGGGGAAATTGCCCGGATGTCCATAAACGGTCTGAATATCGCGGCAGACCGAGATGCAGTCTCCGCAGTGTTCGCAGTTTGCACGATGATACTGGATCGACGGACTGTCCGGTGAAAACCGCACATGGCTTGGTCCGTGAGGTTTGGCGTGAGCCGAGGGTTTCATCCAGCTGAATTGCGCGTTTGCCTGTTCCGGTCTCAATACGCTCCCGGCGGAAAGTGCGGAAACGGCAGAAACAGAGGCGGTCTTCAAAATATTTCGGCGCGAAAAACGCTTTTTCATGGCAAATCTCCTTTCAGTTCTCCTTTCAGTCACAAAGGCGGGGAAAAAGAAAATCTTTCCGCAGGCGGCTCCGTCAGAAACCGAAAGACTTCCGCAGCCTAAATGCTCAAACATTTTTAGTATAGCACAAAACCTCCTGTACCGCTACCCCCCATCGATGATTTTAACCAAAAAATTTGAAAAACTTTTTCATTTACGGATTCTTTTTGGGAAAAGGCTTAAAATTTTACTTTAAATCCCCCCCCCCGTCCTTGCGTTTTTTTCCTTCTGGGGTAAACTATAGAAAAATCGAATTGCAGGACCTGGCCTCCGCCGCGGCTCGTCATTCATCGTAAAGGAGTGGAAACGCAAAGATGCGGAAACCGGGGCCGGTACAGTTTTCCAGACATTCTTTTCGGGCGTTCTTTGGAACGTTCCTCCGGAATCTCATTCACATTCAAAGACAGACAGGAGAATACGGTGTACAGAACCCACACTTGCGGTGAATTGCGCAAAGAAAATGCCGGACAGATCGTGACCCTTTGCGGTTGGGTGGATCATCAGCGCGACCAAGGCGGGCTTTCCTTCCTTTGGATCCGTGACCGTTACGGGATCACGCAGATCACCTTCTCGCCCGAAGCGGGAAATTCGCCGGAGGAAGCGGAAGAACTCATCCAAAAAGCACGCACACTGCGCCAGGAATTCGTCATTCAGGTAAAGGGTGAAGTCATCCAGCGTCCGGAGGGCGGCGAAAACAAAGCACTCGCGACGGGTGAGATCGAGATCCGTCCGCTTGAACTCGTGATCCTGAACCGCAGCGACGTTCCGCCGGTCCAGCCGAGCATTCCGGATCTTCCGAGCGAAGACGTGCGTCTCCAGTACCGCTATCTCGACCTGCGCCGTCCCGACATGCAGAAAGCGCTGGCTCTGCGTCACCGGATCGTGAAGATCATGCGCGACTACACGGATGAACTTGGATTCCTGGAAGTCGAAACGCCGATGCTGGGAAGAAGCACTCCGGAAGGCGCGCGCGACTATCTCGTCCCCAGCCGTGTACACGCCGGGAAATTCTACGCCCTGCCGCAGTCCCCGCAGCTCTACAAGCAGCTGCTGATGATCGCCGGGTTTGACCGTTACGTTCAGGTCGCGCGCTGCTTCCGCGACGAAGACCTCCGCGCGGACCGACAGCCGGAATTCACGCAGATCGACATGGAAATGTCGTTCGTCTCGATGGAAGACGTCATGGGAATGATGGACGGCCTGATCGCGCGTCTTGCGAAGGAAGTGCTCGGGATCGAGCTTCAGCTGCCGCTGCCGAGAATGAGCTACGCAGATGCCATGGAACGCTACGGACACGACGCGCCGGACCTCCGCTACGGAATGGAGCTGATCGACCTGACGGACATCGCGAAAGAGTGCGAATTCAGCGTCTTCCGCGGGACTGCCGACGCCGGAGATCGAGTGCGTGCGGTCGTCGCGAAAGGTGCGGCGGACAAATACTCCCGCAAGGCGATCGATGAACTCACGTCTTGGGCGAAGGAAAACTTCGGCGTGAAGGGACTCGCGTTCTTCAAAGGCGCAGAAGGAACGCTTCAGGCTCCGATCGCAAAATTCTTCAACGAGGAATTCATCGCACGCATCAAAGAACGTCTGGAAATGGAAGACGGCGACATCGCCTTCATCATCGCGGACACATTCGAGACGAGCTGCCGAGCGCTGAACGGTCTGCGCCGCCGTTTGGCGAAAGAACTGGAACTTTACGATCCGAAATCGTTCAGTTTCTCCTGGATCGTGGACTTCCCAATGCTGGAGTGGGACAGCGAAGAGGAACGCTGGGTGGCGGTCCATCATCCGTTCACCGCGCCGCTTCCGGAAGATGAAGCGCTTCTGGACACCGATCCGCGTGCGTGCCGTGCGGCTGCGTACGACATCGTGATCAACGGTTTCGAGGCGGGCGGAGGCTCCATCCGTATCCATGACAACGCGCTGCAGAAGAAGATCTTCTCGCTTCTGAACATCGACGATGAGACCGCAAAAGACCGCTTCGGCTTCCTGCTCGACGCGCTGCGCTTCGGTGCTCCGCCTCACGGAGGGATCGCGCTTGGTCTGGACCGTCTCGCCATGATCTTTGCCGGTCTGGACAGCATCCGCGACGTCATCGCCTTCCCGAAGACCGCACGCGCTGCGGACCTCATGAGCGGCGCACCGGGACTGGTGGATGAGAAGCAGATGAAGGAACTTTTCATCAAAACAGACATCCCGGCAAAATAGAAGCGTCCGGAACTGCCGGGAAATGAGGTCCTTTTTTACTGCAGGCCCGCATTTCCCGGCCTTTTCTGAAAAACAGGCAGGCGTAAAGACTTACAGGAGGACCCCCAAAAATGGTCAGTCATTTTCCCAATGAACTGGAAAATTTGGAGCCGGGCATGGCAAAGGATGCCGGAATTCCGCAAGAGGATGCCGGCTGTACCTTCGACCCGACCTCCTGTCGGATCGGCAGTGTCCAGTTTCTCAATGCGGTCCCGCTGACGTGGAAACTTTCGGAGATCGCGGCAGCACTGAACATTCAGGCCGACGTGACGTACGATACTCCCTCCCGTTTGGCAGACGGTCTCGCACACGGAGAGTACGACGCCGCGCTCATTCCGCTTGCAGAAGCGCTCCGGCATCCAGAACTGACGCAGGTCTCGGACGTCTGCATCGCGAGCGAAGGAAAAGTCGCCAGCGTTGAATTTGCTGCCTTTCGTCCCCTGAAAGAGCTGAAGCGGATCGGTCTGGATCCCGCGTCGCGCACGAGCAATGCAATGCTCCGGATCTGCCTGGAAGAACGCTTCAAGACCTTTTGCGAATACGAACCATTCGACCTCGGCGAGGCGCTGGGACTCTCGGACGGAGGAACGGAAAACATTGATCTGTCGCAGGGGTCTGCGTGCCGGGATCTTGCCGAAAAATGCAAAGAAAAGGGGCTGGACGGCATTCTGCTCATCGGCGACAAAGCGCTGACGCTCCCGCACCACTCCGACCATTTCGCGTGCATTTACGACTTGGGACACCTTTGGACCCAGTGGATCGGTTTGCCGTTCGTCTATGCAAGCTGGTTCACTTCATCAAAAGATACGGAATTCCAGGCGAGACTTTCCACGCTCTTTAACGAGGCGCGAAGAGCAAGTCAGATCGAGATGGACGTCCTCACGATCCATGAAGCGATGCGCAGAAGAATGAATATCCCATTCTGTCACGACTATCTTCTCCGAAAGATCCGCTACCGCCTGAGCGGAAGAGAACGCCGCGGGGCCGAGGTCTTCTGCAAAATGATGCAGAAATGCGGACTCGCGCCGCTGGGGACCGATATTTTGTTCGAAGCCAACCGAAATCGCTTTGCGGCAGGATCGGGAACCGAATGATCGGGAACCGAATGATCGGGAACCGAATGATCGGGAACCGAATGATCGGGTGCAGAAATCAATGAAACGGAACGGAACAGCAGACGGTTTCTTCACGAAGCCGCCTGCTGCGTTTCTTTTTCAGTCTGCATTCATTTTCCGTTCGCGATCGGCAGAACGGCAGCTCCGAGCAGAGCAGCTTCGTACCCTAAGGCAGTCCTTTCGATCTTCACGTCTTCATTCGCCCGCCGAAAGATCTCCTTGCGGAAAGTCTCCTCCAGCGACGGATAAAAGAGGTCCCACGCCTGCGCCACACCGCCTCCGATGATGATCTTTTCCGGATTCAGGATGTTCGCGGCATTCGCGAGCGCCATTCCCAGCACTTTTCCCTCCCTCCGAAACGTTTCCAACGCGGCATTTTCGCCCTTCTCGGCACGTTTTGCGATCTCGGAGGCAGGGAGCTCCTCACCAGTCAGACGTGCGTAAAAACGCGAGACCCCCGGTCCAGCACATTCCGCCTCGAGACACCCTCGCTTTCCGCACCCGCACAGCTCTCCGTCTTCCGCGACACACACATGGCCAAACTCACCGGCAAACCCCTTCGCACCGCGGTAGATCCTTCCATCGAGAACGACCCCGCCTCCGATCCCATTCGAAATAGTGAGCCAAATGAAATCGCGCACCCCGCGGCACGCCCCGAGAAGTCCCTCGGCTGCGGCACAGGCATTGACGTCATTTTCGATGAAGATCGGTCTCCCGAATTCCTTTTCCAGCGCATCCGCTATCGGAAAATTCTGGATCCCCGAGAACGGCGCGTAGATCCAGACCCGCTCGTCCGCCAATCCCGGTATCGTAACACCGACGGCCTCGATCACGATCTCAGGATCCGTTTCCGCACATTTCTCAAGAGCAGACGCAGCCAGAAAACGGATCTTTTCCAAGATCGCGTCCTCCGTCATCGCCGGCGGAAGGGACTCACCGGCCGCCGAAAGGATCCGGTTCCGCCATCCGCTCTCTTTTTCTGCAGGATCACTATTTTTCGACAATTCCACAACACCGGCAAGCATTTTTGACCCGCCGATATCGATCGCCAAAATATTTTTCTCCATCCTGTTCTCCATCCTGTTCTCCATCCTGTTCACTTAAAGTATCGGCCCCAAAGATAACCGTTTCCTCTTCATCTCTGATGAAATAATGCATCGGCACGATTTCACCGGTTATGCGGATTATTTCTAAAAAAACGAAAAAAATCACTGTTTTTGTTTGAGACAGAATAAAAAAAACCGATACATTGGATAGGGTGCATACCCCTGCACAGAAAAGGTATGTCCCTTTTCAAACGAATCAAGACACAGGAAATTTTCCGTTCACGCAAGACGCATGCAGGAGAATTTTTAACAGAACGATTTCCTAGACAGAATTTGGAGACCCCAAAATGGCAGCCAAACGCCTGAATATCCGTTTTGTCATCATATTTTTCGCGATCCTTGTCATTGGCGGCACATGCGCACTGGCGGCGTACCATATTCAGAAAGGACGCCATGTCGCGAAGAGCTATGATGTCGGCATGAAAGCATTTGAAGAAGGCAACATGGAAGAAGCCCGTGCGAATCTTGGACATGTCGTCGAAAAGCTCGGTAACGAAGAAAAACAGACGGATGTCGTATTGAAACTGGCGCTTGCCTATGCAGATCTTCTTGACCAGCCGAACAAGAGTCATCAGGATCTGGTCAACTGCCAGCGAGCGATCGGCAGAGCACTAGATCTCGATCCCGGCACGCTTGCCGCACACGCACTTCCGCTTAAGGAAGCAAAGGCGAAATGCAGCATACTTCTTGGTGCCCCCACCGCAGCGGCGCAAACGTACATTGAGTTGGCAAAAGAATTTCCAAACGAACCGAAATATCTTTTGGAAGCCGCGAAATGCTACATGAGAAACAAAGATTCCAAAGCGGCGGACACCCTGTCACTGCTCGTGACCCGCCACGTGAATTTCATCCCCGGCTGGATCGAATATGCGCGCTATTTTCAGGACAGCGGTCAGCCGGACCTTGCGCTTCAGCACCTGAATTCGATGGTCGCGTCCAATGAGGATTCCGCGCAGGCGTTTGCTCAGCGGGCGATCTTCCTCTACATGCACCCGGAGATGGACGGAATGGCGCTTGCGGAAGAGTCGGCGATCAATGCGCTTCGTCTCGACCAGAACAACATCGACGCACTGCTCGCCGGCGCGAAAATGTTCATTTACACCAAACGCTACGATCGGGCTCACGAATGCCTCAACAAAGCGCGTGAACTCTCGAAGCAGCTGGTCGATGTCCCGCAAAATCCCTACCTGGTCGATTTCGGGATCCAGCTGGCCGATGCGGAAGGTAAACCGGAAACGGCCCTGGACATTCTTCAGGGAGACGTCGCGGACGACCCGCAGAACCTTTCCAAGCGCATGAAGCTGTTTGAACGTCTTCTGAAATCCGGAAAAATGGCAGAGGCGAAAAAAGAGATCGAAAAACTGCGTGAGATCAAAAAACTTCCGCCGCCGATCATCGGTTTCTTCGAAGCTACGATCGAGATCTCGGAAGAAAAATGGGAAAGCGCCAAGAACAAACTGGAACTTGCTCGTCCGACGATCGCTGCATTCCAGCAGCCGCAGCTGAATGTCTACGTGGACCGTCAGCTGGCTCTCTGCTACGGGAAACTTGGACAGATCGATAAACAGTTTGAGGCTTTCGACAATGCGATCAAGCAGGCCGGAGAGGGAGAGATCATCCCGCTTTACGTCGCGTACATCCACGCGCTTCACACCGCGAGCCGCATCCCGCTGATGGAAGAAAAGCTCTACGAACTTCTCGACAAGATCGGAAAAGAGAAGTTCATGAAATTCCACGAACTGCGCACGCTCTATTTCGCTCTTCTGCAGCAGAAAGAAGCGGCAAAACCGAAAGAAGAACAGAACTGGGACAAGATCAATCAGGAAATGGCCCAGTACGACATGGACCAGAACAATCCGGAAGGTCTTTTGCTGACGATCCGGATGATGGTCAAGCAGAACAAATTTGACGAAGCCAAGGCACTGCTCCGTGATGCGATCGAGAAGCATCCGGACACCATTACCTTCGTTTCCTACCTTGCCCTGATCGAAGCACAGCAGAAAAACTTCGGAGAATCGCTCCGTATTTTGGATGACGCCATCGCCAAAGGAAAGAGCGTTCCGGGACTCCTCATCACAAAAGTCCGGATCATCTCACAAATGAAGCCGAAAACTCAGGCGGCGAAAGACGTCGTCGCCGAAAGACTGCGCTCGATCGAAACATTCACAGACAAAATGCAGGAGACGCCCCGCATACTTCTCCTGAAACAGCTCGCGACCGCATGGATCCAGATCGAAGAACTGAATGAAGCGGACCGCATCTACAATATCCTGGCGGAGGCGGAACCGCACAATATCGGTCTAAAGATCCAGATCTTCGACCTCGCCAGAAAATCCGATGACGAACGGAAAATGAACGACCAGATGAAACGCATCGAGCAGGAGATCGGAGAAAGTGCCCCCGAATCTCGTTACTGCCAAGCGACAAAACTGGTTTGGGAATACTCGAAGAAAACGAAGAGTCCCGAAAAACTGCGTCTCGCGAAAGAACTCCTCACGAAAGCGCAGCAGCAGCGTACCGGCTGGGTCTTTATCCCGCGTGCGCAGGCGGAAATCGCGATCCTTGAAAAGAATTTCGACGCAGCCATCAACTACCTGTACCGCGTTGACCAGCTTGGAACGCTCACCACGCAGCAGCTGAACCTCCTCATCCGTCTTCTCTACGTTCAGAAACGCGACCAGGAAGTCCGACAGCTGATCGACCGGAAACGCGAAGCCAATCTCGCCGCAGACGCCGCGATGATGAGTGTCGAAGCTCTCGCAAATTCAGGCGAGGGAGACGAAGCCGTCCGACGCGGCTCGGAGATCATCGATGAAAGCAATCCGAAAGATCTCCTCTGGATCGGACACATCGCCCTCCGCGCTAAGGATCTCCACAAAGCGGAATCCGCGTTCCAAAAAGTCACAGAGATCGCTCCTGAAAATCCGAACGGCTGGCTCTCGCTCCTGCAGGTCCAGAGGATCCAGGGCGTTGATGTTTCGAAGGAAGAATTTATCGCAAACGTCACGAAACACGTTCCGGCAGAAAAACTCCCCCTCTGCCTGGCGAAGACTCACCAGCTCTTCGGTGACGCCATAAAAGCAGACGAAGCCTTCAAAGAAGCGATCGCACAGGCGCCGGACGATCTGGAAGTGCTGCTTTCCATCAGCCAGTTTTACATGCAGACCACGCAGCCGGAACTCGCTATCCCGCATCTGCAGAAAATGAGCGAGATCATCGCCAAAGACACAACGCTCGATCTTGAAAAGAAAGACCAGCGTATGGCTTGGACCCGCCGTTCCCTCGCACAGGTCTACAGCGGGATCCCCAATTTCGATTTTCAGAATCTCGGTCTCCAGCTCGTGGAGGAAAACCTCACGCTGCAGCCGGAGTCGATCGAAGACATGAGAGTCAAAGCGATGCTCCTCGCCGCAAGAAACAATCCCGAGGACAACAGCCGCGCGATCGAGATCATGGAAAACATTCCGTCGCATTCCGCAAGGGACATTTTCCTGCTCGCAAAACTCTACTTCATGCAGAGTTTCGATCCGGATGCCAGTACCATGAAAGAAAAGTACCAGAGCATCATGGCGGACCTCATCGCCTCAAACGAAACGAACGTGAATTACCTCAGCACGTTCATCGATATGCTCCTGGAGCAGAACGCGGACCTCACCCTCATCGGAAACTTTGCTGGACGCTTAGAATCCATCGCCGGTGAAAACAACCTCCTCACCATCCTCCAGAACACTCGCACGCTCATGCGGCTCGGGAAAAAAACGGAAGCGGAGGCATACTTCAGAGAACATTTCCCAAGTTCCATTGAAGCCAAAGACATCCCGCTGGTCCGACGATGCGCTATCGAGCTGGAAAAAGAGGGACTCCCCGCCGTCGCAAACGACATTTGGGTCCAGCTCACGGCAAAAGAACCTGCCTTCATTGAAGAATTCATGCTCTTCATCTCAAGACAGCAGGGATTCACCAATGCCTTTGCGTACCTCCAGGCGAATCAGGAAAAGATCGATCCAAAACGCCGGCTAAACATGATCTACATGGCATGCCGTCATGCGAAACAGACCGTCTCCCGAGACGAATACAAGCAGGTCGACGAGTACGTCAAAGTACTCTTCCGAGACGATCCTCAGATCCTCGAAGTTCAGCTGTTCGAAGCGCGTATCCTCGAACTGCAGGGAAAATATGATGAAGCCATCGCCATTTACAATTCACTCCTCGACAAACCGTTTGAAGAGGCGCAGATCGCATGGATCGAAAACTCGCTTGCAATTCTGCTCTCCCTCACCGGAAAAGATCAGGATCGTGCCGTGGCGCTCATCGACGAAGTCATCAAGAAGTACCCCAAAGATCCTCTCCTCCTTGATGCGCGCGCGGTCGTATACATGCGAAGTAATGTTCGCAAAAAAACAGATACGGCCATGGAAGACCTCAAGTTCACTCTGATCGTTCGCAACAATGCGGTCAGCCAATTCCACATCGCGGTCATGTACTGGAAACACGGAAATGCAAACGCTGCGAAAATCGCTTTCGCGGCCGCAAAACGAATGGATCCTTTCCTCTTCCAGAACATTTCGCCGCTGGAAGTCCCAGACTTCACGGAATTGACCAACAATCTTGAGTAAATTTGAAACCTCTTTCAAAAAAGACCAGTCATCCCCGGCTGGTCTTTTTATTTGGTTCATCTGGAAACGGCGCACAAGTTTCACCGCTGAAGACACGGAAGACATGGAAGACACGGAAAACTCACAGAGAAACACGGATCTTAATGCCAAAAGCAGTAAAAAACAGAGTGCGCGAACATTTTTTAATTGTAAAAAATTCTTTTGCGTCTTTTCGTGTTTTTCGTGTTTTTCGTGAAATTCGTGTCAAGAGACGTTCCCAGCCTTCCTCTTTTTTCCTTTTCAGTGTCTAGTGTCTCTCTGCACCTCCTCTGTACTGTGCTTTCAGTGGTAAAGATCGCGGCCCAAACAGGTACGCACTTTCCGGAAGAGCCTTTTATTTTTTATGAAAAATCTCCAAAATTCCATTTCACGGCTTGAAAACTTTCCCGATACATGATATAATGAGATCGTGCTCAAGGTCCTCACTTCTGCACACCCCTCAAATTTTCCCTCCCACGGTCCGTCTGATGCTTCGCGCATTTCCGTAATGCTCGAACGCACATCCGGCAAATCGAAACTTTGATCCTTTACCCTCAGAAAGGAACTTTCCATGCCCACCAACCGACGTGATTTTCTGAAAACCAGTGCGGCTGCCGTGACGGCGGCTTCCGTCCTTTCTTCTGTTCCGCGCGTACACGCTGCCGGCTCCGACACCATCCGCATCGCTCTGATCGGCTGCGGCGGACGCGGACGCGGTGCCTGTTTCCAGGCTCTCAGCACCCAAGAAGGCCCCGTGGAACTCGTCGCGATCGCGGACGCTTTTGAAGATCAAGCCAAAGGTTTCGCGCAGATACTTAAAGCTGACACAGAAAAGTCCAAACTCTGCACATTTACCGACGACACGATCTTCTCCGGCCTGGACGCATACAAAAAAGCGATCGACTGTCTCCGTCCCGGGATCGACCTTGCGCTTCTCGTTGCACCTCCGGCATTCCGTGCCATGCACTTTGAATACGCAGCACAGCGCGGAGTCCACATTTTCCTCGAAAAGCCGTTCGGCGTCGATACTCCGACTCTCAAGCGTTCCTTTGCCGCGTGGGAAATGGCCAAAGCAAAAGGCCTGAAGATCATTACGGGACTGAATAATCGAAAGTACTTCCGAACGGAAGAGACCGTCAAAAAGATCCAGGACGGCGAGATCGGCGACATCCTCTCCTGCTACGTCTACCGTCTCCATGGTCCGTGCCGATGGAATCCGCGCGATGAGTGGACGCCGCTTCAGAATCAGCTTCGAAACTACAATTCCTTCACCTGGATGTCCGGCACGCCGTGCGTGGACTGGATGGTCCACAATCTCGATATTTGCTGCTGGTCGAAAGGAATGCATCCCACGTGGGTCCAGGGGACTGGAGGACGTCAGTGCCGTACCGAAAAGGACGAAATGCAGGACTACATCGTCTGCGACTATGAATTCCCCGACGGCGTGAAGCTCGTCATGCAGGTCCGTCACATTGCGAACACATGGAGCAGTTTCCGCTCGGTGATCCGCGGAACGAAAGGAATGGCGATCGTCGGCGAAGGCATCGGCGAACCGAAGATCTACAAAGGCTACCGGGCCGTGAATGAGGACGTCATCTGGAAGTCGGAAGCGCCGCGGAATGACTCCTACCAGGAAGAGCATGATCGTCTGGCGAAGATGATCCGTGAAGATCTCCCCTGCGAAGACGTGGAATTCTGCCTGAAATCCAACTTCACGGGCATCATGGGACGAATGGCGATGGAATCCGGAAAGGAAGTCACGTGGGACACCGCCTGGAACTCGACGTACGAGCTCTGTCCGAACCTCGACACGCTCGACTTCAACGGTCCGTCGTACATCATGCCCGACGAAAACGGAAACTACGAGTGCCCGAAACCGGGAATCACGAAACGTTTCTAAGACCGTTTCTAAAAAAACGCAGGGGCGCGTGTGACCGTGCCCCTTTTTTCTAACTTTCCGCAGCCGTTGGCGAAAAAGACCGTCTCCGGACAGCTCATTCCGCCTCTCTGTGCTCCTCCATTTCTCTGTGCTCCTCCATTTCTCTGTGCTCCTCCATTTCTCTGTGCTCCTCCATTTCTCTGTGCTCCTCCATTTCTCTGTGCTCCTCCATTTCTCTGTGCTCCTCCATTTCTCTGCGCTCCTCCCTCTTCACGTACTTGCGCAGGTCTGACGCAAGGAACCGATACGCACAGAGCAGGGAAATGAGAAACCAAAAATAGAATCCCATCGTGACCGTGATCCAGATCCAGCCCATCGCCTCAATGTCAGCCGTCACGAGGAAGGGAAGGCTCATGAGAGACAAAATGTAGGCTCCCAGACCATACACGGAACTCTCCAAAGCCGAATAGCTGCGGGATTCCGGCACGATATTCGCCAAACTGAACGCATAGGGAAAGAAAAGGACTCCCGCAATGTAGATCAGGCCCCTCCCAAGCCAGGAGGCCGCATTCAGCACTCTGACCAGAAAGAGATCATTCAAATCTTTTTCGGGGTGAAGCGCAAACAGGACCAGGATGCCGACGACTGCCGTGAGATGCAGTACCACTCCGACCGTCCAAGAAATGAACATCCACGAGCCGGTACGGTGCCTCTCCATTCCGCGGGGAGAACGCGAGATCTGCCAAGTTCCCCAACCGACCAGAAATACCGTCAGGAACGCGTAGCCGATGTAAAGGACGGACAGAAAAAGTTCAAAATCGGGCACGCTGTGGATCAGTTCTTCGATCCCCTTGCCGTGGATCTTTTCTGCGAGAGCGATCGGCATCTGGATCAGCAGCGAAAACAGAGAACCCAAGAACAACATGGAAAAGCCGGATGCGATCGTCTTCATCTGGTCCAGTTCCGGATCAAACGACAGTTTATGCTGATTCTGCAGCAGATCAAAATGCCCGTACCAGGCATCATGGCGATTCATAAAAACGTCCTCTTTTGGGAATGGGTAAATTGAAAAATGGGTAAATTGAAAAAAGTCCAAATCGTGAAGGAACGGAAACGAAAAACGGAATGAAATTTCAGCGCGTGACGATTTTCAGCGCGTGACGAACTGCCCGACGTCATCGGCGGAACCGGGAAATTCCGACTGAAGGTAGTACTCGGACGTCCCCGTTACGGTCTGCGTTTCGGGATGAAAGCGTTCGATGAGGTACTGCCCTTTTCGAGAGGCGAGACTCTGCACGAAACGCTCGCGCATCTCTTTTTCCAGCTCCGCGAGGTGAAGTTCCCGCCGATGCTTTTCTTCTTTCGGGACGGCCGGTCCCATTTTTTCCGCAGGCGTTCCAGGACGTGCGGAAAACGGAAAAATGTGGATCTTCGAGAAACCGATATGCCGAACGACTTCGCAGGTCTCAAGAAATTCCTTCTCGGTCTCTCCCGGAAAACCCACAATGATGTCGGTCGTGAGCGCCGGCTGATCGAGGATCTTTTTCGCGGACTCGCACCTTTCGACGTACTGCTCGACCGTTCCCGGCCGATTCATCCGCTGATGGACCGTCGGGGAGCCGCTCTGCATGGAAAGGTGAAGGTGCGGGCAGATCCGTTTCCGGTGCGCCGCCATGATCTGGAGAAGATCGTCTCCCGCTTCGTGCGCTTCCAGACTGGAGAGCCGCAAACGGAAATCGCAGAGACCAAGCCCATCCGCCTCCATTTCGGCCAGTCTCCCCATCAGCTGCGTCAAGTTCGTTTCCCGCGGACGCTTTCGGTCCTCTTCGAGCCAGCGGCTCTGTGTTCTGCTTCGGGGATTCAGACCGTAGTATCCGAGGTGGATCCCGGTGAGGATGATCTCGCGGTATCCGCGCCGCAGAAGGGAATGGACTTCCGAAACGACTTCATCCTCCGGAACGCTCGAAAGCTCGTTTCGCAGATGCGGAATGAGGCAGTACGTGCAGAATTGCCGGCATCCGTCCTGGATCTTGACGTACGCGCGATGCCGTTCGCCGAACTGACGGAGACCTTCCCCAAGCGACTGAACGCAGAGTTCTTCCGGGATCCCCATGGTTTCGAGGACCGCCGCGACGCGGTTTCCGCCGTGTGCTTTGCCCGTGACGGCATGAGTCACGCCCGGGATCTCAAGGTACTGACGGACGTCCTTTTCTGCCGAGCAGCCAAAAACGAGCACATTCCGCGGCGCGCTGCGTTTGACGGCCTGACGGATGAGCTTTCGGGATTTCGCTTCCGATTCCTGCGTCACGGCACACGAATTCACCAGAAGCCAATCCAGGACGGTATTTTCTGCGTTTTCTGAGCTTTCTAAGTTTTCTGCCGTTCGCCCGTTCTTTTCCAGACAGACGAACCCCGCGCGGCAGAGCGTTTGCCGGATCTGCTCGCTTTCGTATTGGTTGACCTTGCACCCAAGTGTGAAGATCTGAAACGTCGGATTCATGAAGAGGACTCCTTTTTTTAATTTCTCGCGTCCGGTCCGGATCCCTGGGGCGTTTCAGACCGGGTGAGTGCTTCCAGGATCTTTCGGCGTGCGCCGGCAAGTGTTTCCGGATCGCGCGTAAAATCGGTCGGCGTCGTGAAGACCTCTGCGCAGAGATTCTTTGCGAGTTCCGGATCTTTTTCCCGAAGCATCCAAAGCAGCTCGTAGTCTTCGTAAGCGTCACGGAGATTCGCCATTCGGAGACTTCCCAGCGCCGTACCGTCCACGTTCGGGTAAAGCAGGCGTCCGTCACCGTAGATCCACGTGCCGCCGAAGCACCAGTCGACCGGCCAGTCAAAGAAAAGCGTTTCGTTCGGGTCCATCGGTTTGTTCTGCGGGTGGCTCCAGATGTTTACGCCCCAGTAGAGCAGACCGTCGTACTTCTGTTCAAATGCCTGCCAGCCGAGGATCCGGCTTTCGATCAGCGGGAAACGAAACATGATGTTTGCGTACGGTTCTCTTGGACCGCAGCAGATGTAGGACCAGACTTTCTGACCATTTCTGCGGCACTCCTCCGCCTCCTCAAAATCGTAGACCGACGTGAGCGGGCAGGTCCAGTCCACGTTCAGTTTTTTCAGCAGTTCGGTATCCGTTCCGATGTACGCAGTCGTGAAAGTGGCGATCTCCGGAAAGTTTTCCTTCACCATGCCGAAAAATTCCGTCATGATCGGATGGTACTCCTCACCGCGTTCGTCGAAAGTGTAGATGTACGCGCGGTCCGAGAGTCCCAGGCGGCGCAGTTCTTCCACGTACGGCCGAAGCTGGTTTAGGAATTTCTCACGCATTTCCGGCGTGTAGAAAGAGGGATCCGAGTTACAGACCCACGCCCGCTCGCCCCGTTCCGCCGCCATGTTCAGAATATTGAACGGGCCAAGTCCGCGGTCTTTCCACTCCTGGAGCAGTTCGAGAGACGGCATCTCCGTGCGCGAAATGTCCCCTTCCGGAGCCAATCGGTGCCGAAGCATGAGATCTCCGTACGCTCGGCGGATCTTCGGAAGATCGCAATCTTTTCCGTAGACTTTCTGCAGGAAACCATCCATCAGAGCGAACGCGCTCCCAAGATGATTTTCGACGGGGATCGTGACGGGCCAGACGGTGACTTCCAGCGGGATCTCGACGGCGTTCCGTCCTTCTGCGAGAGGTTTCCAGGTCATAGTTCCGCGGTACGTGCCTGCCGGAGTATCCTGCCGCGAGCTGACCGTCACCCAGAAAGAGACTCTCTGATCCGCCGGAACGAAACCGGTCTTCCGCGCAAGAAGCGGATCCGGGAACCAGAGCGGAAGGCCGCTTTTTTCTGCGGAGTGCTCCGTGATCTTCGGCGTTTTGATGTAGCCGACCTGCTGCCATTCACACGAATCTGCCGGGAGTTTCACGTTTGGATCCTGCACGGAGACCAGATCGCTGAACGTGAGCTCGACTGCCGGGATCTCCTTTCCGGAAAGAACGGTGAGCTGGAAACTTTCCGATTCCCCGCGGGCAAGATCGAGTTTCGCCTCAAGTTCTTCGGGCCGGCCGGGAAGTTCTTTGCCGTACTCGGGAAGATCCTCAAGATAGACGCGCCGCATAGAGCTTTCGAGCTGAAGAAGCAGACCGCCGGCTTGACCATTGATCTTTCTTTCGGACGTATCGCACTGGAAAAGTTTCTCCATCGCGAGTTCCCCTTCATGCCATACCCGTAAACGGAACGTCTTCACTCCGCCGGTCTCTGCGGGACGTCCGGCTGCCTGAAAATGCGGGATCCCGTCCTTGTGACAGACGACCGGGACCTGGACGGCCTGCCGTGGATCGCCATGGACCAATTCCGCAAATTCGCAGCGGAAATCGTCCTTCAGAAAACGGGAATGCCAGAGGAATCGGCCGGACGCCAGGATGCTCCCGTCGCCGGAAAGTCCCCCGGCGAGCCGGATCGTTTCCAGATCCATCGTGTGCGTTTTCAGGAAAATGTCGTCGAACTCCACATCTCCGGAGAAATCGCGGAAGAGAACGAAAAACTCGATTTTTCTGATCGGCTTTTCCGGCCAGATGATGTTCTGATCTTTCTGCCATTCATCGCCCGAAAGCTCAAAACGGACTTTCTGTCCCCACAGAGGCGTGCCGTCTTCGTAGAAAATGTCCAGGTAAATGTCAAAATCCTGACGCTTTGCTCCGTGGACCGGCTCTGCCGTTTCGTGAACGAGCGCGCTGCCGCCAAATACCAGAGGCTCCATACACGGCGTCTCGAAATGCACGTACTGCACCATGCCGCGAGTTCCCGCCTTCCCATGAGAGCAGACGCGCAAAGTCCGGTTTCCATCCGCATGGGTGACGATGCGGACCTCTCCGGACTCAAGATCACCAAGGATCCGCCACGGAGAACCGTTTTCACCGAGCGTATCCAGCGTACCGTCACGCAAAAAACTCTCTGCCGGAACTGCCTCTGCCGGAACTGCCTCTGCTGAAACGGCCTCTGCCGGAACTGCCTCTGCTGAAACGGCCTCTGCCTGAACGGCCTCTGCCTGAACGGCCTCTGCCTGAACGGCCTCTACCGGAACGGCCTCTGCCGGAACTGCCTCTGCGGAAACTGCCTCTGCCTGAATGACGGAGGCACGCAGCCCCAGCGAGACGGAAAGAAGGCACAAGATCCCCAATACGCCTCGAAACCCTATTTTGGAAAGATCGTATTTACTCATAAACACACCTCTGCTTCAAAAATTTAACGGGAGGGAACTTTCGTTTTAAATATAGCAGAATCTGATGAAAAAACAAGGGAGACAAAACGAAGAAAAAAGAATTTCCACATTTCAAAACAAGCAAAATGAACAATATTTAACAATTCTTCCAACTGCAGTATTTAAAATCGATGTTTTTTGGGAAAAATTTTAAAATCCGCATTGACAAAAAAAGAAAATGGTACATACTAAATGATGTGGAGTTTTTTGAAGTAGTTTACTTGCTCAATTGGAGGTTTTTCATGAAATGCCTTCCCCGTAAGACACTGAAACAGTTGATCGTGTCCGCTTTTGCCGCCGGATGTCTCAGTCCCGCTCTGCTTTTTGCGGATACGCTGACTTGGGACGGCTCGGATTCCACGTGGGGCTCTGCCTCAAATTGGCTCGTGAACGGCTCACCCTCTTCCCGCGCTCCGGCTTCCGGCGATACGGTGAATATCGATTCCGGGACCGTCACTTCCGGTACGGTGAATCTCGGCGGCATGACGATCAACCACACCGGCGGAACGCGCGTCATTACCGGCACCGACTACACGCTGAGCAATGGGATGGTCATCTATCACACCGGCGGAACGCTTAAGTTCTCTAACACTGCCTCCGGAAACCGTTGGCTGAACGTCGGCGAGACTCCAGGCGGTGTCGCGTACTATCATCTTGACGGCGGGATCTTCACCAACGTGAAGCAGCTTTACGTCGGACGACGCGGCGAAGGACACATGACCATCGCGAACTCCGACGTCACGGTGGACCACATGGTCATCGGATACGAAGTGCGCAAGTCGAAGAACTCCGACATCACGCTCAACAGCGGTTCGCTGACGACGAATGCGTATTCCTACGTTGGCGGCGCATCAGGAGCCTCTTCCTCGTATCTCGGAACTTCCACGCTGAACATCAACGGCGGAACGTTCACGAATAACGACGAACTGTCCGTCGGCAACTTTGCGTTCGGTTCGGACGTTACCGGAGTCGAGCAGCGTTCCGTTGTGAATCAGACCGGCGGTGCCTGGGTCGCCAATGGGGAGTTCTACCTCGGAAATGGAAACAGCAGTACCGGCACCGGAAACAAAAACATCGCGGAAGTGAACCTTTCCGGCGGGACCGCGAATTTTAAAAATGTCGTCTATTTCGGCGGTGCAGTCGGCGCACAGGGCACCATGACGGTCTCCGGCACCGCGAATGTCGTGTTTGACGCAGACCTCAACCTCGGACACAGGGATCAGGCAAACGGGACGCTGAACCTCACCGGCGGAACGGCTCAATTCAACAGTTTCGTCAACGTGGGAACTGCCGCAGGCGGAAACGGTACGCTGGCACTCTCCGGCGGAACGAATACTTTCGGTCAGCGCGTCAATCTTGGAACTGCCTCGGGCGGAAACGGCACGATGACGCTCTCCGGAGGAACGAATACGTTCAACAATGAGATCTTCGTCGGATGGACTTCCGGGGCGGTCGGCACGATGAACATCAACGGCGGGACGAACGCCTTCAACAACAAGATCCACGTCGGAGGCTGGAAAAGCGACAATACCGGCGGGACCGGCTATCTCAACATCTCGGCCGACACGACCTTCACGAAAGAAGTCTGCCTCGGTTCCGGCGGGACCGGCGTCATGAACGTGACGGGCGGAAACGTTGATTTCAATCTCAACGGGCAATGTTTCTACATCGGGACCCGTACGAACGGAACACTGAATATCAGCGGAGACGCCAACATCAGCTTCAATTCCGGAAATGACGTTCACGTCGGCGAAAACAATGGGACCGGCATCGTGAACCAGACCGGCGGCACGTTCACCAGCACCCGATGGATCAACATCGGCGAACGCGGGACCGGAACGTGGACTATTTCCGGCGGTCAGCTCAATACGCAAGGTTACTTTGGTGTCGGACGCCGCGGAAAAGGGATCCTGAACATCTCCGGAACGGCAGACGTCAACAGTACCAAAGTTTTCGTCGGAACCTTCCCGGAAGCTGCAGGCGGTTCGGAACTGAACGTCTCCGGAGGAACGCTGGACGGAACGAATCTTTACGTCGGCGGAAACCCGGAATACGATAATGAAAACGGCGCGCTGACCACGAGATCCAGCTCGATGACCGTCACCGGCGGTACGGTGAACTTTACCGAAGAATCCGGAGTCGGCCACACCGGCAAAAACGGCAAGGGCGGGATCGGGATCCTGAACATCGCGGGCGGTACGACCACATTCGAGAAAAATTTCTTCGTCGGCAAAGGGGATCGCGGCGTCGGTACGCTGAATGTTTCTGACGGAACTCTTCACGTTAAGAACGAAAGTTTTTTCGGCGATCAAGGTAAGGCCGTCATCAACGTGACCGGCGGAACGCTCACCCTCGACAAAACCACATGGCTCGGACAGGGCGATGCAGACGCGGTCGCCGAAATGTACATCACGGGCGGGACGGTCAACGGTCCGTCCGGAGCGGATCTCCGAATCGGCGCCAATAATTCCCAGGCCAAACTCGTCGTAGACGGCGGTACGCTCAATAACCGGTACAATCTGGTCATCGACGCCAACTCGACTGTCCGCGATGACGGCACGACCGGCACCATCATCGAGCTGCACTCCGGAATGATCAAGACTCCATGGTTCTCTCTTGGTCAAAACGCTCACGGAAGTGATCCTCGCAATACGTTCATCATGACGGGCGGCCGGCTGGAAGTCGCCAATGACCTGCGTCTCGGATTTGGGTACTACTCAGACATCAACATCTCCGGCGGTGAGATCATCGTGAACGGAACAGCTCGCCTGGCTCACAACTGGGCAGGAACTGCGACTGAGGCCGGTGCGGCGCTGAACATCACCGGTTCCGACACCGTGTGGAACGTCAACGATCTTGAGTGGGAAAGTTCCGGAAAAGTCAACTTCACTTCCGAACGTCTCGAAATGAACGCCGACGGTACGGCCTCCTCGCCGGTCTCGAACATTCAGGCGCGCGGAAACGTAACAGTAGACAGTCAGATCCATGTTGATACGACCGGTTTTTACTACGACGGCGCGGCATTCATGAGCGCACTGCCGACGGCGGACCTTTTCACTGCCGCAGGCACGCTGAACTGGAATCCGGCCTCCGTCACCGAAGACGGCGCGTGGGAACTCGAAAAGGATGAAAAATCCATCCGGCTCGTTCTGGATGAAAGTCAGCTCGCGTCTACCGCCACGATCAACGGCTCACTACTCGGAGCGGGCAAACTTGGCGAATCCGGCTGGGTCCTTCTCTCTGGAACTCCGGAAACGGAAGTGGACCTGATCATGATGCTTTCCGGAGAAGGCAGCGTCGATGAACTCGTCCTCTGGCTGACCGACCAGATGGCAGACGCAAACAGCGGGATCGGCGTCACGGCTGGGGATGCTTCCGTGACCTTCACCGACATTCCGCTGAATATCGACGGGCTGGCGTACATGAACTACGACCTCACGGCGTTCAACCTCGCGGCGGGTTCCACATTCGCGTTTGCTAATGGTGTGCCGGAACCAGGGACCTGGCTCCTGCTCGTGACGGGGATGGGACTGCTTCTCTGGAGAAGAAAGCGTTCCTGAGACCAATTTCCGTCTCGGGAATTAGGAGACATTTTGGGGATCTTATTTTTCATTTAAGGGATTTTTTATGAAGAAAAATGCGTTTACTCTCGTTGAGCTCCTGGTCGTCATCGCGATCATCGGAATGCTCGTGGGACTGCTTTTGCCAGCCGTTCAACAGGCGCGCGAAGCTGCCCGTCAGATGCAGTGCAGCAATAATTTGAAGCAACTTGGTCTGGCATCGCTGAACTACGAATCCCAGGTCAAGTCTTTCCCGTCTGCCGGCTGGATGGGCGGCTGGGCTGGGGACGCAGACCGCGGATTTGGAAAGCATCAGCCCGGCGGATGGACGTTCTCCCTTCTGCCGTTCCTGGAACAGAACGCGCTTTTCCAGTCCACCTCGAACAATAATCGGTCGACTCCCGCAAAAGCAGAGATCACACGGGCAAATCAGACTCCCCTTTCCGTCTTCAACTGTCCGTCCCGTAGAACGCCTAAGCTCTATGAGGCCACCAATTCGCCAACGAAGAACTGCAACAGTGCCTCAGAATTGGCAAAAGGAGATTATGCCTCCAACTATGGCGATACCGACGCCGTCAACACGTCAGGATGTCCCGGATCTTATGCGGATGCGGACAGCAATAAAGGTTTCACGACTCAGAACTTCAACGGAGTCATGCTTTCCACTTCGGAGATCACGCTCGGTGAGATCCGCGATGGAACTTCCAACACGTATCTGGTCGGAGAAAAGTTCAGAAGGCCGGAGGTGTACGAAACTTCCTGCTGCTGCGATGACAGCGGTGTATTCTGCGGCGCAGACCCGGACAACAGCCGCGGGACGAAACTCGCTCCCCTTCAGGACCGCAACGGCATCAATGCCCGTCAGCAATTCGGAAGCCCTCATGCCGGAGCGTTGGGATTCGTCTTTTGCGATGGTTCCGTACAGCGCATTTCCTACAGTATCGACCTGGAAGCGCACCAGCATCTCGGAAACCGCGCGGACGGCGAGGTCGTTTCGTACCAGTAGTATCGCCTGATATTTGGAAACCTCCTTATACTTAGGGAGGTTTTTTTCATTGGAAGTTTCCAAACTTCCTAATTTGCATGATCCCATTTTTTTGATAGGAATTTTGCCATGAAGTCCCCCTATACACGCCGTCATTTTTTGAAATCATCTGTTTCTGCTCTTTCGCTGGCACCGGTTTTGAGTGTCCCGGCATTCCTTCCCTGTGCGCGAGGCGAAAACGCGCCGTCGAACCGCATTCGCATCGGGTGCGTCGGCGTAGGAGGCATGGGCTACTGGGATGCCCACGGACACGCCCGGTATGGTGAGCTGGCGGCTGTGTGCGACGTCGATCAAAGACATCTTAACGGTACGGCAGATAAATTCAATATCGCGTCGGAAAACCGTTACGGAGACTACCGCAGGATCCTGGATCGGAACGACATCGACGTGGTGGCCTGCGCGACGCCGGATCACTGGCACGTGAAGATCGCGGTGGAAGCCCTGATGGCAGGAAAGCACGTTTTCTGTCAGAAACCGCTGACGCTTACTGTCGAGGAAGGAGCCGTCATTCGCCGTGCGTACGAGAAATACCAGAAAGTCTTCCAGGTCGGCACTCAGCAGCGTTCGTTCATTGACCTCTTTGTCCGGGCGGTGAATTTTTGCCGAAAGGGACTTTTGGGAGATATTCGAAAAGTCATCGTCGGACTTCCTGACGAGCCCAAACCGAACAAACACTACGAACCGTTTTCTCCGGCTCCGGTTCCGGCGGAACTTGACTGGAACCAGTGGCTCGGTCAGGCTCCGTGGACGGAGTACATTCCGGAACGCTGCCACCGGATGTACCGCTACTGGTTCGAATATGCAAGCGGCATCATTGCAGACTGGGGGGCGCACCATATCGACATCGCACTCTGGGCGCTTGATATGGACAAGAAAGGCGCGGGGCCGATCTCCATCGACGGACGTGATTCCCGTGCCCTCTGCGGATACGATGAAAAAGGAATGCCGGATACGGACCGGATGTACAATACGCCGAATGAATTCGATTTTACCTGCCGTTTCGAAAATGGTCTGGAAATGCACATCACGACCCGTGCGGACAACGGGATCCTTTTCGAAGGAACGAAAGGCCGTATTTTTGTGGACCGCGGACGGATCACGGGAAAACCGATCGAAGAGAAATGGGACGACGGTCAGTTTACCGATGAGGACAAGACCGCGCTTTACGGCGTTGCTCCGATGAATGACCACAAAGCCTACCTGTACCGCAGTATTCGGGAAGGTGTACCGTGCATTTCCGATCCGGTCAGTCACGTGCAGGCGATGAACATTGCGCACCTTTGCGGGATCGCCGCGCGCCTGAAACGGGAGATCCGCTGGGATCCGGTCAACGAATGCATCGTGGACGATCCGCTGGCGCAGTCCTTCCTGTCTCGCAAACAGCGTAAGGGATTTGAGATCCCGCAGGTCTGATTTTTAGTCATTTGCCGCAGCCTGATCTTGCCTTCCGGAAACTTCACCCGGAAGGCATTTTCTGCACTTAAAGCAGCTTCAATCCTGCGGCACCGCAGAGGATGAGGAAGATGCAGAAGAGTTTTGCGGCAGACGGCGGCGCACCGAAAAAGCAGATCTCCAGCACTGCCGTTCCGACGATCCCGAGTCCCGTCCAGATCGCGTAAGCGGTGGCGACGGGGATCTTCCGGATCGCCAGAGAGAGGAAAAAGACGCCCAGACACATGATGAAAAGCGACGCGGCCGCGTGACCGAGCCGGCTGAAACCGTCTGAAAGTTTCATCTCCAGCACAAATCCGATCTCTGCACACGCCGCCAAAAGAAGAAAGATCCAGCTCATAAACGTTCCTTTTCGCACTGGATTTTTCGGGGCCGTCCCCGGATGCACACTCCATTCAGGGCCGTCCCTGAACTTGAAACGTTCCAGACACGCAAAAGAACGCATCTTTGGAGATCTTATTTTAACTTTTTTCTGTTTTTTGTCAAGCGAATCTGCTGAAATTGATGAAAATTTCCGGGCCGAGCAGGCACTCGTCCTCAACCGCCGTCAAGCACTCCATAAAAAAGTGCCTCTTCGGAGGATCAACGCTCCCAAAAGGCACTCTCAATATCCCGCAGTTCCGAGAAATCTGCAGATCAATGAAACTGGAAACTGCTGAACGTTTCCGCGTTTATTTTTCGTCATTCTTTTGCTGACGAACGACCTGAAGGCTGACTCCCGCTTTCTGGTAATTCGCGTCGCAGGCGAAGAATTCAAAATGTTCCCCTTCCGGCGCGGTCTTGCCGGCAATATCCCAGAAACGGAATGTTTTTTCCCGGATCGGTTTTTCTGCGTCCGCGTCCATTTCAGGAGTCCAGATCCAAACTCGCGGATCGTCCGCAACACAGCCGATGAACTGGATCCCATCCTCCGCCTTAACGGTCAGGATCCCGGTCTGGTGGTCCATCTCGATGTGTACTTTTTCTCCGTTTCGCTCGGTCGGCGCACCGTCCTGAAAGTAGGGATTCCAATTCAGCTGCGGAGCGTTTTTCGGTCCCCACAGCGCGATCTCATCGTCGCGGAACGTGTACCATTCCGGATTGTATGCGTGCGGTGCTTCCCGCATCAGGAACGCACGATTGAACCGGTCGTGTCCGCGGAGCATGATGTCCTGCACGTCATTGGAGTGCGGCAGGTCAAACGTATGGCCGATCTCATGAAGAGCGGCTCCCATCGTCGTGGAGGCAGCACCCCAGAAGCAGCTTCTTCCGACGGAATCGTCCTGAAAATGTGCCCGGTCGATCGGCGTCGAGTCCTGAAACGCGGCCGTGACTTCATTCAGAGAATCCGGCCACGTGAAGATGTTCGCGCTTCCGAACATCGCCAGCCCCGCGCTGCCGCCGAGTGCCGTATGTCCGGGGATGATGTTTTTCCCTGGAACGAAACGGGAATACGCCGGGATCACGAGATTGCGAGCCTGCGCCATGGGGTACGTTTCGCGGAGTTCTTCATAGACCGTGACGTACCACTGACCGTCGCCGTGCTCTTCCTGGATCCGATAGTATTCTTCGGCCGTGAGCTTTCCCTTGACGACGTGAACGATGACGTCGCCGTTTTCGTCCAGCTCCAGATTAAACGTCTTCCGTCCGTATCCGGCATCGTTCATGCGTTCGGCCGTGAAGGTCTGCATCAGCTTGGCGGCGGTGTCGAGTTTCCCGCGGAAATTCTGCGGATCGTCTTTTTTCTGCGACTGAAATTCCGTATTTCCGGTGGAGTCCGTCATGTAGATCATGCGCACGACGAGCGGATTTTCGTTCTTCCGGTACGTGAGCTTCAGCGTTTTTTCTTCCGGCCCGCTTTTCAGCACGAGCGTATTTTCTCCCGGAATAAGTTCCGCCAAAACCTTGAATCGCCCGCCAAAAGCCGACCCGTTCAGGACGCGCGTGCTTTTTTGCGAAGAAGTGTTTTCGCACTGGATCTCTGTTAGTGACGCATCTTCCGTAGTTCCATAAATCAGCGCGACCGGATAGTCGATGACAGTGCCGTCGGAATAGTTCGTCACATTCAGAGCAAAAGCAGGAGTCTGTATCACAACACAGAACAGCGCAAGGAAAAAGACAAAATGAAATTTCATGACTTTCTCACAAAAATCAAAATTTGAAACAGGAAATAAAAAAGGCAATAAAAAAGGTCCAGATCAGCAGTTTTTTCCGATCCGGACCTTTCCCGCTATTTTATTTTTCGGCAGCATCGCGGGCCAAGACCAGCATTTCGAGGATTTTTGCCGGAATTTCCGTCACGACTTCCACACCGTTCGCGAGGGAATTGACCTGGAGCGTCACTTCCGCCTCCCCCACTTTGGCGAGTTTTTCCAGAAGTTCCGCCGGGATCTTCTCGCAGGCGCCTGCGACCGTCACGACATTCTGTGCCGCGATGCGCAGAGTGAAGACCGGGGCCGTGCTCTTCTGCGTTTCATTCGAAATGCATCTCTTGACCGTTTCCAGCGCGTCGGTCCCGAGCGCATGGTATACCGCATTCGGAGTAAAGATGATGCAGGCCGGCACTTTGCCGTTGAACAGAGCGTTCACATTTTCCGGCAGCGGTTTTTTCGGAACGAAATTCGCAAAGTAAATGTGCATTTCGCCGTCTTCCATACGTTTCGCATCAAGCACGTGCTTCTCGAACTTTTCTCCCTTTTTCTTCTTCATGTGCTCCGCGACCGCCAGGAACTCTTTTTCCAGAGCGTAACCGTCCGGCACGCATCGTGCAGAGACGAACGTAAGGCGCGTTTCGTCCGCGTAAACAGCGCCGGCGATCTCCGTTTCCGGATTGAAGGCGACGCCGCGGAAAAGTTCGGAATTCTTTTCGAAGAACTCCAAAGCTCCTTTCGCTTTCTCTTCCCCCATCCGCTTGATCATCTTTTCCCGCATGTGTTCCGTGTGCAAGGCCCAAAGTTCATCGACCTTTTCCGACGCAAATTCATCCACGTCCGCATTCAGCTGGAAAGAGACCAGAGAGCCTTCCGCGCCAAAATTAGCCAGCGTCGTTTCGTTGGCCTGCACAAGACGGCTGAGCGCCTTCACCTGACGCTGGGAATCGCAGCCGGTGAAACGCTGAACGATTTTCAGGTAATTCGCGTCCGCATCCCAAATGTAGCTATGCGTGACTTTGGTGATCGGACTTTTGTACTGATGGCGTTCTGCCGAGTCCGCGAGCTTCTTCAGTTCATCTTCAACGATCTTCGCCATTTTTTCACTGAAGCACTTCCCGCGTTTTTCCGCAAGACATTCCCCCGCCTTTTTCATGAATTCCCCGAAGACCTGCGCACGGATCTCCTGCGGAACGGCATTCACGAAGAACGAAAACGCAAAATCATTTCCAGCGGCTTCCGTCTGGAGCGTCTGGATCAAAGATTCCGCAGTCTCTGCGTTGGCCGCGGCTTTGAGGGAAGCGGCATCGACCTGCGAGACGAAGCACCAGTCCTTAAACGGATAGACGTACACGGACTCCGTCCGGGCCTCTTCTTCATCGCCGACTTTCCAGGACAGTTTCCAGGACCAGTCGTTGAGCTTTTCCTGTTTCGCGGATTTCGGAACGAGCGCAAGCGCCTTTTCCATGTCGCGGATCGGGATCAGGGCGGCAGCAAACGGACGTTTCATATCTTCCGGATTCGAGAAGAGGAAAAGACCGACCGGACGGGTCACGTCGATCGCGTCTTTTACCATCCCCTGCGAAACGAGACTCTGCAGCATCGCAGCCCCCATACTGCCCTGCAAGTCTTTACTTTCGGCCGTCATGTCGACCAGATCTCCCGCTACCGTCTCAAGACTCTGAACGGAAATGGAGATCACAGGCTGAGGAGCCTGCGCCCAAACGGAACCGACCGCCAATACGGTTTCCAGCAAAATGGCGAGAAAACCAAAACAGGATCTTCTTTTCATAAAATCTTGTCCTTTCTTTCTGACAAAATCCAAACAAATCGAACTATAAACCTTCCCAAGGCACTCCCCAACGGCAGGGTCTACTCTTCCTGGAAGATCACAAACGGCACGGAAATGACGCTGTATGTCTCATTCCAGAATTCAGCAAATGGACTCTCCTCAAAATATTCCTCTGGATCGCTCTCTTTCTCTGAGTTCCGCCCGAACTCCATTTGCGATCCCGTCTGTGCTCCCAAACGAGCAGACTCATTTCGCGCAAGGCACTCACCATTTTGTGAAAAAAAGCCCGGATCTTCACGCACGCACTCCTCCTCATGAAAATCACGCAGATCGTCTCCAGCCAAAGTTCTCAACGGAATGATCGCCTGTCCCGGCACCATGAGGACCGACATTTTCTCAAGATCCTGAATGGACGTTTCACGGTGTTCATCAAATGGAGGCGCAGCAATACAAACGAGCTCCCACATCTGATCCGGAAGGAACGTCTGAAGAGGAAGAGAACTCGCCGAAACAGGCTCCATTCCGACCAGCTGGAAGTGCGAAAAAACAGACTGCGAAGCGTGAGGCGAGGTATGGGGCGAAGTGTGAGGCGAGGTATGGGGCGAAGTGTGAGACGAAGACGATGAAATAGACGGCGCCGAAGACGGGAGCTTGAGTGACCAGATCGCAGCGCCAAGACACACCGACACGCAAACCGCAGTCACACAGCTCACAGCAGTGGTCCAGTACTTTCTCTGTTTTCCAGCTCCAACGCCCTGCGTCCCTTTCTTTTCGACTGCCTTCCAGCATGCGTTCTTTCCGCAAACCGTCACGGAGTCTGTTTCTGCGTCACGCACAGGCACAGACTCCTCACAGACTGCATGCATGATCCGATGAAACAGTTCTTCGGAAAACGTTACCTGAAGACGCTCGGCATCCTCCTGGAGTCGGGATCTCAATTCGTTTTCTCTCATTCCTGGCCCACTTTCAAAATATCTTCAAGCTCGTTCCGCGCCCGAAACAAAAGCGTTTTGACTCCGGCGGCCGTCCTGTCCATGATCCGGGCGATTTCGAACTGCGGTTTCTCTTCCACATAAAAAAGCCACAAAATTTCCGCCTTCTCGGCAGAAAGATGCGTTCGGATCGTTTTCCAAAGATCCCGGACCTCCTCCTGACGCTCCATTTCCTGAAGCGCTCCGTCTTCCGTCCCGGTCACCTGCACTTCAAGCTCCGCATTCTGCGAAAAAAACTGTACCGTCGGCAATTTGGCCTTCCTTCGGAAAAAAAGCGCGTTCTGCTGGTGCGCGATCGCAAAAAGCCACGTCGAAAAATTCCAATCGGAACGGTACGTCCCAAGCGATCTCCAGGCCCGAAGGAAGGTCTCCTGCGTCAGATCCTGTGCATTTTCCACAGAATGTACGAGCATAAAGTACCGCTGGATCCGTGTTTGGTAACGGCGGACCAATTCCCCAAAACTCGCGGTATCCCCGCTCTGCGAGGCTTCAACGAGGGTCAGATCGGACGGATTCGGATTCATTTTTCTCCTGCGGCTCAAAAAATGACGGACTCTGCTTTTATATATTCCGTTTTTGTGCCTCAGGTTTCAAAATTTTCCCATTTTTTCTCAAAAATTTCCCCAAAAGTGCAAAATTTTAGGCCTCAAAAGAAAAAAAAGAGAAAAA
>JAFQOH010000206.1:0-8603 GCA_017403345.1 Thermoguttaceae bacterium
AAAACAGCAATTCGCTGCCCGCGCCATGAAACGCGCTGTGGGAGTCGGTTTGGGAGTTTTTTCATTCATCTCTTCCTCCGGGGAGGTTTTCCGAGGGCCGTCAAATCGCAAAATTGCCGAAATTCTCTCTCATTTTACCATCCGCGCCGCGAAATGTCAAGGCCTGCCGGGGAGAGGAACGGTAAAATGGAGAAAAACGCAAGAAGCCCGGTCTCATAAAGAGTCGGGCTTCCGTCCATTTCCGGAAATTAAAGAATTTCAGGGATCGATGCGGACTTACTCTGCATCGCAGATCTGAATGTTGCGGAAATAGATGAACGACTGGCCGTGCTTGCCCTGGAAGCCGATGGAGCCTTTCGTCGGAATTTCAGCGAACGGTTTCGGAAGCCACGGCGGAATGACGGTGCCGTCCGGATTCGTTTTGCCGCTGGTCCATTTCGTCATGTCCATGTCGGTGACTTTCTCGCCGTTGACCGTGACTTGGATATTCCGGCCTTTGCAGACGATGTGCATTGTGTTCCATTCGCCCGGTTTCTTTACGACCAGCTTGCTCGGAGCAAGGTGACCGTAGATCGCGCCGCAGTTCTGATGGACCGGTTTCGCGCCGTCGGCGATCGATTTGGAGTCGTCCTGGATCTGGATCTCAACGGAATTCGGGATCCAGTTCTGAATGTCGGTGCAGTAGACAACGACGCCGGAGTTCGTCCCATTGTCGTTCTTGAATTCCAAGGAAAGCTCGAAATTTTCGTAGTTGCCGACGGCCCAAATGGCAGAGTCCTGCGTCGCGCTCAGAACACCGTCCGCGTCAACGCTCCAGATCCCCGGAGTGTACTGCGCGTTCGAGAGATCCGCATTGAAAAGCGGTTTCCATTCACCGGCGTGAGAAACTGCGGAGACTGCAGAGACTGCAAGGATGGCAAGGGTAAGGAAAAAACGATTCATGATCCGTTTCCTTTCTGTGAAGTCATGATGGATTGGAAATTTTGCGGTCAAAACCGTAAAATACAAACTCTACGCCAATTATACAAATTTTTTCCATTTTCCGCAAGAGTGCCAAACCCATTTTTCCTTAAATTTTCAAATATTTCGTTTCTTATTGGCGCTCAATTGCTGAATGGACTTTTTTGGGGATGTCCGGATTGACTTTTTTTCCAAAATCTGGTAAAATGTCAGGATGGATGACGTCAGCAAATGGATGCAGACGCGAAATTTAGGAAAAATTTTATCTTTGGGCCATAGCCGGCCCGATTTTGCCAATGAACCTGAAACTAGTTTACGGGACCGCCTCGGAACTTACTCTGGATCTGGAAAGCACCGCGTCGGTCTACCTTCACGGGGCCGATCAGCCGGAAAATCTCAAGATCGAGGAACTTGAAGAGGCAGTTTGGAATGCGCTGGAGTCTCCGACGGAATTTCCTCCGTTTCGGGAATGCCTTTTCAGCGGCGACAAACTCGCGATCCCCGTTGCACCGGGAGTCCCGCACTTGGAGAGCATTCTGCGTGCCGTCTTGAAGTATTTTTTCAGTACACCGGAACTTCACCAGCCGGATCTTGTCACGATCCTGCGCACCGAGGAAGACGAAAAAGCTGCACCGATCACCCTGGACGCCATTCTGCCGAATGAAACCGTTCGCAGCCGGATCCGTCTTCAGACGCACAAACCGAAACAGCGCGAAGAAATGGCACTTTTGGGGGCCGTTGCTGCGACGAACGAGACGCTGGCGATCAGCAGAACGCTTTTCGATGCGGAATTCGTTCTGCCCATTGGTTTTTTTCAGTCGAAAGCGACCAAAGGTTACGCCGGGATCCACACGGCAGTCTATCCGACGTTTTCCGACGCGGAAACACACAAACGGTATGCGGATTTCGGACCTGCGCTCCATGCGTCTGATCATGACCTGATGCACGAACTCATGCACGAGATCACGGAAGCGACGCGGCAGCTTGGCATTTTCGGTACACTTCAGGCCGTCCCGGGGATCTCGACTCCGGGCACCAGCCGGATCGCGCAGTTTTTGGCGGGAGATTTCCGTGAGGTCGAAAAGGATGGAAATTCCGCGTACCGAGACCATTGGACGCTTCTGGCAGAACGAAAACCGGATGCTGTTCTCGTGACCGTGACGGGCGAAGACTCGCGCTCATGGGACTGCGTTTTCCAGGCGCTCACCAATGCTGCCAATTCCGGTCTTCAGCCAAACGGCGTTCTCGCAGTCTGCTCCGATCTTTCCGGTGAACTGCCCCGCTCTCTTCAGATCTACCGCCAGGTCCAAGAGCCGGAACTCGCAGAAAAGTTCATTCGCCGGGAAAATCTTCCGGACGCGCCGCTTGCCATTCCGGCGATCCAAACCATTTCAAAATTCCGCGTCTTTTTCCTTTCGCCGATGGACGGAGAAACCCTCGAAGAGCTCAACATCACGCCGATCTCGGATCCTTCCGAACTGGAACGGCTCCTGACGCACTGCAGTTCGTGCATGATCCTGCCGGACGCACACCGTATCGTGTGAGTACGCCCGGACTTTGGCGTCTCTCCCCTAATTTGCACAGGAATTTACTTAAAACGGCTCTTCCGGCAGTTTCAGCACTCAAAGACACTGTTTTTAACCGCTGAACACTGTCGGAAAAGCCGCAGGAACACACAAAATGCGCCGAGGAAACGCCGAACACTAGAAAATCAGGACTCCCCATTTGGGCAGCTCGATCTTCTCGCCTTTTTCCATCTTTTTCTGAAAGAGCGTCACGGCATCATTGGGACTCCAGCCGAAAAGGATGAATTCCGGTTGCGCGACCTTCTGAAATCCCGCTTTTTCAAGCGTTTCGACGGCAGAATCCCGGTTTCGTTTCACCGTCGGCGTGAGAGCGTAGACCATTCCAGGCTCTTCGCAGACGGCAGAAGTCGAATCGATCGGCGAAAAGATGAAACGGCCTCCTTTCAGCCGATCCGGGATCTCGTTGAACACGTAGTCGCGATTCCTGAAGATCGGCTGTGCAGTTTCGATCTCGCGGACCTCATCCTGTTCGCAGACCGGCTTCAAAATGCCGCGCGGATCCATAAGAAACGGTTTTCCGTCTTCATTTTTTTCCAACTTCACGTTCGCTCGAGCTGCCGCGGAGGTCCGTCCCGTCGCTTTGTTGACGATGACTCGGAGCTGACTGTTCGGCGACACGAGCTTTCCGGCCAAAATGTCCGCTTCGGTGATCCGCACGGCATAGATCTCCATCGCACTGGTCCGCGAGTAATCGTACGTCAGGTAGATCATCCCATTGGGCGTCTGATCTCCGTCCGGATACGAGACCCCGTGCCGTTCGTCCAGAAGCAGACCGCCTTCCCACGTCTTTCCGTCATCCTTGGAAAGAAACGCCGTCATGCGCGAGCGTCCCACATCCTGATCGATCGGTCCATTTTTGACCAGAATGAGATTTCCGCTCTGGAGCCGGCGCAGGAAAAAGCGCGACGAGGTGTGCCGAATGACAGACTCTTTGAGATCCGTCCACGTTTTCCCGCCGTCTTCGGAGTAAAAGTCTCCGATCCCGCGATTCGTGCGATTCATGATCCAGAACCGGCCGTCATTCAGCTCAACGATAGAATGTTCGTCAAAAAGCGCAAATTCCGGCGGAGTGTATCCGCGCCCGAGTTTCGTCCAGCTCTTTCCCTCATCTTCCGAGACGACGAACCATGCGCCGGCCGGTCCGTTTGGAGAGCGGTCAAGATCCGGGTCCCCAGCCCACGGAAGATTCCAGACGGAAACGGGGAGGATCCAGCGTCCTTTCGAGTCCGCGATCGGTTTGTTCATCATGATGCCTTCCGTCACGAAACGCGGTGCGCTCCACGTCGGTTTTTCCGATCCCGGGTCTGCCGTACTGATGCACCAGAGATCCGCTAGTCCGTCATGACCGGGACGCTGCGACCAGAAAAGGTAGAGTTTTCCGTCCGGTGCGAACCAAAGCGACGGATCGTACTGGCGCGGTTCTCCCGGCTGGTCGAGACAGAAAAGCGGTTTCGACCATGTTTTCCCGCCGTCGCGGCTTCGGGCAAGTACGACGTAATTGTCGCGGTCTTCCGTTACGCCGCCCGTGTACCACGTCACCCAAATGTCCCGCTCACTCGTCACGGCAAGACTGGAGATCCCCTGAAATTGGCGGTACTCGTCACCGTATTCCTCCGGAAGCGGTTCCAAAAAGACCGGCGGGACCAGTTCCCCGGCTCGCAATGACGCAGAAGTGAGAAAAAGCATGAAAAATGCGAACCATTTTTTGAACCGTTTCTTCATGGTCGGGACTCCTTTAAAATACAGTGTTTGTAAAACACTACGTTTACCCTAATTCTCCAACACCGCCGCTTTGCCGTCCGATTTGTTGGCAAGAAGCCGGTGGGTCTCCGCGTCGATCGAGTAACTGACGCGCTGCGTGGAACCGTCACACATCGTCATGCCGAACGTGCCCGCATGAGCACTTCCAAATATACTGTGATTCGCGACTCCCATTCGGTCCTGTGCCGGCTGAGAATTTCCGGAGCGGATGATGTCTTCGTCGTTTCCGCAATAGACGACAATGTCGTCACCGCCGTCTTTTCCCGTCTCATAGTCGTTCGAGTTCAAATATTTCTCGCCGACTAGGTACGTATTGCTGCTTCCGTCGCGGATCTGCCCAAACGTTACCACACTCTTGAAAAACGTGACGCCGGAGCACGTGATCGACTTCAGTTTCGTGCGCCCGTCCGCGATCGTTGAGGGAGACGTGCCGTATCCGGCGGAGTTCCAGTTTCCGTTAGAGGTATCGCCGCCGTTGCCGCAGTAATCCAGTTTGCCGGTCATCGTGCAGGGGGTCGTGTTGATGAGTTTGGCGCCAAGGACATACGGGTACGTTTTCGCTGCTCGCCGTGACGGGCAGTTAAAGACGCCGACGACCGATTCCGCTCGCGTTTTCGCACCGTCTTTCTGCGTCTGATCCGTCTCCGTCGTGCCGTTCATCCCAAGCTGCCAAACTGCCGTCTGCTCCATGTACGGCAAGATCGAGTACGCCCACCCGCCCGGCTGATCCGCACCGAAACCTTGGTCCGCGTCCCCGACCCAGTAGCCGTCCCAACCGCCGCTCGGGAATGTCTTCACCGTCGATTCATGATTCAAAGATGCGATCCCCATTTGCTTCAGATTGTTCGAACACTGCATTTGCCGCGCCGCCTCACGAGCTTGCTGGACGGCCGGAAGTAAAAGTCCTACGAGCATACCGATGATCGCGATGACGACAAGAAGTTCCACGAGCGTGAAACCATGACTCAAAACTCGGGGGTTACGAGGCAATTTCGCGGATGGGAATGTGCTGAAAAAAAGCATGACGGCGACCTTTCCTGATACGGACATGAAACGGAAAAATAAATGGGAAACCATTTCAGTTCATTTTCCTCACGAAGCTGCACCTGAAACACACGGCGCTAATGTGCAGTTTCCTTTCTTTCCATGATTTTAACAGACAGAAAAGAGAAAGTCAAGCCGTTCCCAAAGAAAAAAGTACCTATTCCGGTCAAATTTCAGAAATTTGTCTCTGAGACTCTAAAAGCGCTTCGATCCTGAATTTCCAAATGACCTTCAGGATCGAAATTGCTGTGTGATGAGCGTTAGTTCAATTTTTTCAGGAAAATGTTCTTGAACTGAACTTTCATAGGCGGGCCGGGATGGAGCTGGAAACCGATCAGACCGCTGAAACGCGCAATATCGTCTTCGTCGATCAGCTCGGAAACTTTGTGACCGTTGATGTACTGCGAGAGAACGTTCCCTTTCGCGACGATCCGGTACGTATTCCACCCGTTGACGTTGATGTGGGAAAGAAGCTCGTTGGAGTCGCCCACTTTTCCGGTCACGACAGGTTTGCCGTCCGTTCCGATGGTGGTCTGCTGACCGCGTTCGCAGAGAATGGCGCGGAAATTCTCTCCGTAAACGATCCCCATGTACCGCGGCCCTGCGATGTCGGCCTGGTAGCCGTTCAGACCCCAAGGAAGTGCGGGATTGCGGACCGCGCGGTACTGAATGCCCGAATTGCACGCAAGAAGACAGAAATCGGCCTGAAGTTCAAAATCCGCGACTTCCCCTTTTTCCCAGATGAGAAATTGACTGTGCCGACACGGTTTCTCTGCCGTTGTGACGCCGGTCAGGCATCCGTCTTCCACCGACCAGTGATCCGGATCACCGTCCCAGCCCTCAAGCGTTTTGCCGTCAAACAGCGAAACGAAACCCTCGGGGACCGGTTTATCTGCAGGAATGCCATCTGCTGCAAATACCGTACCGCAAGCAAGGACGGACAGACTCAAAAAGAATGCGAAAAAAGATTTCATGATTTTTTCCTTTCTTGAAATGAAAAAGGCGGGTAATTTAAAACGATTCCATTCTACATTAATTTCGCAAGATCCGCAAGCCCTCGAAAAGAAAATTTCCAGAAAAAATGAAGTTTTTCACGCCGAAATACACAAACGGCAGAACGACATACAAACTTTTACGGGTTCCCCTCTTGACAAAATTCACATTCTTTGGTATCATGCGCAAAAATTTCAGCACCCATTATTTATATTCAAACTGAAACAGGAGACGAACACGAGCGTATTTATCTACAAAGATTTTCGTTGTGAGGAGCGCGAGGACGGGATCGTGATCTTGAAGTATCTCGGCAAGGGGCCGTCGGCGGAGTAGCCAGGCGAGATCGATGAGAAAACGGTGGTCAGGATCAAGGATCGGGCGAGCGAATGGTGCGAGGGGCTTGGAGCGGTGACGTTTTCGGAGGGGCTGCGCACTATCGGCGAGGGGGCGTTTAATTGCTGTAAAAGTTTGCGCTGCATTCGTTTTCCGGAGAGTTTGCGTCAGATCGACATCTGGGGTTTTATGGCTGTTCGGGTCTGCGTTGGGTGACGATCCCGTCAGCGGAAACGGAGCTCGTCCCGAAAGTTTTTTGTGACTGTTCGCCGGACCTGAAGATCTACGGCGTGCCGGGCTCCTCCTCGGAACGTTACGCGCATGCGGAGGGGTACAAATTCTGCGACATCCGCACGTTTGACGAGCCGGAGATCCCGACCCGCGAACCGGGGCAGGTCTGCGCCGGACTTTCGGGACTGCAGCCTTGGCTTCCGCCCAGTTTTGGCCAGTCCAGTTCCGGAGGAATAGAGCGTAGCGAGGTAGGCGTCAGCAGCGCGAGGGCGAGGCGGAGCCGCCCGCTCAGCCGACGCCGTACAGCGCGCAGCGCCCCCCAACCTCCCTTTGAAAGGGGGGGACCGCTGCAGACGGTGGAATGTTTTCGTGCCTTTTTTTACGGACGTTACGCCGAATGAGAGCCCCCCCGGAAGATTTTTTCCGAGCCTCTGTGTTTTCCTGTATTTTAAATTTTCGAGCTAAATGACGCCTCCCCCCTCTTGACAAGATCGTATTTTTACTGTATCATAAAACTTTCATCGTGTTTAACTTTCATTTGAAAATTCAGGAGAATATCATGAAACGAATTCTAATTATGTTCCTGTTTCTGTTTACGTGCGTGTGCATCTTGACGGTCCATGCAGGAGAGCAGGTAAACTACAAAACCGACGAACTTTCTGCTGTGGCGGAAGATGTCGCGGAACTGGAGGCTCTGGAGAAGGGGATCGTGGAGTTCTGCGACGGGGAAGGCCCTCTCAATGAAAAGATCGATGAGGCTATTGAGGAAATTGCGAAAAAAGCCGAAGAAGCCAAGGCTGCGTTTGAGGAGATCCAGGGAGATTTCGAGCAAAGCTGGGCGCCGCTTCCTGAATCGACGCGCGAACAGCTTTTAGAGCGGCTTTGTGAAAATCCGAATCTGCGACTGTCCGATGTTCGCGACCTGTGTCCGGAAGATGTTTCTTTTGTTGATTTTGCCAAAATGGTCAACGTCGTCAAACGTCATTTTCCAGTCTTTCAAGAATATGTGCTCGCGACGGCCGCGCATCAGCAGGCACTTTCTGCGCGTGATGAGGCATGGGAAACGGTACTGAAGAGACTTGAAGAGACCGCCGACGCCAAGAAGCTTGCGATCCTTTTGAAGCTGATGGAAGGGTGTCCTGGATTCAACGATGAGGGCGCAGATTTTCCTCTTGACGAGCTCCTTGCTCCGCTTTCGGCACTTGTCCAGAGATTCGGCTGGAAGGAAAAAGAGCTTTTCGAAGAAGCAGAAAACGTGTGGTTCACGGCCCGTCCGTGTATGTCTAAACCCGGTGCCCGCATGGTGAAGACCGTCAATGGCATCGAGTACGCTTTCCGCTGGTGTCCTGCGGGCACGTTCACGATGGGGAGTCCTTCCAGCGAGCCGGACCGGAACGATGACGAAACGCAGCACAGCGTGACACTTACGCGTGGTTTCTGGATGCTTGAGACAGAAGTGACGCAGGCGATGTGGAAGAGTGTGATGGGTACGGATCCGAGCGACTTCGAGGGAGCCCAGAATCCTGTGGAGCGTGTGAGTTGGCATGAGTGCGATGACTTTTGCAAGAAACTTTCAAGCAAACTTAGGCTGACTGTGAGTCTTCCAACGGAGGCGCAGTGGGAGTATGCGTGTCGTGCAGGTACGACGGGCGCGTATGCTGGGGATCTTGGTGAGATGGGCTGGTATGATGAAGA
>JAFQOH010000207.1:0-3782 GCA_017403345.1 Thermoguttaceae bacterium
AAACGCGAGAAAAAGATGGATCGCCGGTATGAATGAAGCCGTGAAAAGACTCACACCGATCAGGATCCTCGCGTATGGTTCGCCGATCGAATTTGACGCGAAAAACGCGGAGGTCGTGTGGTTTCTCCCCGAACACATCCAACGGATGAGGAACGGGAAAGGGAAAACGAAAAAGGTCGGACCAAGGACAAAATGGCTCATGGAAAACGAGGAGGCCGTCATGAGCATCGCGCGGAGGTTCGGGATACCGCGGCAGGATTGGGAGGATTTCAGGCAGGAAACACTGCTCAGGAGCCTCACCTGCAAGGATGACTACCAGAAAGAAAAAGCGTCCATTCAAACCTGGGCGGGACACTTCACGGCATTCATCGCGAGGAATTGGCTCAAAAAAATGAACGCGGAAAATAAAACAAAGTCTGTTGATTTTCGGGACTCAGACGCTCGTAGTTCTTTTGGCGAGTAAACCGGAAGGACCCGCCGGGGCCGGTACGACCGGCTGCGAATGGCGCTTCCGCGCGAGGGCATGAACCCGTTCCCGTTGGTCACTGGCGCCAGCTCATGAAGTTTGACGGAGCGAACATCGTGAGCGAATTCGTGCCTGTGCGCGGGAGCGCAGATCAAAAAGTTCCCCCTCTTGACAGAGTGTCTATTTTATGATACAATTTCAGCATGAGTTACGAAATTGAGTTTTACCGCCGCCCGAACGGTCGGTGTCCTTTTGAGGAATTCCTTCGGGAAGTGGACACATGCTACGCGCACCTTTCGCCGCGGATCGTGCATGGTCTGCGTCTTTTGAAAGATTACGGGCCGGAGGTGACGGAGCCGCACGTGAAATCGATGGGCGGCGGTCTTTACGAGCTGCGGTCCAAAGCGGATGTCGGCATATCGCGGGCATTTTATTTCTTTTTCAGCGGCGATAAAATAGTGATGCTGAACGGCTTCATTAAAAAGACGCAGAAAACCCCAGCCGGCGAGTTGGAAAAGGCCCGCCGTTACAAGAAAGAATACGAGGCAGAGCATGGATGATTTTGAACGTTACCTCAGCGAGCGGATGCGGGATCCGGAATTTCGGGAGGAGTACGAAGCTCTAGAGCCGAAGTACGCACTGATCCGGCAGCTGATCGAGATCCGCCGGGAGCAGAATCTCACGCAGGCGGAGCTTGCGAGAAGGATCGGGATCCAGCGGAGTCACCTTGCCCGGCTGGAATCGGGTGATTTTAATCCGACATTTCAAACGCTCCAAAAGATCGCCAAAGGTCTGGGCAAGAAACTGACCATGACATTCAGCTGACGGGCTGGTACGACCGGCGGCAAATGGCGCTCCCGCGCGAGTTCGTGACGCTCGACGGAGCGAACATCGTAAGCGGATTCGTGTCTGTGCGCGGTAGTGCCATTCCGTTTGGTATCTTTTAGCCTCTTTTCTATTTTCAGCGACAGCACAGATACGTACTTGCCGGAGGGACTTTTTTTGAAAAATTTTCCGTTCCAGCGTATTCACTGCAATTTTTTCTTTCTGTATTGCGTTACTTCTTTGTTGGATATTTTTTATAAAACGCAGTTTCCAATACAGCCATTCCGTAAAAATCGTGGGCGGTGACTTTCCATAGCATTTGAGAGGGACTTAAAAATGAAACTCCAGAGGATCATTCTGTTTTTGATCGCACTATTCAGTTTTTCCGTATCGCATGCCGATTCGCAGCGTCAGCCGGATTGTATTGTTTCGATTTCCGGCCAACTGCGGCAGACGGTTCGTTTTGGCATCGATGCGGAACGGCTCTGGTTTTATTGGAAGGAACAGAACGACCAGTTGGCGCGGCTGGCGGTTGGTGAATTGAAGGCTGACTATGCCCGGGTTCCAATGAACTGTGCCTATGAACGTGAAGAGGGTGTCATTGATCCCCATGCGTACAGCGACGTCATCATTCCGATGATGAAGACCTTCCGCAAATACAATCCGGATCTCCAGTTTTTTGCGTCGCCGCGTCCGCTCAAGGAAGCTTACGATAAAGAAACGGAATCCGACCTGATCGCCCAGAATTTCAAGCATGGGAACATCGGGATGGCGGCGTATCCTGTCTGGGTCGGCGGACATAAACGGCTTCTGAAAAAAGAGATCCGCGGTGTCCAGCTGGATAAATGGGTCCGGTATCTTGCGGACTATCTGAATCTAATGGCGAAACATGGACTGGACATTGCGTACCTGGACCTGATGAACGAAGACCAGACCATGTGGGCAGGAAATATCGACAATATCCTTTACGTCATCGACACGCTGCCGTCCCGGTTGGATCCCGGAGTAAAAATGCCCCAAATCGTCTTCCCTTCGACCTGGAGTCCGCATGACGGAATGAGGCGGTTCCTGACGTCCCCATCCGTGGTCGGCCGACAGAGCGAAGTCCTTCAAAAAATCGGTGTTGTTTCTACACACAACACGCCGGACGGCAATCGGGAAAATTTCAAAGAAGACGACCTCTTCACCTTCGCAAATGCAGTTCGGGCGATCGATCCTGAAAAGGAACTCTGGAACACTGAAATGCACGGCTGGGTCGGAACACGCAGCCCGTCGGAAGACATCCTCAACTCCGTGATCCTCTGGCGGCACCTTGAAGCGGGGTTTTCCGGCATCAACACCTGGCTGTTTTTTGGTCCGTGGAAAGGCGCAGGACATCCAATGGTCTATTCAAACCGAAGAAATGGTCCTGAAACGACAGCAAAATACGAGATTTTCAAATCGCTTGTCAATGATATGCATCAGGGACGGTATGTACTCTCAGAATCGACCGACGATCGGATCGTCTCTGCCGTTCTGACCAAAGACGATAAACTGTTTGTCAGCCTGCTGAATAGAAGCGAGGCCCCCGTTTCCATCCAGATCAAACTTCCGGAAAAAACGCGGATACGCGGGAATGTGGATGTCCGTTTATGGGAATCGTCCCGAAACGTTCCTTTCCCTCAGGTCAGCCGGAATAAAAACCTTCACAAAAAGGAGAGCTGGAATTACGAACTTCCACCGCAGTCGCTGGTTCACTTCGTGTTCCGCGTCAAGCAGGTCAAAAATCAGAAAGAATAGTTTGGGAACGGATCTTCGACACAGCAGCAGATTTTGGTTTCCTGGCCTGAGAAGTGCCTTGAAAGGGAACTCGAAATTCCCGAAAAGAACCGAAATCCTCAAAAAATCAAAGGTTTTTGATGTGATTCACTTTTGCGGCGGATAAAGCAGGACCTGTGCGAACGTGTCCCCTGCCTCGATCCCGCGATAAACACACCCGATGAGTTTTCCGGGAATGATGATGGAGTTGTGAGCGGTATCCGTTTCCGGGGTAAAAGGAAATAATTCCACGCTTCGGAGGAAGTATCCGACCTGAGCCGGCTGGTAATCTGACATGATGTGATCTTTTCCTGGTTAAAGTCTAAAATCCAAACATCATGACGACTTTTAAGCATTCCCAGGGCGAGACCTGGACAATGGACATTTTCCCGGATCTGAGAAATAGAACACCGATCCAGAAGTCCGCGGTATGGTTTGGAGAGCGGATCTCCGGCGACGGGCTTTTGGAGATCGTCAGGGCTTGGGAGCGTGCCCTCCTAAATTTTATCCCAAACACGAAACTTCGAGAAAGTGTTCAAAACGTGATGGCCAGGGAGGAGGCGTACCAGAACGCGCTTCTGGACGCGGCGGAAAAGAAGGCGTTGGAAGAGATCGAGAGCCGGAAACTCCTCCTCTCGGCTGGACAGAACGGGAGATCTGGAGCCTTGCCGGAGAACTCGGTCTCGACCCCGGC
>JAFQOH010000208.1:0-7980 GCA_017403345.1 Thermoguttaceae bacterium
ATTTTCGCACTTTTAGTATCTTCCAAGATTTTTAAGTTTGCGTTCGCAGCGTTCGGCAACGTCAGACGCTCCCGCTTTTCGCGCTCCTTCCGCAATGCGGCCAAACCAATCCTTTTTTTCGCGGAGCGTCAGATCTTTTGACGCGGCAGGCAACAGCAATTCCGCTTTCTCCCACTCGCCAAGTTTTGCCCGGACTTCCATCAGTGTGAATGCGGCACAGGCAGCGATCTGCTCATCCTTCGATCGCATTCCGAGTTCCAGAAACGGCACGCCCGCTTGCGGTTCCCCCTTACGGTCCAGCACCCAGCCCCAGTATGCCGCACGTTCCGGACGGTCGGCAAGTTCCCCGATGCGGGCGGTGACTTCGCGGAAACGTTCTCCTTTCGTTTCCTCCAGGAATCTCGGCCTGCGTCCAAGTGCCTGAAAGTACGACGGATCCCATGGATTCGTGTCGGGAAAAGGAAGGCGTGCTTTTCCGTTTTTTTCTTTTTCGATCTCCTGGAGCGTCACCCACTCTGCGCGTCTGGCACCAAGCCATTCCAAGATCAGATCGGGATCTTCGCTGCCGTCGAAAATGTACGGTACAAGTGCTCCGGCAAATTTGAGCGGATACTTTTCCGCAAAATGCCGCACGACTTTCCGATCGGGAAACTTCGCGATCAGAGCGCACATTCCGTCCGTGAATTGCCAGGAAAGTACGCTTTCATCTTCCAAAATTTTCTCAAGAGCGAAAATCGCGCGTTCGTCTTTCCCCGCCATGAACGAAAGAAGTGCGGCCGATATCCCATTCAAAACGGCAGGAGTTCTTTCATCTGACGCGATCCTCTCAGCCGTCACTTTCCGCGGCAGCTCGGCTTGCTTCGCGTTCCTGGCGGAGCAGTTCCTTCCGATCCACGTTCGGAGTCATCCACGGACGGGAACGGTTCAGCTCGGAATTCCAGATCTGGCAGAAAGTGTTCACGTTCTGAACGGTCTGGAAATCGTACATTCCGACGCAAAGGAAATCCGCCCCGGCCTCAAGAGCCGTACGAAAAGCCTGCTCCGGACGCAGCGCTCCTGCCGCAAGGACCTTGAACGCGATCCACGGCTCTTTGCGCGTCTCCATCCAGGCTTTCGTTTCTTCCGGTTTTCTACAGAAAATGTTGTCGTGCTCCGTTTCAGCCTTCGCGGACCAGTAGTCATGCGTATGGAAGGTCTTCATCCAGAAATCGGGAGCCGTCCCCGTTGTCTCGACCGCACGGAGTGTCTCGATGCGGTGTGCGCCGATGCCTGCCGGGATCCCCGCGGAACGGATCAGCTCCATCGCTTTGGCAAAAAGGTCCAGATCTGCGTTCTCGCGCACGATCCGGTCCGAAGTTTCCCCCTGAATGTAGCACGCAGCCGGCTCCGTTTCCAAAACGCGCTTGATCGTATCCAGCAGCTGGTCCGGCTGGCATCCCAAGTCCGCGATGAATTTGATCTTGCCGCTCGTCCATTTCCAGTACCCCTCCACCAGCTTCCCCAAGCTCCAGTGCCCAAGGAATGCGTTGATCCCGCACTGTTCCGCAAGATAAAAGGTCTCGTAGACTTTCTGCTCAGTGTGGTACGCCTTCACCAAGTCGGAAACGTAGATCAGATCGCGTGCGTGCGCCCAGCCGCCGATGAGATTGCCGCCAAGGATCATTCGGCTGACGTTCAGGTCGCCGATCTTCGACATCGGGATCTTTTCCTTCAAACGCGGACGTTTCGGAGGCGTGAACGTCGTGCGCGTCGCGCCGGATTCCCCCTGGATCGAGTCTTTTTTTCCCGAATTGACCGTCTCCGCGTCTTCACCGGACATTTTACGGCTCTCTTCCGCAAGACATTTTTCCTCGTAACTGTGTAAAACATTCACAGCCGCCGCAGAACCAAGGACCGGAATGACTGCAAGTTTCCGCAGCGCGTCACGCCGAGACGAGACCACGGGGTCCGTCTTGGTACTGTTTACGGTCTCTGCGTGTACGGCTTCGGACGGAGACTGCTCTGCTGTGCGAGAAGCTCTAGTTCCTGTGCATTTTTCGTTTGGTGTCATGGGAACTCTTCCATTTCTTTTTAAAAGATAGGGTAGGTGGAAAATACCGTCTTTTCCTGAAACGGCCAACTTTTTTATTGTACTCGACGCACGGCAGCCTGTCAAGAGGGGATACTGCCCAAAGAAAAATTTTTTTGTTGTGCTTTTCACAAAAATGCGCACATTTTATGGAGCTCCCCATTTCGAAAACCTTGCGTTTCGGAAAGAGTCTCGAAATGGAGAGAGTTTCAGGACCGGCTGCGGGGAAAAAGTCACCGTTCAGACGGAATTGCACTCAAGCAGACCTGCCTCGTCTTTGGCGGATCAGTTCTGCGCTTTGGCGGATCAGTCTGCGCTTTGGCGGATCAGTCTGCGCTTTGGCGGATCAGTTCTGCGCTTTGGCGGCCTGGACCTGACGCAGAAGCCACACAACGGCACCTTTCTGCGCGTGGAGCCGGTTGCCCGCCTCCGGAATGATCGCACTTTGCGGACCATCGATGACCTCTTCCGTGACTTCAAATCCTCGGCGAGCCGGCAGACAGTGCATGAAGTAGGCATCCGGACAGTGCTTCATCAGCTCCGCATTGACCTGGTATGCCGCGAAATCACGTTCGCGCTGCGCTTTTTCATCTTCCTGTCCCATGCTGACCCAAACGTCCGTGTAGACTGCCGAAGCCCCTTCGACGGCTTTGACCGGGTCTTCCGTCACCTCAAATTCCGCATCCGGCGCATTGTCGCGGATCTGCTGAAGGATCTCGTCACTAAACTGGTAAGCTCCCGGCGTCCCCATCGAAAATTTCAGACCGAGCTTTCCGCAAATGAACGCGAGACTCAACGCAACGTTGTTTGCGTCGCCGACCCACGCGAATTTCTTCCCTTTCGTGTCGCCGACCAGCTCACGCAGCGTCATGATGTCCGCCAGCGCCTGGCACGGATGACTGTAGTCCGTCAGTCCATTGATGACCGGAACAGATGCGTATTTCGCGAATTCCGTGACGTCTTCGTGATGCTTTGCACGGATCATCACCAAATCGACCATCTCGCTCATCACGCGGGCAAAATCATGGATCGGCTCACGCTTTCCGAAATCGACGTCGCCCGCAAGGTAGATCGCACTGCCCCCAAGGTGCGCCATGAGCGTTTCAAAACTGACGCGCGTCCGAAGCGACTGTTTCTGAAAAATCATTCCCATGACGAAATTGGGGAAAAGCGGTTCACGCACTCCGTGCTTCAGGTCTGCCTTCAGGGCATTTCCGATCGCAAGGATCTCTTCAATTTCAGCAGTGGTCAGGTCTTTCAGGGTAAGTAAGTGGCGCATTTCAGTACCTTTCGTTCCGTTTCTTAAAACGGGATGGAGTCCCTTTCCGTCTTGGGGGCTTTTCTTAAAAAAATCGAAGACGAAACCGGTTTTGCGACCGGTCCCGCCATTTTATCTTACGTTCTGATTCCAGTCAAAAGATCGAAATCTTTCTGTTTTGTCCGGTCAGCTCCGACTTTGAGCTCTTTGTGAGCTTCACACTGTAAACGGCACGTGTGAGCTTCACATTGTGGGCATCGCGTCGTGAACGGCTCGGTGAGTGCCGTCAAACTTCCCGGATCCGCAGTCTTCCTAGGATCAAAGTCCGAGGATGACGTCCTGCAGGATGTCGCATCCTTCATTGACGAGCTCTTCCGAGAGCGTGACTGCCGGCAGGAGTCGGATGACCGTACCGTGCGTGCAGTTGATCAAAAGGCCTTTTTCCATGCATTTCTGCACGATCTCCGTCCCGTTGATGCTCAATTCCATGCCGACCATGGCACCACAGCCGCGAACATCTTTCACGATGTCCGTCTTTTCACCGATCTGAAGGAAACGCTTGCGGAAAAGCTCGAAATTTCGGTTGGCATTTTCGAGCAGATGCTCTTCTTCGATCTGCCGGATCGTCGCAATGCCGGCGGCTGCCGCGATCGGGTTTCCGCCGAAGGTGGCCGCATGCATTCCCGGACGCAGGAACGGAGCGAATTCCGGACGCACGACCAGCGCTGCACCTGCGATACCGCCGCAGAGAGTCTTCGCCAGCGTCATGATGTCCGGCGTCACGCCGAATTTCTGGTAAGCAAACCACTCACCCGTGCGTCCGCAGCCAGTCTGAACTTCGTCGAAATGCAGGAGGATGTCTTTTTTGTCACACAGGTCGCGCAGTCCCTGCAGGAATTCGCGGTCCGGCACATTCACGCCGCCTTCGCCCTGGATCGGTTCGAGCATGATAGAGACGATCTCGTCATCATTTTCTACGATCTCTTTCACCGCGTCCAGATTATTGTACTCCGCGTAAATGAATCCCGGGAGGAGCGGACCAAGTCCCTGCTGGTATTTCGGCTGAGCCGTCGCGGCGACCGCGCCCATCGTGCGTCCATGAAAACCATTGAAGAACGTCACGATCTTGTACCGTTTACTCTCATTACCATACATTCTGGCGAGCTTGATCCCCGCTTCATTTGCTTCCGCGCCTGAATTGCAGAAGAAGCACTTTCCGCCGAAACTGCGTTCCGAGAGAAGTTTTGCCCATTCTCCCTGTTCCTGCGAGTACCAGGAATTCGGAATGTGGATGAGCGTTTCGACCTGCTTCTTCACCGCCTCAACGACGTATTTCGGACAGTGGCCGAGCATATTGCAGCCCCAGCCCGGGAAGAAATCAAGGTAACGTTTTCCTGCTTCGTCCCAAACCCAGGAATCTTCACCGCGTACCAGTGTCACGGGGTAGCGCGTGTAGTTCGGGATGACGTACTTTTCAAACGTTTCAAATGTGGACATTTTTCTTTTCCTGATTGGGTATTTTCTTGGATCTTGGTTTCTGCGTATTTTGAATACATTCCATGCATTTCGCATAATGTACCAAAATACATCGAAATGTATCGAAAATCAGCGTTTCGGCATCCAGTGCGGACTCGCAAGGATCTCGGTCCCGATCCCGACCGTCGTGAAGATCTCCAGAAGAAGCGAGTGCCGGAGACTTCCGTCAACGATATGGACCTTGCGGACCCCTTTTTCGACCGTGGCGATGCAGGCTTGGACTTTCGGGATCATTCCGGCCTGGATCACGCCTTTCTGGAACAGTTCGTCTGCCATTTCAGGCGTCAGGGTCGGAATGAGCGAATTCGGGTCGTCTTTGTCGGCACGTACACCATTAATGTCGCTGAGGTATACGAGTTTTTCCGCCTTGAATTCCTGAGCGACGACCATTGCCACGGTGTCCGCATTGACGTTCAGCTTCTGTCCGTCCTCCGTCAGGCACATCGACGGAATGACCGGGATCGTACCATGCTCGATCAGGCCTTGGATCGTCTCTTTATCGATGCGGGTGACCGTTCCAACATACCCGAGGTCGAGCAGTTCACCGTTTTCGTCCGTCAATTTCAGAGGTTCACCGAAAGCGATGCACTTCGTGTTGAAATTGAGCGATCTTGCTTTTCCGCCAAGGATGGTGATCTGCTCCACGAGCTGTTCATTGACCTGATTCGCAAGAACACGCTCTACGATCTCAAGCGTTTTCTCACACGTGTACCGCCGTCCCTGCACGAAACGGGACTGAAGCCCGGATTCCGCCATCGCACGATTGATCGCCGGGCCTCCTCCATGGACGACGATCGGACGAATACCGACCGTTTCCAGAAACACAAGGTCCTGAAGCAAATGCGACATCGCCAGCGGATTCACCATCAGGCTTCCGCCAAGTTTGATGACGAAGACTTTGTCGCGAAATTCACGAATCCAATGCAGCGCCTCGATCAGGACATCTGCTTTTTCCACTGCGTTAAGCACTTTGACTCCTCTTTCCCTGGACGCGATCCTTGCGCCGGCAGATCGGCATACACCAAAGCACGCCATCACGGTTCGACGGCTAAAAGAATCCATCTCAAAACAAATCAAGTATAGACATTTTAGCACGCAATAGGGGAAAGTCAAGGGGGCGAAGACGATTTTGGTAAAATTTTACCAAAATATCCAGAAAATTTATCCTTGAAACATCCGCTTTAGGCAATTTAGGAAGTCTAGAAAAAACAATTCCAAACATTCAGCCTGCTCGAGCCTGCGCGTCCGACTACTTTTCTTCGATCTTCCGCGGAAAAAACCAATGCTCGACGGCATACTGCCACTCATTCCATGCTTCACAGATCTCTGCGGCGATCCAGCAGATCTCATCCCATTCCTGATCGGAGACCTTTTCACGCATCAGCGTTCTAAGGCGAAACCCATTAAGTATCGGAATGCCTCTCTCATCACGCGGAGCCTGCAAGAAAAGCGAGAAAAAGTCCTGCGACTTTCCAGGTTCATGGTTCCAGTCGCAAACATTCCGGTGGATCCGGCATTTACGTACCATTTTTTCCACGATCTCTGATTCTGTAAGCATTGGCTCTGCGTTCCTTTTTTGAGGCTGGACGAGCTCCGGATCACTGTCGACATCATCTTGCGTGACAGTATTCAAATCTTTTCGCATCTCTTTTCGCTCACGATCCAGCTCTTTCGGTTGACAGAAACTGTTGTTCGAGGAAATGATCTGCGGCGGTACCAATTCCGGTTCCAATCGACATTTGGTGCGATCCGCGAATTCCAAAGCGCTTTTCAGTTCCTTTTCCGCAGCACTCGGCCGAGGGGCTGCGTTTGTGTGTTCGCTGTTTTGGGAAGTACATTCATCATTTTTCGGGCCTGACGAGGTTTCCGTGCCGCAATGTGAAGCAGTTCCATGCGTCCAAAATCCCCAAGAATTCCACAGTGCCGGCCCCGAATCGTCTTGAGGAACAGCATCTTCCGATTCCGGGACGGACTTGCTCGCAGACAGTTTGGAAGAAGAAGGGAGCCTTTTTTTCTTTTTTCTCTTCTTTTTCGGCGTTTCTGAAAGCGTTTCTGAAAGCGTTTCTGAAGTGCAGACCGACATTTTGCGAGGGGCCTGTGTGCGTCCGTCTTGCCTCTCCTCTTCATCAACGCAGCCTTTTTCTATCCCTTCCTTTTCAACGCTGTTCAGGAAGACCATTGCACTCGTTTCTGCTGCACTCGTTTCTGCTGCACTCGTTTCTGCTGCACTCGTTTCTGCCGCACTCGTTTCTACCGCAGTTTCAACAGGAAAAGATCTCGTCTGCCTGTTTGGAGTCCCGATCGCTTCCAGTGTGTCATAAAAAACGGGTTCAGGTCCCAAGGGATCCAATGGATCTATGCGGTCTTTGGATGCAGGCGGAAGCAAATGGAATCGAACACGGTAGAGTTTCCCGACAGGAACGGGACCGTAAATATTAAGGATCTCCGCACGCAGCGCCTCAATGGAAGAAAAACCATCCGGGACAGCATCTTCGTCCGTCAGCTGATCAAACGTAACTTCCTCGACGGAATCGATCCACAGAAAACCGATCCCGGGCGCGTAAACCTTTCGATCTGCCCGAAGACGCAAAACTTTCCAGATACGGAGAGTCTGCGTCTTCTCGCCGCGAAGGACAGCATCCCAAAATTTCCGCTTGAATGTCAGCATGCGGTCAGCCTAGGCGACTATTCGTCGTCATCGTCACTGTACGCCCAGCCGTCATCGTCGTCATCCCAATCGTCGTCATCATCCTCTTCATCCCAGTCCTCATCATAGTCTTCGTCATCCTCATCATCCCAATCATCATCCTCATCATCCCAATCATCGTCTTCATACTCATCATCGTCGTCATACTCATCGTCGTCGTCATACTCGTCGTCTTCGTCGTACACATCGTCATCGTCGCCGTCGTCATCGGAAAAGCGGGGCGCCGCCATCTGACACGGAGGAAGCGTAAACGTTTCGTTCTCGACGACACTGCAGCCGGAAACAAAAGTGAACCCGTTTTCAGAAAGGGACTTACGCATGATTTTCTCCTTGAATTAAATTGGGGGAAAGGTATTCCTGCTGGCTCCTTGCCGCTTCGTTTGGGCATCGAAAACCACTGAAAAACAAAAC
>JAFQOH010000209.1:0-2476 GCA_017403345.1 Thermoguttaceae bacterium
AGAGCGATTTTCCGCGGGAAAGAGTTGGAACGTATCCATTTGGGCTCATCGCGTGTTAAGTTTTCACGATATTGTGAAATTTTGGCTCTTCCGGAACGTGCGTACCGATCTAGGTTCCGATCTAGGTTCCGATCTAGGTTCCGATCTCACCACTGAGAGCACTGAAAAGAAAGATGAAAAAGGGAGTGAACGTGCTCTGAGACGAAATTCACGAAAAAACCGAAAAGACGCGAAAGATTTAAAATATTTTTGATCGTCTTTTGGTGAAATTCGCATTTTTTCGAGTTTTTCGTGTTTCCTTTCAGCGCCTTTCTGTGAACTCTTCAGTAGATTCTGTGGTGAGACTGTACGCAGTTCCCGGATAGACCGAAAATTTTAGGTTTTTAATGGCGATATTTGTTGACATGGTTAGGTGGGGCTTGAAATTTCTTCCGTTTCTGATAAAATAAAATATGAAAGATCTTGTTTTGATTTTTTGAATTTGATTCGTTTCATGGAAGGCGAGAAAAATGGCTGAGCATGTTTGCCAGAAATGCATTGATCCGAACTGCGGCGCGGAGTACGGCGTCGAAGAAGTTTTGACTGCGTGTCCGAAATGCGGAGATCTGCTTGATATTCGATATGATTGGGATAAACTTCCCGTTCCGAAATCGCTTAAGGATTTTGAGAAGTACTGGGCGATGCGAGATGTGCCGCAGCGGTTTAGCGGCGTGTGGAAATTCCACGATCTGCTTCCGTTTACCGAGCTGGAAAAGTGCGTGACGGTCGGCGAAGGGCAGACCATTTTGCAGAATTCCGCGGGAGTCGCGAAGTACGCCGGTGTGAATGAGGGGAATCTTTTCCTTCAGTATGAAGGGATGAATCCGTCCGGTTCGTTCAAGGACAATGGAATGTGTGCGGCGACGACACATGCGCGAATGGTCGGCGCGACGCGGGCAGCGTGTGCGTCCACGGGGAATACGAGTGCCTCGCTGGCGCTTTACTGTTCCTGCCTCCAGACGATGAAGGCCGTCATTTTCATCGGTGACGGAAAGATCGCGTACGGGAAACTCTCCCAGGCGCTTGACTACGGGGCGCTGACGCTCCAGATTCACGGCGATTTCGATGATGCGATGGCCCGCGTGAAGGAAGTGTCCAAAAAACTCGGAATTTACCTCGTTAACAGCGTGAACCCCTTCCGTCTGGAAGGCCAGAAGACCATCATGCTGCGCGTGCTGGAAGCGCTGCGGTGGAACGTTCCGGACTGGATCGTCGTTCCGGGCGGGAATCTCGGAAACTCCAGCTCGTTCGGCAAAGCGTTCCACGAACTCTACGAACTGGGGCTGATCGACCGGATCCCGAGGCTGGCCGTCATCAACGCGGCAGGGGCGGATACACTGACGAGGGTCTACAACGAGGAAAACATTCGGTGGAACGCAGGAAACACGGATCGCGCGAAGATCAACGCTTTCTTCAAGCAGATGAACGACGAGGGACGCCGTGCAAATACTATCGCGAGCGCCATTGAGATCAATCGGCCGGTCAACCTTGAAAAGTGCCTCCGTGCGCTGGAATGGTGCGACGGTGTCGTGCGCAAAGTGACCGACCAGCAGATCCTCGACGCAAAGTCCCAGGTCGGCGCCTACGGTTTCGGCTGCGAGCCGGCCAGTGCTGCGAGCGTGGCGGGAACGAAGCTGCTGCGTGAAGAGGGCGTCATCGCGCCGAGTGACCGCGTCGTCTGCATCCTGACGGGCCATCAGCTCAAGGATCCGACCGCGACTGTCGCGTATCATTGCGGCGACCAGCAGAAATTCGACGAAGTCCTGCGTCCCCATGGCGTCACGACGTGCGATTTCGCGAACGATCCGGTCAAAGTCGAGAACGATGTGGACGACATCGTCCGCGCGATCCAAGGGTAGTTTTTTCGTAAGATCGGTAAAAAACGGCAGACGCTCCGTGGAGAGTCTGTCGTTTGCGCAGAGTGTTTTCTCCCCTTTAAATATTTTTGAAAATCTAGTAAATTTTAAAACAAAAAATTTTTTCAACTTATGTGAGGCAAAACATGAGCCAGGATCAGAATTTTGAAGAATCGGCATTGACAATGCGGGAGCCGGAACCAAAAGAACAAAAAGCCTCGAAACCGCGTGTGAACATGGCGGAACTGGAGAAGACCCTTAGGGACCGCGATTTCAAATACAAGATCGACGGCGACTCCGTCACGATCACCAAATACACCGGCTCCGCCTCCGCCGTCACCATCCCTCACGGCGTGACGAGCATTGGAAATGAAGCGTTCAGCTGCTGCGCTAGCCTCACGTCGGTGACGATCCCCGGCGGCGTGACGAGCATTGGAAATCACGCGTTCAGCTGGTGCTCCAGCCTCACGTCGGTGACGATCCCCAACAGCGTGACGAGCATTGGAAATGATGCGTTCAGCTACTGCCGCAGCCTCACGTCGGTGACGATCCCCAACAGCGTGACGAGCATTGGATATTAC
>JAFQOH010000210.1:0-4997 GCA_017403345.1 Thermoguttaceae bacterium
ACTATTCCTCATGATTTTTATCTCTCCACGGCTATCGCCCGAACAAATTTCAGCCGTACTCCACCGAAAATTCCTTCTTTTTCCCCCACTAAATCATATCAGCCATACAATCCGGCTGCCGCAGTATAAAGTTCTTTGCACAGCTTTCTTTCAAGAAAGCGCGTTCCCCTTACCTCCACCATTGCACTCACTCCCCGCTGTAAACCCACTCACTCCCCCTCCGCCCGTGACTTCAGAGCAGACGTAGAGATGTGGGTAAAAACAAGCCTGTCATCTGTCAGAACGAAAGAACGCGGGAGATCGTCGCCGGCGGCAACGGTCCTGCCGGTTTTGTCGTAGCGCTTTAGAAAGTCTTTGGTGACTTCGGAGTCCCATTTGCCGTCCATGTCGAAGAAGCCGATCACGTCGCGGCCGCGGATGAGACTGCCCGCACCGATGTGTATAAACATGCAGTTTTATCCTTATCTGTTCATGCGGATCGGCATGATGAAGCTCATGAACATGGAATTCTTGTTCTTCTCTTTGTCAGAACCCTTGTTCGCGTAGTCTGCAGCCACATCAAACTTGCGTTCGCTGAAGACCGATTCATCCGGATGTGCGACCACAAAATCCGTACCGCCTGCCGGCTCGATCATGATTCCCTTGAATGCGTCGTTCAGACGGATGCGGATCGTCTCACAGTCTGTGGGAACCGCACGAAGCGCATCAAGAAGATAACGGCAGTTGAAACCAATGGAGATGTCCGCACCGCCGATAGCTGCCGGCACACGTTCGTGAACCGAACCGCCGGAGGAAACCGAGGACAGCGTGACCGCATTATCCATAATATCCAGTTTGATCGGGGATTTTCCGGAACCGCCCAGCTTGTCTTCCGTCACGATGGACGCACGGTCCACCGCGCTGCGCAGGTAATCCGCGGAAACGTACACTTCCGTCTTGTAGGATTCCGGAAGGAGTTTTTCATAGTTGAGGTATTCCATGTCCAGCATGCGGGTGAAGAAGTAGATCGAGTCGATCTTGAATATTATATGCTTGCGGCCAAGGATCATAGTCAGTTCATCTTCGGTATCCCGCAGCATTTTCATGAGTTCGCCGAGGAATTTGCCTGGAATCAGCATCTGCGCTTCCGCAGCCGCTGCATCCGGAAGAGTGCATTTTGCCGCTGCCAGTCGGTTCCCGTCACAGCCGACCACGGTCAGTTCGCCGTTTTTGATCTTGAAATATGCGCCGTTGAACGCCGCACGCTGATCGTTCTGCGCTACCGCGTATACCGTGCGGCTGATCATCTGCTTGATCAGATACTGCGGGATCTGGTAAATGCGTTCACCGACAAACATCGGCATCGTCGGGAATTCTTCCCCGGGCGTCGCCGTGATGTCAAACGAAGACTGACCGCCTGTAATGCGGACGCGGCATTTGTCATCAATTGAGATGGTGATGTTTCCGTCCGGCATCGCGCGGATGATCTGCAGAATCTTCACCGTGTTGATTACGAACAGTCCCTGTTCTTCTACCTCACATTCAACAGAGGTGCGGAGGCCTTTTTCAAGGTCAAATGCGGAAATCCGGCAAAGATTCGGATTGCTGTCGTCCACATCGCCGAATTTCGGATCCGGCGGGCATTCGAACAGCAGTCCGTCCACGGAAACAAGCGTATTTTTTGTCTGGGAAATGCTCGCCGCCGGAGTCAGCGCCGCGAGCAGCTTCTGTTTATCAAATGTAGCTTTCATATGTTATCTCCCAAAAATGTTTCACGTGAAACATTTTTTATATCTTACTATTGTAGAGCGCCGATTATTCTTCAAATGACTTGCCGGTTAGTTTGCCGGGTGTCAATTGAGTGTATTTTCGGGATTTTATACATTTATTAATTTAATGTAGTTAAAATCACGAAAAATGGGTGTATTCGGAATTTTGGGTGTATTGCTTTGTGGAAATCACAGATTTTTTCGGCGGTCTTCCGGAAGTTTCTTCTTATTTGCTTTTTTGCATGCGTATGGGTGTATTTTTATTTTGTCGGCTGTACGAGCGTGCGGTTTTGGGTTTTCGCTGTAAAGAGAGTGTAAAGAGATTATATATTAATAAGTTTTCAGTAGTAGTGGTAGTAGGGCATGTGGGCTTTGTGGAAAACCTGCTTTTCCGGCTCAAAATGCCTGTTTTCTGATGTTTTTTCGCTGCAGATTGTTTGAAATCCGCTCTTTTTTGCAGTTTGAAATGAATTTCCGACATTCCGGATTTTTCTTTCGTTTGTGGATTGTTTTTGGAAACGGAAGGAACTTTCCGGATTCGTTTTTTGAAAACGGGTGTAAATTGAAGTAAAAAACCGTAATTTCACGAAAAAGCGGCGTTATTTTTGGATTTCAATAAAAATACGTTTTTTCCGAAACTCTTTCCAAATGAATTTTCCTTCCGGCAACTTTTGTGGGAAATGGTTTTTTTATTTTGCAGGGAAGCTCTGAAACGATATCCGGTTCCTGCATTCTCTGTGGAAAGTGCGGACTTTTCGGAGATGTTTTCAAAAGCCTGTGGAATAATGTTTGAAAATGTGGATAACCGGAATTTCGTGCGGATTTTACGGAGAAAATTTCGTTCCTGGTGCCCTGTTTGGGCAAAAAATAAGGAAAATGCTTCCTGAAACCGCTTAGAAAACGAAGTTTGTCCACATATCCACAGGAGTTTTCAACAACTTGTTGAAAACCGTTTTGGAAACTTTCCAACGCTCAAACAGGTAAAATATGGATATCCAAAATCCTTGGAAAAGTCCTGTGGAAAGCTGCGATGCCATGTTTGAAAACCTGAAAGAAGAGCAAAAAAATAATCACAACTCCGCGAACCGCGAAGTTTTCCACAGAAATCCAACGGAATCCACAGTCCCAAAACCAACCATGTCCAAAAGGTTTTTGCGGTTCCTTTGGCAGAGGCGAGGAAACGGAATCCCTGGACAGGTGATCTCAGCCCCGCTTGATCTCTTTCATGATCTCGTTGATGGTCGCGTCGAGCACCGGATCGGTGGAAAGCTCCGTTTCCACGGCATTGATGTTGGAGTGGATGGTGCTGTGGTCGCGGCAGAAGACGACGCCCATCTGTGGGAGTGACATGCTCGTCATCGAACGGACGATGTACATCGCCACATTGCGCGCGGTTTTGATCTTCTTGGTGCGGGACGTACCGAGGATGTCCTCAACCTTTACGCCGTAATGCTTTGCAACGCATTCAATGATGCGGCTGACCGTGTCGGAGACGGGTTCCGCATCGCGGAGGTATTCGGGAACGGTCTGGATGACCATTTCCATCGTCACCGGCTGACCGTTCAGAAGATTGGTCACCGCGAGCTTCTTGATGACGCCTTCAAGCTGACGGATGTTTTCCTGCAGGTTGCGCGCAAGGAAGTCTACGACATCGGTCGGGACGTCGATGTGATTCTGGCTGATCTTGTTTTTAAGGATTGCCAGACGGAGTTCGTAGTCCGGGGGCTGGATGTCCGCGAGAAGGCCGGCTTCAAAGCGGCTGCGGATGCGTTCTTCCAGCTGCGTCAGCTCGCGCGGCGGACGGTCGGATGTGAGGATGATCTGTTTGTGGTCTTCATAGAGAGCGTCGAAGGTGTGGAAGAATTCCATCTGGGTTCCTTCTTTGCCCGCGATGAACTGAATGTCGTCGATGAGAAGCATGTCCGCGCTGCGGTATTTCTGGCGGAACGCCTGATTCCAGCCGCGCTGGATCGCGAGGACGAGCTGATTGAGGAACTCTTCACCTTTGACATAAACGACCTTCATGTCCGGCTTGCGCATGAGTGCACGGTTTGCGATGGCGTACATGAGGTGCGTTTTGCCGAGACCGGAGGGGCCGTAGATGAAGAGGGGATTGATCTTCATCCCCACGTTGTCGGCAACGTTGAGAGCCGCCGCATGTGCGAAGCGGTTCGAGTTGCCCACGATGAAGTTTTCGAAGGTGTAGTCTTCGTTGTAGGTGAGACGGCGTTCACCGCGGGATTCTTCCGGAGAATTGGAGAATTCTGCAAATTCTACCTCGGTGATCTCAGCGCGGTCGGCGAAGATGGATGAGATATCCGTGCCGCGGGAGGATTCCTTGTCTCTGTTATCGTTGTCCCGGTTCCGCTTCCGTTCGGCCTGACTGGGGCTGACGGAAGTAAGAGGAAGCTGTTCGCTTCCGACGGGAGATTTTCGACTATTTTTTTCTTTTTCCTTTTCTTTCTCGCGCTCAGCCTGACGTTCCCGCATGAGCTTGAGCGGAGAGACGACCGAGCCGTCGTCAGGGATTTCGGGGGCGAGCGATTCGTCCACCTGGATTTCAACGACAGGTTCGTATCCGATGACCTCGACGAGCGCTTCGGTCAGCGCCTTGCGGTGCTGCTTTTCCAGAATATCGCGCTTCATTTTGTTTTCACACATAAAGAGAGCGCGTTCCGCGTCGAGATATGCCAGATAAACCCGTCCGAACCACAGCTGATACGACTCTTCCCGCTTGAAATTTCCCCGCATGATCTCGCTGACCATTCGCCAGATCGAGGACAGGTCTGCGTCGTTCTGCAATTCCATACTGCCTCCGGATTTAACGTTTTTATACATTAAAATATATACCGATCTATTATATCACATTTGCGCTTTTTTGTCAAGGTTTTGAGGGTGTCCGCCTTCGGCGGAGAAGGAAGAAAAACGCCCTGCGGGCGTTTTTCAAAATTTTATGCCCCTACGCGGGGCGGCGCAAAAGAGGACCGGTCGCGGTCCTCTCTTGACTCTCCACGACCAGAGGAAGTATCCTCTGGACACCTCTCGTTCTTGCAGCTGAATAATCAAGAAATAACTCGACACGTTCATACGGTGTAAGGGTTGCGCAGATACAGGCTAACCGCGGAAAAAGCATAACTTCCGGCGAAAAGCCGGACGAAAAACCTATCCCCCGCGGTTAGCGCATCATCCGAGGGGAAGTGTCCAGAGGAGGGGAAACTTCCCCTCCTTTGGTCGCGGAGATTCACAAGA
>JAFQOH010000211.1:0-3044 GCA_017403345.1 Thermoguttaceae bacterium
CGGTAGGCAAGAAGAAGCCGAACGCGTGGGGCCTTTATGACATGATCGGTAATGTGTGGGAGTGGTGCCAGGACAGGTATGATGAAGATTACTACACCGAGTCGCCAACGAGCGACCCGTGCAACGAGGACAGCGGCTCGTACCGGGTCTACCGCGGGGGCAGCTGGTTCAACGGCGCCCAGGGCTGTCGCTCCGCGAACCGGCGCAGGGATACGCCGGACGTTCGGTTCGGCAACCTTGGCTTCCGCCCAGTTTTGGCCAGTCCAGTCCCGGAGGAATAGAGTGCAGCACATTCGCCGGGAGTTGGTGTTGGTTTTAGAGAAGGGTGGCCTTAAAAAGTCCCCATATTCCATCTCGGCGAATGGCCTGACGGCCTGTATCACCTCACTCCAAAGAGTTGGCGTTTCGCGTAAATTACGAAGATCAGCTTGCCGGAAGAGATTCAAAAAAAGGAGAAAATACGATGAAGACGATCCTGACAGTCGGACTCACGCCGTCTTGGCAGCACGTTTTGGAGTTTGACTCCCTGCGTATCGACGCGGTGAATCGTGCTGTGGGCTCTCTCTGGTTTTCGGCCGGAAAATCCGTAAACGCGGCTCTCGCGGTCCACACGCTGGGAGGGAAAGTCCGCGCTCTTTTTCCCGGCGGAGGCGAGAATGCCCGGAGAATGCGTGAAGATCTTGCGCAGCTGGGACTCGAAATGCGCGTTTTGCCCACGTCTGCGGATTTGCGCGTCTGCACGACGCTCGTGGACCGCGGCGCGCGGACGATCACGGAGCTGGTCGAGAACGGCGAGCCGCTGACGGAAACGGAGCTTGAAGAGTGGCGGGAGCTTTTTGCTCAGGAAATCCGGAAAGCCGATCTCGTGGTCATTTCTGGAAGCCTTCCGCAAAAAACTCCGGCCGCGCTCTACGAGGAAATGGTCTCGCGGATCCCGGAGGGAGTGCCGTCGATCCTGGATTTTCGCGGTGAAGGCCTTCTCGCGTGCCTGAAATACCGTCCCCTGATCGTGAAGCCGAATCGTGAGGAGCTGGAGCAGACGGTAGGCCGACCGCTTGAGGGAGAAAACGATTTTTTGGACGCTGCCGGATCTCTGAACGCCGCGGGGGCGCAGTGGGTCATCGTTTCGGATGGTCCGAGGACACTTTGGGCGGTGAGTGCGGAAGAGTGTCTCCGTCTTGAACCGCCGAAGATCATGCCGTCGGCAGAACATCCGGTCCTCTGTCCGATCGGGTGCGGAGATGCGTTGACCGGGGCGCTGGCACTGGCGATCTCTCGCGGAGAAACGATGCGCGAGGCACTCACGTTCGCGATGGACGCCGCCGCAAAAAATCTCCTTCAACTCACGTCATGCCGATTCGGCTGACCGATTCGCGGTCCCCCTTGAATCTTTTTGAAAATCAGGTAAAATCCAATCATTCATGTTTGTTTACCAAAATTTGAGGCCAAAAAATGAGTGATACATACGAATCGGCATTAACGATGCTTCCGCCGGAGGATGTGAACTACGATCCCGCACAGTTTGGGAAATTGTGCGACGAGTACCTGTTTGGGGAATACAAGAATTATCGCCTGAAACAAAAACTTGGCGAGGGCGGAATGGGGCAGACGTGGCTCGCAGAGGAACTCGTGCAGGGTGAGGTCAGCCAGCGCGTCGTTTTGAAGATTTTGACGCAGGAACTCCGCGGAAACGCGGACGCGATGAAAGAAGTCCGGCGCGTGTTCGATCTCACGAAAAATTTGAATGACTCGGGCATCTGTCCGCTCATCGGTCGGTACGTTGATCCGAATTTCGGCGACTTTCTCGTCATGAGGTATGCGGACGGCGGAACTTTGGCGGACTGGTTTAATGCCCAGGACGGACACGAAAAGGGACTCCCGCTTGTGACGCTCCTTCCGATCTTCCGTCCGCTTGCCGCTGCGCTCGACCTTGCGCACCGAAACGGCATCCTTCACCGCGACGTGAAACCGCAAAACATCATGTTCATGGACAAAACGCCGGTCCTGATCGACTTCGGCATCGCGGCGCGCATTCGTCCGGAAGACGTGACGGCAAACACGCAGTCGCTTGGCCGGACCGACACGATGGCCAACTCCACCTCCGGCACGCCGCGGTACATGGCCCCGGAACAGATGGAAGGTAAGTCACAAAATGCCCGTACGGACCAGTACGCGCTGGCGACGGTCCTCTACGAAATGCTGACCGGCAGCTTGCCGTTTTCGGGAAACGTGGTGGCAATTTCTCGTCAGAAACTGCTTTTCAAACCGCAATCCCCGCAATTCGCCCCCCACGTGAACGCGGCCCTCACCCGCGCGCTTTCCTTTGAGCCGAATGACCGATTCACGTCGTGCGTTGAGTTCCTCGACGCTCTGACGACCCCGGTATCCAAACCGAAATTCCCTCTTTGGGGCGTTGCGGTACTCCTGATCATTGCGCTTCTTGCCGGCGTGAAGTTCATCGGCGAAAACGGCGAGACGGTCAACGAAATGGTGCGTGTGGCCCCGGAAGAGACTGCTGCCCCGGAAGAGACCGCTGCCCCGGAAGAGATCGCTGCCCCGGAAGAGACTGCGACCTCGGAAGAGCCTGTGGTTCTGGAAGAGACTGCGCCGCAAACACAAGTTTCACTAAACATCGACGAAGAACTGAAAAAACAACTTGACGGCAAGTTCGAATACGAAATTTCCGATGATTCTGTTACCATCACAAAATACATCGGCTCCGCCACTGACGTTACCATTCCCCACGGCGTGACGAGCATTGGAAATGAAGCGTTCAGCTCCTGCCGCAGCCTCACGTCGGTGACGATCCCCGACAGCGTGACGAGCATTGGAAATTCCGCGTTCTTTTACTGCTCCAGCCTCACGTCGGTGACGATCCCCAACAGCGTGACGAGCATTGGAAATGAAGCGTTCAGCTGGTGCGAGAGCCTCACGTCGGTGACGATCCCCGACAGCGTGACGAGCATTGGCGGCGGTCCATTTGCCGCGTGCGATCAACTGACCGAGATCCGTGTCTCCGCGGGCAATACGCATTTCAAGAGCGA
>JAFQOH010000002.1:0-14591 GCA_017403345.1 Thermoguttaceae bacterium
AGACGCACCGCCTCCCAAAAGCGACGCGGGACGCGCCGCCTCCCAAAAGCGATGCGAGACGCACCGCCTCCCAAAAGCAACGCGAGACGCGCCGCCTCCCAAACTGGCTGCCCGTCATGTCGCCGCGACCGTGAGGAAGGAACATCTTGAAAGTTGTTCCTCCCTCAGACTCCCTCTTCAAGAACTTTTTAAACTGTTTTTGTTTTTTCGTTTTTTCGTTTTTTTTCCGAGTACGGGTTGACTTTTTTATCCTGCGCGAGTATAATGACAGCTGGTTTTGTTTGAAACTTCAACCGTCCGTTTTTTTTCGGACGCTCACCCCTTGCCCTCCGGTCTTTCCATGAAAAAAAATCCCGTTTTGCATATCGTGACGCGATCCTCTCGTACGCCTCGGATCCTGCGTCTGTTTCTTTTTGCCTTCATGCTGGGGCTCACCGTGTTTTGCCTGTCGGTTTCGACAGCTTCGGAAAATGCGGAAGCCTCCAACAGGGCACTGTTTGCTGATTCTGCCCCAGTTCCTAAAAGCGAACCGGCGGTAAACGCTCCGGAAACGGAGGGGGAGAGGGAACGCAAGAAAGAAAACGCGTCGTATCTCGGTCCGGAAACGATGCTTTTCGTGTCGGAGAATGAACTCTGCGTCATGGAACTGGATGCGAAACGGCTGGATTTCTTTTCTCTCGAAACACAGAAGACCGTCCACTCGCTTTCTCTTGCACAGACGCCAAATCAGATGATCCGGGCCGGAAACCGTCTTTTCGTTGCGTGCGGTTACCTGAACGGCGAGGTCCTCGAGATCGAGATGAACTCACGCAAGATCGTGCGCCGCTGGACCGGGATGCACTCGCCGTGGGGGATGGCTTACGCTGAAAAGCGCGGCCTGCTTTACGTGGGACGGCGTTTCCACAGTGACGTTCTGATCCTGGACATCGACCAGTCGGGCTCCGTAAAAAACGGCACGGAAACGGCGGGTGAAACGGCGGGTGAAACGGCAGGTGAAACGGCAGGTGAAACGGCGGGTGAAACGGCGGGTGAAACGGCGGGTGAAACGGTGATCCCGTACGAGACGGTGCTGAAAAAGACGCTCCCCGTGGTGCGCGAGCCGGTCTCAATGGCGATCCTTCCGGATGAGTCGGCGGTCTTCATCGCGAATCTGCTTCCGCTTTCCCGTTCCAACGGCTCGACGGTCTCGTGCTGTTTCAGCATTCTGGACACCGAGTCGGAAACGGTCACTCACCGTCAGCTTCCGGACGGCTGCGGGAGTCTGCGCGACATCACGGTCTCCCCGGACGGGCAGTACGTTTTCATGGTCCACACGCACGGAAATCACCGTACGATCACCTCCCAGCTCTTCGGCGGCTGGACGAACCGGAACGGCTTCACGATCTTTGACCGAAAGCGAAACGGCACGTGCACGTACTTGATCGACGACTTCCAGCAGGGGCTGACGAATCCGTGGTGCATCCGCGTTTCCCCGGACGGAAAACTCCTTGCGATCGCGATTGGCGGGAATCGTGAGGTCGGGTTCATCGGCATCGAGGAACTCATCGAGCGTATGGACCGCGGCATGAACACGACGAGTCCGGATTTCATTTTCTTCTTCGGCGTCGGATCCTTCACACCGACGCTCACGCGGGTGAAAGTTCCGGAACTCTCCGGGATCCACGCCCTTGCGATGAGCGAAACGCGGACCGTCGTCGGCGGGTACTTCAGCGACACGCTCGCCGTTTTTCCGCGTGTGGACGCTCCGGAACGCGTGAATGTCACCTCCAACGGCATAAAATGGCAGACTGCGCTCGGAATGACGGAAACGACGCCGAAGATCCTGCCTCTCGGTCCGCCTCCAGTCATGGACTCCGTGCGGCGCGGAATGAAGGACTTTTTCGACGGTGAACGCGCACTGGAACACTGGCACTCGTGCGTCACCTGCCATCCCGATGCCCGTGTGGACGGCATGAACTGGGATCTGCTCAATGACGGAGTCGAAAATCCGAAAAACTCCAAGAGTATGCTCTACGCGCACTTCACGCCGCCGAACATGATCACCGGGGTGCGCGAAAACGGCGAAACCGCGACTCGCGCCGGCTTCATCCACATACACTTCAAGAAAATGACGGAACCTGAATACTGCGACGTGGACGAGTACCTGAAGTCTCTGAGACCCGTCCCTGGGATCGCGCTAGATCCGGACGGCTCGCTCTCCGAATCCGCTCGGCGCGGAAAACGACTTTTCTTCAGCCCCAAGACCGGCTGCTCGAGCTGCCACCACGGTGAGTACTTCACCGACATGAAAATGCACGACGTCGGAACGCAGAACGAGGTCGATTTCGACGGTTTCTTCGACACTCCAACGCTCATCGAGACTTTCCGGACGGCTCCGTACCTGCACGACGGACGCTACCTGACGCTGGAGGAACTCCTCTGGGAAGGACGACACGGTGAGACTGACGGGAATTTCGAGAAACTTAGCGAACAGGAACGCGCGGACCTGATCGAGTACCTGCTCTCGCTCTGAGCGCGTTTTCGCTGGACTTCCGGAGGACGGATCTTTTGGGGCTCTTCTGGAAAGTGCGTACCGATCCAGGTTTTGAGCTCACCACTGAGAGCACTGAAAAGACGCAGATGGATTTTAAAATTAAAAATTTGTTCGAGCCGTCTTTTTTACTGCTTTGGGGATCAAGATCCGTGTTTCTCTGTGTGTTTTCAGTGTATTCAGTGGTAAAACTGGTACGCAGTTCCCGGATGGACCTCTTTGAGACGCGAAAAATAGAAAAAGCACGAAAAAACGCAAATTTCAGTTTTTTCGTGCTTTTCGTGGTTAAAATTTGGCGAAAGGGCCCACGCGCGTGAAAAGCGACGCGAGACGCGCCGCCTCCCAAAAGCGACGCGAGACGCGCCGCCTCCCAAACTGGCTGCCCGTCATGTCGCCGCGGCCGTGAGGAAGGAACATCTTGAAAGTTGTTCCTCCCTCAGACTCCCTCTTCAAGAACTTTTTAAACTGTTGTTGTGCTTTTTTGTTTTTTTTCGTGCTTTTCGTGTTCCGTGAAATCCGTGTCAGGGGACGTTCACAGCCTTTTTTCATTGCGTACGGGCACTCTGCCGGTTCTGGACCCGTTTCAGCTCTCACGGAAAATGGAGATCAAAGCTCCTGGATCTCAAAACCCGCCTCCTCGACCGCGCGGATGACCTCCTCCGGAAGTGCGGGACCGGAAACCGCGGCAAGCGACTCCGAAAGACTGACGCGCACCTCTTCCGCACCGGGAACGGATCGGATCGATCTTTCAACGAAATTCCTGCAGTGACTGCACGTCATGCCGTTTACGCGGTAGTGTCGAACTGTGGGTACGTTTGGGTCTTGGTTTTCGTTTACGTTTACGTTTTCGTTTACGTTTTCGTTTACGTTTTCGTTCATTTCTTTTCCTTTCATTGGAAGGTTTTCGGGGACTTCTTTCGGGGAAAGTGCATCATCCCGGTGAAAGCAGAGCGCGTTCAGGAGCAAAAGGACCAAAAGTGCCGCACACGCCGTCTTCACCCACCCCGTCAGACCGCAGCAGTACGGAGAACAGCACGGAGAGACTGGAGATGCGGGAGAGACTGGAGATGCAGATACCGCGGGATCCAGCATGAACCATTCCGGCGGACAGAACGCGTCGATGACCAGACCGGAAACGAGGGCGCCGAGAAAAATGGAGAAAAGGTAAATGGCGAGCGTTCTGCGTCCGAGGACCTTGCCCACGAGGAGCATCGCGGCTGCGTTCGTCGCGGGTCCCGCCATCAGCAAAACGAATGCTGCGCCCGGAGAGACGCCTTTTGCGATGAGTGCCGCTGCAATGGGGATCGAGCCAGTCGCACAGACGTACATCGGGACGGCTAAAAGAAGGATCGCGAGCATTCCGAGAAGCGGAGTCTGTGCCGAAAGCGACGCCAGCGCTCCGTCTGGAACCAGCACCGTGATCCCTGCCGCAATGACCAGACCAAGCGTCAGCCATTTCCCAACGTCCTGCATCATCTCGACGAGGCCGTAGTGCAGCGCGATGCCGATCTTGCGCAAAAAGGAAACGCCGCGCAAAGCGTCTTCCTGCGCGGTCTCTGACGCTTTTTTCTGCGCATTTTTCGAGGGTGCGTCTTTTGCAGAGGCGTCTTTTGCAGAGGCGTCTTTTGCAGAGGCGTCTTTTTCAGAGGCGTCTTTTGCAGAGGCGTCTTCCGGGACGAGCAGATTCACGAGCGAGCCGCCGAGGAGCCCGGTCAAAAATGCCGTCAGGGGACGGATGACTGCAAATGGAAGTCCAAGAAGCGCCCACGTCGCGAGGATGGAGTCCACGCCGGTCTGGGGAGTCGAAATGAGAAAAGAGACGGATGCACCGCGCGACGCACCATCTTTCCGAAGTCCCATTCCCGTCGGAATGACGCCGCAGGAGCAAAGCGGAAGCGGTACGCCAAACACTGCCGCCCCCAAAACCGAACGAAAATTCCTTCCCGACAAAAATTTTCGGCAGACCCGTCCCGGAACGAAAACGTGGAGGACTCCAGCCGCCAAAAAACCAAAAAGAAGCCAGGGCGCCATCTCCAAAAGAAGCGCCAAAAGTGCATGAAAAAATGCAGTTAGTGCGTTCATGGGAAAATTCCCTCTAAAAAAATCGGCCAAAGGGGTCGATCCGGCCGATGAGTTTTTCTGCCTTCCTGCTTGAAAGATCCCGGAGTCTGGAGGAACTTGGGATCTGGGTGACTTCGTCAGGAGAGCGTGTGTACGGAGTGCATCAGAAGCGAAAGCGCGACGTTGACCAGCCGCTGATTCGAGGAACCGCGGAAGCGCGTCTGGTAACTGCGGAGCTCCTGAAGAAACGGGCCGTCCACGATGATGTCCGACTCCGCGATCAGAGAATTCCACTCAGGCCGGTGCGCCTCCAGCAGCTTCTCAAACGTCCATCCAGAGTACGTCACGACGTCCAGTCCCATGCGGTGACACTCGCGCGCGATCGGCAGAAGCTCTTCCGCCTGCAGGAACGGTTCGCCGCCGGAAAACGTGACTCCGGAAAGAAGCGGATCTTTCCGGATCTGCTCTAGGATCTCCTCGGCACTCATGAGCGTTCCGCCCTGCAGACACTGCGTCTGCGGATTGTGGCAGCCCGGGCAATTGTGCGGACAGCCCTGCGTGAAGATCACGAAACGGATCCCCGGTCCGTCCGCGATCGATTCCTGAATGATGCCTGCAACTCGAATCATTTCACTTTTCCCCTGAATTTGATGCGAATTTCTTTTAATTTTCCCCAGTGACGGTTTCCCTAAGATCCCGGTCAGTTCGCGCCGTTCATGCTGTTCGCATCACGCAGCGGGTCGCCGTGAAGAACGCGTTCGTCGACCTCCGTCCGTTTTGCGTCGTTGAATCGGTCCAGCGTTCCGACTAAGTATCCGGTGATTCTGCGAATGCGCTCAAAGGGCACCTCCCCTTCCGTGCGTCCGCATTTCGGGCAGACGTCGTGAATGACGCCGTTGAATCCGCATACCGGGTCGCGGTCCACCGGGTGATTGATCGCTCCGTAGCCGATCCCAGCTTTCCGCATCGCGTGGATGACCTGCTCGAACGCTTTCGGATTCTGCGTCAGGTCACCGTCCAGCTCGATGTAGGTGATGTGGCCGGCATTCGTCAGTGCGTGGTACGGCGCCTCAAGCCGGATCTTCTCGAAAGCACTGAGTTTGTGGTAGACCGGCACGTGGAAACTGTTCGTGTAGTACTCGTGGTCCGTGATCCCTGGGATCTTCCCGAAACGCCGCCGGTCAATTCGCAGAAAACGTCCGGAAAGGCCTTCCGCAGGCGTCGCAAGGAGCGTGAAGTTCAGTTTCATTTCCGCACTCTTTCGGTCTACAAAATCGCGCATGGCTCCCACGATCTTCAGCCCGAGCTCCTGCGCCTTGGCACTTTCGCCGTGATGGACGCCGGTGAGAGAACGCAGCGTCTCCGCAAGCCCGATGAATCCGATGGAAAGCGTACCGTGCTTCAGGACCTCGCCGATCACGTCATCCTCGCCGAGCTTTTCACTTCCCAGCCAAACTCCCTGCCCCATCAGGAACGGGAAATTTCGCACTTTTTTGGAGGACTGGATGGCGAAACGCTCCAAAAGCTGCTCCGCACAGAGTTCCAGTTTGCGTTCCAGTTCCTCAAAAAACCACTTCAGGTCCCCCTTGGCGCGAATGGCGATGCGGGGAAGGTTGATGGACGTGAAACTCAGGTTTCCGCGAGAGTACGAGATCGCATTTTCCGGATCGTAAACGTTCGCCGCCACGCGCGTTCGGCACCCCATGTACGAGATCTCCGTTTCGGGACGTTTCGGGTCGTAGAGGCTCAGATTGAACGGTGCGTCCTGGAACGAAAAGTTCGGGAAAAGCCGTTTCGCACTCACCCGGCACGCCAGCCGGAAGAGGTCGTAGTTCGGTTCGCCCGGCGCAGTGTTGATCCCCTCCTTGACGCGGTAGACGTGGATCGGAAAGATCGGAGTCTCGCCGTTTCCCATCCCTGCTTCGTGCGCGAGAAGGACGTTTTTCGTCACCATCCGCCCTTCCGGAGACGTGTCCAGCCCGTAGTTGATCGAAGAAAACGGAGTCTGCGCTCCGGCGCGGGAGTGCATCGTGTTCAGATTGTGGATCAGCGCTTCCATTGCCTGGTAAGTCGCCCGGTCCACTTCCTTGAGCGATTCCGTGACCGCGAATTTCTGCGCTTTTTCGAGGATCGGCGCAAGACTGCACTCTGCCGCAGAGCTTGACCCACATTCCGACGCGGTCTTTTCGACCGTTTCGAGGATCCTGCGCCGCAGTTCTGCCCCGAATTCAGAGTGGTCTTCCAGTTTCAGAGAGAGGCCGTTCGCGAGCAGTTCTTTTACCAGAGCGTCCAGGTCCAGTTTTTCGGGCACATCGCCGGCCAGGAGCGCCAGAGCTTTGGCGAAGTTTTTGGTGAAGAATTTCTGGAACGTCCGCGTGACTCCGGGGGCGAGCGCGTAGTCGAAATTCGGGATGCTCTGTCCGCCGTGCTGGTCGTTTTGGTTTGCTTGGATCGCGATGCAGGCCAGTGCTGCGTAGGACTGAATGTCTTTCGGTTCGCGCAGTTCGCCGTGCCCGGTACCGAAGCCGTTTTTGAAGAGACGCAGCAGGTCGATCAGGCAGCAGGTGGTGGTCATGGCGTAGAAATCCATGTCGTGAATGTGGATGTCGCCGTCTTCGTGCGCCTGCGCGAATTTGGGATCCAGAATGTGCGTGAGGCAGAACTGCTTCGCCCCCTCCGACCCGTACTTGAGCATGAGTCCCATGGCGGTGTCGCCGTTCACGTTCGCATTTTCGCGCTTGATGTCGCTTTCTTTTGCGTCTTTGAACGTGAGGTCCTCGTAGGTGCGCATCAACCGGGTGTTCCGCTCACGGATCCGCGTCCGTTCCGCACGGTAAAGGACGTACTTTCGGGCAGCGTTTACTTTCCCGGCTTCCATGAGGACCGCTTCGACGGTGTCCTGGATCTCTTCCACGCCGGGTTCTGGCGCAGTTTCAGACACAGTTTCAGACGCAGTTTCAGACGCAGTTTCAGACGCAGTTTCAGACGCACGTCCGAGGGCTTGGATCTTTTGCGTGACGCGCATTTCCAGCCGTCCGAGTTCGTCAGCCGAGACGGTTTCGCCGGCAGCCTGAAAGGCTTTCTGCATTGCTGAGCGGATCTTCTCCGGATAGAACGGCACGCGGCGGCCGTCACGTTTCCGAATGAACTGGAAGAAAGGGAACGCACGTTCCGCATCTCCGAAGAACTCTCTCTGGCTGGTTTGTACAGACGCACTCATTCCCATGACGGCCGGTTTATTCATACAGTCCCCAAAATTCAAAAAACAAAAACGAAAAACGAAAATCCCCTTAAACGGCGAGTTTTTGCAAAGTGCCGGTTTTTGCAAAGTGCCGGTTTTTGCAAAGTGCCGGTTTTTGCAAGGTGCCGGTTTTTGCAAGGTCCGGTTTTCTGCAAGGTCCGGTTTTCTGCAAGGTCCGGTTTTCTGCAAGGTCCGGTTTTCTGCAAGGTCCGGTTTTCTGCAAGGTGCCGGTTTTTGCAAAGTGCCGGTTTTTGCAAGGTACCGGTTTTTGCAAGGTACCGGTTTTTGCAAGGTGCCGGTTTTCTGCGAAACGGAAGGACGCGTTACTCAAAATCTTTCCATGAAAGACTCGGCTGGATCCCTGAATTGTTCTGATACTTTCCGCTGACGTAGTTTTGGAATTCGCCCTCCACGGTGTGGTAGTAGATCTGGCAGATCTCCATTCCGGGGTAGATGCGGATCGGCATGATGGCGTGTATCTCCAGCGTCCAGTAGCCGGCGAACCCCACGTCTCCGAAACCGGCGGTCACGTGCACACAGAGTCCGAGCCTTCCCATCGAGGAACGCCCTTCCAGCATCGGCACAAAACCGTCCGTCCGGGTGAATTCCACCGTGCGCCCGAGGTACAGCACTCCCGGTTCGAGGACCAGTCCGTCTTCCGGGATGCGCAGGATCTTGTACGCATTGGCTTTTTTTACGTCAAGGACCGGCTCCGTGTAGACGAGCAGTTCGTCATGGAGGCGGAGATTGTAGCTGTTTGGATTCAGCTGTTTTTCAGAAAAAGGATCGATCTGGATCTTCCCGTTCCTGACCTCTTCACGGATCTTCAAACCTGAAAGGATCATGCGCTGAAATCCCCCGAAAAAATTTCACAAAAAAACGACAAAAACGACAAAAACGACAAAAACGAAAAACTCCAGAGAAAAACACGCTCTGGCAAACGCGCGATCTGCAACGATCTCCCAGGCACCGTGTTTTTCACCCGTCCATTCCCTGCAAGTCCAGTTTCGCCAAAAATTTCGCCCAAAAAGGGCAAGACCGCACTTGGGGGCCAACTGATCCAGCCGCCGTCCATCGCAGCGGCCGTCTCGTGAGGCTGGCAGGTCTTCTGACTCCCGGCCATCCGCGTCCGCCTTCTCGACGAGCTCTTCATTCATTTCTCCGCACCGTCAATGGCTTTTCAGAATTGGACGCTTCTATTCCGGATACAGCGGCGAGGACCGTTCCGGCATTTGACCGGATTCCCTGTTTCCAGATATTGTGTAATTTCACACCAACCCCACAACGTCTTGTATTTTAGCAGGAATCTATATTTTGTCAAGAGATTTCCCGCAGAAATTCTGAATTTTTTCAAGAAACTCCCTCATAAAAAAAGCGTTTCATCCTCCCGATCCCCCCAAAAAGAAAAAATAGGAAATTCGGGAAAACTGAAGAAAAATCCACTAGGTACTCCTTTCAAAAAATCTTAACTTGTGGTATGATGGAAGCAGTTTTGCGAGACAGACCTGTGCGGCAGACCTCCTGCCTTCCGTACGGCCGCGCCGCCAAGCTGGGACCTGTTTCGTTTTCACAGACAGTCGATCCGGTGCAGATCCGTCGAACCTGCCGATCTGCCTCTGATCGATCCAACCATTTGATTTCATTCGATTTAAGGAGTTTTTCATGAAAAAATCAGTTCTTTCTTTCGTGTCGGCCGTCGTGTTGGCATCGGTTTCCGCATTGAGCGCGGCAGAATGGAAAAGCGGCATTCAGTGGGTCGAGCCTCCAGTCGTTGATCCGGGTCCGGAAACCGCTCCGGCAAACGTTCCCTCCGACGCCGTCGTGCTGTTCGACGGAAAAACCATGGACGCCTGGGAAAACGGTCAGAACTGGCCCATCAAAGACGGGGCGGTCTACTCTGGACGCGGAATGGTCGTCACGAAACAGAAATTCGGGTCCGTTCAGCTTCACGTCGAATTCGCGACGCCCGCAGAAGTGAAAGGCCACAGTCAGGGACGCGGAAACAGCGGCGTTTTCTGGGGGCCGTATGAGGTCCAGGTCCTCGACTCCTACCAGAACCAGACCTACTTTGACGGCCAGTGCGGCTCCATTTACAAACAGAATCCTCCGGCGGTAAACTGCTGCCGTAAACCTGGCGAATGGCAGTCCTACGACATTATCTTCATGCGTCCGGAATTCAACGAAAAAGGCGAAGTCATCCGCCCAATGTACGTCACGGTCTTCCAGAACGGCATCCTCGTGCAGAATCATCTTCAGGTCAAAGGCGAGACCTACTATCACCTGAAGCCGTTCTACACCGCCCACGACGCCAAGATGCCGATCCGTCTCCAGGACCACGGAAACCCCGTCCGTTTCCGCAACATTTGGGTCCGCGAGATCGCCGACACGCCCGTCCAGCCCATCCAGGAGACCTCTCCGGTGAAACCGTTCGACGTTTTCGGAGCGCAGGACTGAGCACTTGAGTTCACCACGGAAGATACAGAGGTGTGCACTGAAAGACACAGAAAGACACTGAAAGACACTGAAAGACACTGAAAGACACTGAAAGACACAGAAAGACACAGAAAGACACAGAAAGGCACTGAAAGGAAACACGAAAAACTCGGAAAAATGTGAAATACACCCAAAGGCGATCAAAAATTTTTTAAATCTTTCGCGTCTTTTCGGGTTTTTCGTGAAATTCGTGTCAGCGCACGTTCCCTGCCTTTTTTCTTCTCTTTCCTTTCAGTGGGTTTCTGCGTCTTTTCAGTGCACTCAGCGGTAAGATCGGAATTGGGATCGGTACGCACATTCCGGGTGGACTTTTTTTAGATTTTCCGCGAAAAAAACGACTTTTTTGAGAAAAAACTCTTGAAAAAAAACAGAGATCCGAGTATAATAGGATCGTTTGTGGCAGTTTCGATTTTTAACGTGGAGAAAGATCCATGAAAAAGAAAGGTTTTACGCTCGTAGAGCTGCTCGTCGTTATCGCGATCATCGGGATGCTGGTCGCACTGCTTCTCCCTGCGATCCAGATGGCTCGTGAATCCGCACGCCGCGCACAGTGCACCAACAAAATGAAGCAGCTTGGTCTGGCGACGCACAATTACGTTTCCGCTTACCGCGACACGCTCCCCCCGGGGGTCGGTGACCGCGTGTACAAAGAATCGTGGGATCCCGGCGTGGATAATTACGGGGTTTTTGCGTATCTTCTTCCTTACTTGGAATACGAATCGCTCTACAAAATGATCGATTTCGACAAAGCCCTCAACTCTTTCCTTCTGACCTCGGACGGACAGGTCGTGCTGTACACGCACATTCCGACGTTCATCTGTCCTTCCTGGGGAGAAGAACCGGTCGCGAGTGTCGGATATGGTCTGGAAACGTTCGAAAAAGGAGCGCTGACCACCTACAACGGCGTGAACGGCGCCTACATTAGCAGCTCGGACAATAACGGCCTGAAAGACGGACAGAAAATGAAGGTCCCGACCTACATGAATTCCTGTTTCGGCAAGATCCCGAACAACGGTCTGCTCCAGTACGGGGCCAAAACTCCCATTTCCATGGCGCCGGATGGTCTGAGCACGACGCTCCTTTTCGGTGAAATGGTCCACAACGACAAAGACGCCGGCAAGCAATACTATGAGTACCCCGGCATGAACCGTGCATGGATCCGCGGATGCCAGGCAAACGGAAACGGCGCGAAAACGCTCTATCCCGTCAAAGCGATCCGGTACGCACTCAACACGGAGTCGAACCGCAACGACAATGGATCCACGGAAACCTCTGTTCCCTTCAATCACACTCCGTTCGGCACGCGTCACTCCGGAGGAGCCTTCTTCACGCGCGGCGATGGAAGTACGGCATTCCTCAACGATGAGATCCTCCTCTCCGTCCTGAAACGCATGGCAACGCGCAACGGCGGGGAGATGTACGACGAAGAAGAGGAAGAAGACTGAGCATCGAGGCGCCATGAGCAAAAGATCCAGCGGAAAAGTTCGGGTAGATTTCAGAAAAAACCGGCTTTCCAAAACAAGAAAAACGGACGTCACGCGTGAATTCCAGCAGGAAACGCTCAACGAAGACGCAAGCCTCCGCGAGGAACGCATCAGCGGAAAAGGTACCATGACGCGCCAGCGTACGATCCAGGTCGAAACGGACGCTGCCGGCGAGTGCGCAGACGGTGAGTTTCTCCTTGCGGTGACGGGAGACGCTCGGCTTGGGCTGGTCCTCCGCGTGCATGGACTGAACACGTTCGTGGAAGATGACGAAACGGGTCAGGTCTACGTCTGTGCCGTTCGAAGGCTTCTGAAGACTCTCTCAACGGACCAGCGTCACGTCGTCGTGGCGGGGGACCGCGTACTTTTTCGGCCGGCGCCCCAAAATGCCCGCGTTCAGGACTCGGAGAAGGGGGAACGCTCGGAAACGCTTCCGGAGGGGATCATTGAGCGAGTCGAACCTCGCCGAGGCTGCCTGAGCCGCACGAGTTGGAAACGCCAGCACGTCATCGTTTCGAACGTGGACCAGCTGCTGATCGTCACGAGTCTGGCGGAACCGACGATCAAATGGAATCTGATCGACCGCATGATCATCATGGCCGAAAAAGCGCACATTCGGCCCGTTCTCTGCGTAAACAAGATCGACCTTGCGGACCCGTGTGAGCTTCTGCCCGACTTCGGCGTCTACGGGCGCATGGGGTACGAGATCCTGTTGGTGAGTGCACGGACGGGGCAGGGGGTCGAGAGACTGCGTCAGCGCGTTCAGCGCAAGGGGCTGCGGAGCGTCGTGGCGGGACAGAGCGGCGTGGGAAAATCGTCGCTTCTGAATGCGATCGAGGACGGACTGGCTCTGCGTACCTCGCACGTGAGCGAGATGAACCAGAAAGGGCGTCATACGACCACGGCCGCGGAGTTGATCAAACTTTCTTCGGGCGGATACGTCGTGGACACGCCGGGGATCCGGTCGTTTGACCTTTGGGACGTCACACCGTCGGAGGTCTGCGGATTCTACCGCGACATTGCGCCGTTTACGTCTCTGTGCCGATTCCAGGACTGCACGCACACGCACGAGAAAGACTGTGCCGTCCGCGAGGCTGTGGAAGACTGCCTGATCGACGCGCGCCGATTCGAGAGCATGCTCCAGATCCGCGATTCGCGTGATCTTCCGGAAGACTGGGAGTAGCTCCGTCCCTTTTTTCGCCGCTCCATTTCATACATTTCCAAACTGAAAGGCGTCTCCCATGCAGGACAATCTGTTTCCCACCCGTCTGGTCATCGGCTGGCTCGCAGGAGTTCCGGTCATTGCGTACCTGATCCTTCGCGCACTTGGGATCCATTACCCCAGCGAACCGATCGATCTTTTCGGCTTTCTGCTCCTGAATTCGATCGCGGGGATCTGTCTCGGTCTTTCACTCGGCTCCGTTCGGAAACGCCATTTGATGAACAGTCTGCCGACGAGCAAAACGCAGGGAGTCTTCATGGGGCAGGTCGAACTGAAAGGGGTGGCTTTCGCCTCTGAAGCAGGCAAGATGGAAGCCCGTTTTTCCAGGAAACCGTGTCTCTGCTGCCGATGGATGATCGAGGAAGAGTACCGCGACGAAGACGAAACAAAATGGCGCAAAGTCAAGACGCAAACGGATCACGTTCCGTTCATTCTGCGCGACGAAACGGGAACGATCCTCATTCGGCCGGAGGGAGCCGATTTGGAATTTCCTGGCGAACCGTTCATCGAGTACAGCGGGAAACGCCGACACTCTGAGTGGCGTCTGATGCCCGGAACGCAGCTTTACGTCCTCGGTCCCGCGAAATTCAATGAAGAAACCGGAAGCCCCGAGATCTGCGCCGACGGACACTCGCCGATTTTCGCCATCACGCCGTCCGACGAGGAACGCACTGCACAGTCAGAGATCTATCTTGCGGCATTCGGCCTCGCTGCTGCCTGGCTCTGTACTTCTGCGATCGGAGTCTTCATCGTCAATGCGGCTCTCAACGGACAAAATTTCGGTGCGGGTCCGTTTTTCCGGATCTTCGGCGTCACGGGAGGGATCTTCGGCGGTCTGGGACTGCTGACGGCCATCTACGAAAAGTATGCTTCGCTTGTCGCCCTGCGAAACTACGCGCTCCAGGGCAAAAGCAATCTGGACGTGGAATTCCGCCGCCGCTCCACGCTCATCCCCCAGCTCACGGCCGTCGTGCAGGGACTGCGGGAACACACAGAGGCACTGGAACCGCTCCTCGCGGCTCTGCGAAGCGGAATGGCGGGAAAACTCCGTCAAACGGCGGAAACGTACCCGGAACTCGGAACGAATGAGAATTTTCGGAAACTGGAAGAGGAACTGGAACGGACCGAGACGAAGATCAGCCTCGCAAAGAACTACTTCAACGACACCGCGACGAACCTCAACACGCGGCTGGAAACGATTCCGGACTGCTGGATCGGAATGTTGGCGGGGATCCGGAAACTTCCGCTCATCCAGGAAGAAACGTCCGATGAGACTGCGGCTTGAGAGTTTCGCGGATGAAGTATCGTGTGTTGCGGAAAGGAAGAGACCGCGCTAAATCGAGCGGAACAAAACGTTTCGACACGAATTTTACCCCAAAACGCGAAAATTCGCAAAAGAGAGGAATGACGATGAACGACACGAAACGCCGGCGATCCTGGACAATTTCATTACACCACTTATCACTAACCATATTCCGATTAGAGTACCTAAAATTATAGGATTTGCAACATAAGTTCCAACAATAATGTATATTACACCAAGAATTATTCCAGCTATTC
>JAFQOH010000018.1:0-12882 GCA_017403345.1 Thermoguttaceae bacterium
ACTCCGGCAGAAACGCAAACTCCGGCAGAAACGCAAACTCCGGCGGAAACGCAAACTCCGGCGGAAACGCAAACTCCGGCGGAAACGCAAAATCCGGCGGAAACGCAAACTCCGGCGGAAACGCAAACTCCGGCGGAAACGCAAACTCCGGCAGAAACGCAAACTCCGGCAGAAACGCAAACTCCGGCAGAAACGCAAACTCCGGCGGAAACGCAAACTCCGGCGGAAACGCAAACTCCTGAAGTACCCACGGTCGATCTGGCGGAGCGTAAGGGATTCGACTTCAGTGCGTGGGCGCAGCTTCCGATCTGTCGGGATGGGCGGATCATGCCGCTGGATGCTCTGGCACGGACGCACGTTCGTCTGATCTGCGGAAAAGAGTCCCCCCGGATCACGCTAAAGGACGGCGTACGGAGAAAATTTGAGGCCTCAGAACTCCTTTTCTCGTGGATCGTGGAACCGGAGATGTGGAATGACGTTCCCTTCCTGCCGCTCGACGGTCCGGAAGTCTGCCTGATGCTTGGCTTCTCGACGCCGGATGCTCACGGAAATGGACGCACGCACATTTCACCGCGCGAGTTTTCAGAAACGCTCAACTCGGTCCGGTTTCAGACAGAGTACGGCAAATGTCTTCAGGAGTTGGAAAATGCAGAGGCGGAGCTAAAAGCGCTTCGTGAAAGAGGGACTCGGTCTGGAAGTGAGTTTGCGCGGCTGATGAAGGTCCGGAAAAATAGTCTTGAGACGAGTGAGAAACTCGAAACGCTCGAAAATCGCTACGTCGCCTGGCTGCGTCTGATCGCCAGTCCGATCCGGGATCTGAAACCGGAGCATGACGCGCCGCTTCGGGATTCCGCGCACATTCCGTACATGGGGCAGCCCGTGACGGTTTCGTATCTGTCGCAGAATCTGATCTTCATGTTCTGCGGAAGTTACGAGCCGGAGCTTTCGCTGCGCGGCGCGGCTTTGGAGAAGATCTCGGCAGAGGAATTGGCGGAGATCCGCGAGAAACTTCAGATTCCCGATCAGCCGACCCGAAAATTCACGTCTGCGGAACTTTACGCGGCATTCTGTGAATACCCGCGGCTCTGGAAACACGTTCCGTTTCTTTACTTCCCGAACACGGAGATGCGCCGGGTACTGGGACTTCCGACGGCTCCGGAGGGAGAAGCTCCGTATATTTACGCGGCACCGCTGGAGATTTTGACGGCGATCCAGGAGAAACAGACGGCATTCCAGGATGCTCTGAAAAATGCAGACCAGCAAACAGTTCAGGAAATGGAGCACCTGGAAATGGCGCTTCAGGTCTACTGTTATTGGCTGGACGGCAAATTCCTGGAATCAGTCCCGCTCGGACAGGAATTCTACACAAAATACACGGAGCTTTCCGACTGTTGGCACGGCGTGCCCTACCATGCGATGGGCCCCAGTCAGCCGCTGGATGTTCAGCTCCTGACGGTCATGCTCCAGCGTGCCCCGGCGACGTTCCAGAAGATGGCGATGGGCTGGAGAAATATTTCGCCGGCCGTTGAATTGAATTCCGCTTTAGCATCCGGACGCATTTCCAGCGAACAGTGGGATTTTCTCCTCACGTGCATGGAAAAAGATTCTCCGGAACGGACGCTTTTCGAAGCTCTGCGCAGGACGGCGAAGGCGTTTGATGCACTTCGGGCGGCTCTTGACCGAAGTGTTGGGCCAGGAACTTCGGAGGAGCGGATCGCGCTGATCTCCGAAAAGCTGGCAGAGCTTCGGGCGTCCGCAGACGGGATCCTTCCCTCTCTGGATGCGTGGTGCCGGAGTGCAAGAGCGAAACTTCCGGAAACGCTTTCGGAAACGGATACCGAATGGTACTCATGGCTCGTCGTGAGCCGCGTTTCGATGCGGAATTTTGCGGCATGCACCGCCGCGCTGCAGTACTCGCTTTTCGATGAGGATCAGGGCATCTGTATCCTTCCCGCAGTCGAGCGAACTCCGCTGGACAGAGACCGGACGGAAAGCGTGCAGGTCTTTGGAAAGAGTTTCGAGCTTCACGCGCAGCCGTGGGTGAGTCTCAACGCCTTGCGTTTTGGCGATCTGGAAAACGGTTTCGCGAAAAACTGGCCTGAATCCGCGAGAACGGAGATGCTGGTGATCCGCGAGACATTCCAAGCGATGGCGAATGCCTGGAAAGGGAACGACCCGGAAAAATTCCGTTCCGCCTCTGTTCAGTTTGCCGCACAGCTCCGCGAGACGGCCGGAGTCCTGGACGCAGCTCGCTCTCAGGTACTTCCGCCGGAGGAATTGGATGAAGACGCACTGACGTCGACTCTTTATCCTGCGGACGATTCCAAAATGAAGCTCGAGACCGCCTACAGCCGTCTGCGTCCCTTCACGTGGGCGTGGATCCTGCCGTTTGCCGGGATGCTCATTCTTGGAGCCTCTTGTGTCTTTGAGCTTCTCCTGCGCAAAGCGGAGAAGGAACCGGATCATGAAACTTCCGCGGCCGTTTTCCGCCGGTTTGGAGATATTTCATTCTGGATGGGGCTGACGCTGCTTTTAGCTGGTGTCCTTGCCTCGACGGCCGGTCTGACGCTGCGGTCGCTCATCATGAACCGTGCGCCGGTCACGAATATGTTCGAGACCATCGTTTTTGTTGCGTGGTCGGCAGGCGTTTTCGGCATCGCGCTGACGTTCCGGACGACCTTAGCCCGCATGACCTCACTTGGCTGGAAGACACTGAAGTTCACCGGAGAGAGTGCGGCTTCACCCATATTCCGCGGAATGTTCTGGTGCCTGCGGATCCTGACGGCGGCGTTTCTGTTCTGGATCCTCTGTTTCTACGGACTCGGGAGCGGGGCCGGCTACACTGCGATCCACCTGACCCCTTCCTGTGCGGTCGGAGCGGAGCTTCCGTCGCTCTCTGCCTGGGTCGAATGGTTCAGCGGGATCCTCATGCTGGCTGCGTTTCTCTGGTGGGCGCCGCTCTTCCTGCTGGCTCCGATCGCGGGTGCGTTTCTCTGCATGAAAAAAGATTCTTGGACCGAAGACGATACACTTCGGCTTGAAAAGCAGCGTTCCCTGCGTCCGTTTTTTGCGGCTGCCGCTGCGTTGGTCGTGTTTATCATTTCGTACATTTCCGTGTCATTCCCGGACGTCTTCAAGCCTGATCTCCGCAATCTCGCGCCGATCCTCCGCGACAACTACTGGCTCGCGGTCCACGTCGTGACCATCGTGGCAAGTTACGGAGCCGGAATGCTTGCGTGGGGGCTTGCCGACGGTGCGCTCATCTGCTATCTTTTCGGACGATACCGAACCATGCCGAACGGAGAACGCCGGCCCCCGGAGATCTGCTCGACTCTCTCCGAGCTCCTGTATCGCTGTATGCAGGCCGCGGTCCTTCTGCTGGTCGTCGGAACGATCCTCGGAGGGCTCTGGGCCGACGTCTCATGGGGACGTTTCTGGAGCTGGGACCGAAAGGAAGTCTGGGCGCTCATTTCTCTGTTCGTCTACCTGCTGATCCTGCATGCAAGATACGTCCGTCTTCTCGGGGAGTTCACGCTCGCCATCGGCGCGGTACTCGGTGCATTTGCCATCATTATGGCATGGTACGGGGTCAATTACGTCATGGGAAGCGCGCTTCACGGATACGGTGCGGGAACGGGGTCCATCTTCTACGCTGTTCTCATTGCCAGTGTGAATTTCGGACTGATTTTTACCGCGGCAATTCGCTATCTATGGATGACGCAGCAAAACGATCGATGAAACATTAACTTTTGAAACGAACAGACCGAATAAAATAAGCGTTCGGTCTGTTCCGCTTTTATCCGCTATTTCTGATATTTCTGATATATGGGCTATTTATACTGCAACAGCTGCATCTGTTTGACCGATAAATCATGTTGTAGATCCGACTTATTTATTTTTAAGATTTTTTTAAATTTACCCGAATTAGTAAATATCAAAGACGGAAAGTCATTTGAGACCCACCGCTTCGGTGGGAAAAACAGTGAATTAAATGATATTTCATTCTCAATATTTTACCTCGGCAAAACGGTCGGAATGTGTTTCGGCACTCCGTCCGTTTTGTTTTTAAATTTCATCTTCTACAGCCTTCCTCTCCGTTTCTTTCCTTTAAAATGATCCCGAAATGACATTTTTACCGATGTATTAAAATACGGGGGATGGGGAGATTCTGATAACATGGGTGAATTTTCTCAAAATTTCTTAAAATTTGCACGATTTTATTCCACAGTACCGGTGTATTCCGTTTTGCCGTTTTGATTGGCGAAACGAAAACAAGTCAGAAAACCGGGATCATCAAGTATTTCATTAAATGAGGTAAAAACATGACGACCAACACAACAAAACTTCGCCGTGCATTGGAAACGTTCGCCAAAACCGGCAAGATCACCCTTACAGCCTCCGCGCTGATGGCCCTCGCGCTTTCTGCTCCAGTAAATGCGCAGGTTACGGTTGGTGAAAAAAGCTACACGAATCTTGGTGCCGCACAGTCCGTACTCAATGGCAACACAGCGGTCTTGACCGGAACTTCAACGGAAACAGCCCCCGTCACGTTTACCGCCGACACTGTTTTGAACATCACGGCAGGTACACCACAGACCGTGACCGGTTCCACTCAGCTTTTTTCCACGACTGGAAGTACGATCTCTCTTTCCGGAAGCGGCGTGACTTACACGATGAACGGAGGAGACAAGGATGGATCGGTTATTTTGATGGGAAATAATGACTATGATCGCTCTTGGGAAGATGCCGACGGCACCGCGTATAAAGAGTACTATTATCATGGCGGCAACATCAATATTGACGGCTCGATGACGTTTTCTGGTAACCAAACGACGAAAAAAGGCGGTGTTGCAAGCGCATTTGTTAAGGTTATTAAGTCAGAAAAGAAGCCGCAGGGAGGTTCGACTACCGTCTCCACAACTTATAGTGATGGTAATATCAGTATCACGGGAAACCATATTTTCGAAAATAACAGTGCGGATCTCGGCGGCTGTTTTTATGCTGGTTCAACAAATGCACCCACGGGATATGGTCTGATCGCCATTTCCGGCTCGAATAAATTCACGGGAAATACTTCCAGAATTGCAGGTGTAGGCTTCTCATACGGAAATATTCTGGTTGACGGAACAAATACGTTCTCTGGAAACAGCGCGGCTTCAAACAGTGGTGTACTTTATACGTCTGTAGACCTTACGATCACCGGCCAGAACGTTTTTGAAAACAACTCGGCAGGCAGCTCTTACGGCGGTGCCGTGGGCGGAAAAAACGTTACGATCGACGGCGCAAATAAATTCACAGGCAACCGATCCGGCACTTACGGCTCTGCTGTGTCAGCCACGAATGCTGTCATTACTGGAACGGGTACAGGAAACCTTTTTGCGAACAATACGGCAAACACATCGGGAACCACTTATGGCGGTGCCGTATATGCAAGCTCAAGCGTAAATGCTTCCGGAACGAATACTTTCACTGGAAATACCGCATGCCAAGGCGGCGCGATCTATGGAGCAGGTGAAGTTGTGATTTCCGGAAACGGCACTTTCACGAACAATACAGCAACAAGCGAAGGCGGTGCGATCTACCATCAGTATGGAACTCTGCGTTTCACCGGTAACGGCACCGATCTTGTCTTCTCCGGCAACACTGCGAATGGTGCCGCAAATGACGTTCATATTCAAAACTCTGCCAACTTCATCATCGAAGGAAATGGAACCTATTCGTTCGGCGGCGGGATCACAACTGGAAACTCCGCTTCAATGACTATTAAAGATGGAGCGAACGTCACGATCGAAAAAACCGCAAGGATGGAGTTGGGGAATATGACTAAACTCACTCTTACGGATGCGGTGCTGAATGTTGAAGGTAATATGCATCTGGTCGAGAATACTGGCAGTGTCATCACCAATACCGGCGGTACGATCAACGTGAATGGCGGAAATGTTTCGACTTCGTCCAAGTCTCTCGTCCTCAACGGCGGTGCGCTGAATTACTCCGGCGGTACACTTCCTGCGAAGCTGACACTGAAAAACGCGGTGATGACAGTGACCGACACTGCAAGCGCGGAAAACTGGGGCGTAGAGACACTCACCAACTCCGCAGGCAGTACGCTGAGTATCGTTCTCGATTCGGCAAATGCCGGCGGGACGGTCCTGAGCAATACGGCAATTACCGGATTTGAGAACATTTCGCTCGTCCTTGCTTCCGGAAGTACCGGCTATCTTGACTCCTATTCCGTCGGTGCCAAAGGGATCTCCTACACCCTTGCCGAAGCCGCTGGAAAAGCCGCACTTTACCGCGGCGGAGCCATTGCAGCTCAGGCGGACACGCTGACCGGTCTGGGAACGCTCGCTTCCGGCGACGCGATCACACTTAGTGCGGATATTGCCGCCAGCGGAGCACTGACCATCCCCGAAGCTCTTACGATCCGCTCCAACACCACGGACTCCCGCACGATCACGGCCAACGGCACGACCCCGATGTTCTCGACTGCCGGCACCTCCGCCCTCACGCTGGAAAATATCACCATCTCCGGGGCATATCGTGAAGGACTCTGTGTTTACGGCAGTGTCATCAGCGGCGGCAGCTGGAACATTATCGGTGGTGAATTTACCAACAATAAAACTTACGGCAAAATCCTGCCGACTCAGGACAGTGACCACGTTGCCAAAGGCGGTGCGATTTATGGTGACAATTTGAACCTCCAGGACGTGACGTTCACCGGAAACATCGTCGAAGCAAATGATGAAACATTCCGTACCGATCCGAATAAAAACACGATGTCTGTCGCACAAGGCGGCGCGGTTCACGGCAACGGCACAGTGAACATTTCCGGAAACAGTGACTTCACCGGAAACCAGGCAATTAGCGGTGACGTGACCGACACGGGACGCAACCGTAAAGATCCAGCCATCGGCGGTGCTATTTCCGGACAAACTGTCAACATCGGCAATGATGGTGAGGACAAGATCACCTTCTCCGGAAATATCGCCAGCTCCGGCAGCGATAAGGGAAACACGACAGACCTCGGCGGTTCCATTGGCGGTGCGATCGGTTCGGATTCCGGCGCTGTCAACGTCACGGCCCAGAACGGCGACTCCATCATTTTTGAGGGAAATAAAGCCGTCACGAAAAACTCTCGTGCTCTCGGCGGTGCCATTGGTGCAGGACGAAACGGATACAATAGTACGGTTGCTGTCAAAGCCGAAGATGGCGGAGAGATTCTCTTCCAGAACAACGAAGCCGCCAGTGAAAACGGTACCCTTCCCGTTATGGGCGGTGCCATCTATACCGATGGAACCGTCATTGCGGAAAACGCCGAATTCAACAGTAACCATGTAAAATTCAACGTCAGCGACGAAACGAAAGATGCCGCAGACGGAAACTACGACGACCAGACCGTTGCATCTGCCGCCGGCGGTGCCATCGCAGTACACAGCAACTACAACAATACAGCTGTCCAAGTGAAAGATTCTGTCTTCACCGGAAATACGGTCGAAGTCACGGGCAATGCGGAGGGTGCGGAAGTAAACGCTTACGGCGGTGCAGTCGCGGCCTTTGCCAAAGATGGAAAAGGAACCAGTACGATTGAAGTCAGTGGCAAAAACGTCTTTGAAAACAACTCGGTTTCCAACAGTTACGGCGACGCGAAGGGCGGCGCGATCTACGGTGAAGAAGTGGCGTTCGTCGGCGACGGATCGAATGCGACGTTCACCGGAAATACCGCGAACGGCGTGAATAACGACATCTACGCGGAAAATTCCGTCTCGATCACCGGGAATGGCGTCTACTCCTTCGGCGGCGGTATCGTGACCCCCGGTCAGCTGAGTATTGCGAATGCAAACGTTACTTTCGGCGGACAGTCGATTACGGATCTCGGTTCCATGGCCGTTAACGGCGCAGGCGTGACGTTCCAGGACGGTGCGAAACTGACGATCGCAAACGGCGGAACGGTGGACAATGCGACGCTGAATCTCGAAGGTTGCGTTGATTTCTCCGGTAAACTCACGATGACGAACACGACCGCGAATTTCACGGCTGGTCCAACGGTCAACGGGTTCACGACGCTGAATGCGGATCAGTTCTCCGGCACCGTGAATGTCGGTCTGAACGTCTTCACCGTCGGCGCGATGGACGGCAATACCGTGACGTTCATCGACGGTGCGAAGGCGGAAAACGTCAACATTACGAACGGAAATCTCATGACCAATGCCAACATGGACGGCAAAACGGCCGTGACGATCAATCAGGACAAAAACGGCCAGTACGGTTCCGCGTCGCTGGCGGACAGCAAGCTGGTCGGGATCGATTTCGGTAAAGATCAGACCTTAATGACGGTCAAAGACTTCAGTCTCATCGTGGAGGGTGTGGACTCGGAGATCAATCTTCAGGATTTCGCGGACTGGCTCGGCGAGGAAACGGGTCTTGAAACAGCCGTTGGTACCGGTTACGTGAACGTGCGTCTCGACAGTCCGTTCGAGATCATGTCGACGGACTCGTTCATCTGGGATTTCTCCGATTACAACAATGGCGCAGCGTCGCTCCAGTTTGCCACGGTGAACATCATGGACAGCGCCGTCCCGGAACCGACGACCTGGGCACTCCTGGTCCTCGGCGGACTGGGAATCTTCGGAATCGCGCGTCGGAACCGCAAAGCGAAGAAATAAATTTTACTGATTTTTAAGATTTACCTCTTGGGCAGCAGGCGGTGCGCACTTTGGTACCCTGCCTGCTGTTTTTTTGAGGAAAGGTCACTCGCACACAAAACCATCTGGAAGCGGGATCCAGTCCGAAGAAAGTTTTCCGGCGATAAATTCATATTTTGCGGTCTGATTCAGATACCAGAGTCCGTTTTCCGGAATGATGATCCCGCCGAAAAAGAGCGGTTCGCCGATTTCCGTATTCACTTCCGCAAGCCGTTTCTGGAGGGCGGCCGCTTTGAGTTCCGTTTCGTATGAGGAGGCGGTGATCCCCTTTTTTGTGTCGAAAATGCCGATGCGTCCGTCTCGGAATTTCACGATCCAGTCCGGGTAAAAAAGGCGGTCTTTTTCCTGGATCTCATACCGGACGGCAAACGCTTCCTTCCCGGAATCCGCGTTTTTGTGCCACCATTCGACTTTCTCACATTCATCCAGAAAACGCACGAACGCAAGTTCATTTTCGCGTCCGGGATACTCTTTCCGAAGGTAAAAGTCGTTCCAGAGGCACCGTTGTGTCTCGATACGCCCGAAATCTTCCGTAAATTCACAGACTCGCGGGATCCGGAAGGTCTCGGCTTCGCGTTTGATGCTCTCCTGATGCCGTTTTTGGCGGTACTCTTCCAGTTTTGGGCGGTACTCGCGCAGACCGCGGGTAATGGCATGGCGAAAAACGCTGTTTGTGCCCTTTCGGATGTCGTTGATGAAGATGCGGTAGTAGGTGTCGCTTTCGGTGTTGAGCCGCTTTCCGAGCCACGAGCGCAGCAGGGATTTGAAGGGACTCCACGAGCGCGCGATGTTTGTAACGCGGGTCTCATCGCTGCTCTGTTCGCGGAGGAGCTTGGAGCAAAGCAGCGTGAAGGTCTTCTCCACGTCGTTGGCGGAAACTTCAAAGTCGGTATCCCGTCCTTTTTCGGAGACTTCCGTCCGAATATCGTCGAAATTCTCGAATTCCGCGTCCACGATCAGACGATTCGTCAGCCGGGGAGTCAGATCGATCCCTTTTGTTTCCAGTTTTTTGCGCATACTCTGCGGGAATCCCAGATCTTCGATCCCGAAAAACCGGTCAAACGACTCGTGCATACTTCGCGAGAAGATCCGGCAATCGCCCAGGTCGCCGTAATCCGCGCGGGGAATGAAGTCGCTTTTCAGGGCTTCGTGCAGGATAAATTCACATTCAAAACGGTTTTCCGTCTCGTAAATGAACGGTTTGTTCGTGCTGTCCTGCTCCGGAACGTGAACTTCGTCGCGGCGGTAATTCGTGAAAAGGTACCCGCGGCGGAGCATCGGCGAGCGGGCGTAAAGTTTCTTCTGTCCCGGCTCCGGCATTCGGAGGATCCGGCCGAGCGTCTGCGTGTAGAAGGTGCTGGATTTGATCTCGCGGTACATGACCAGAACGTGAGCGCGCGGGCAGTCCCACCCCGTGCCGGCCGCCTGCTTGAAGAGCATGAAATCGACCGGGGAATCGGGCTGTTCGATGAACTCCATGTTCTCCTTTCGTTTGTCGAACCAGTACGCGATCCGGGACTCCGGAACACCGCGGCTGCGCAGGAATGCCGTCACGACGCTCTCTTTCGTCGGAACGTCCTGTTTCAAAAGGTCCTGATCGTCATTCGGCAGCTGGATGAGGACCAGCGGATTGACGTTTCGGCCCAGTTTTCGAAATTCACGCCGAAGATCCGACTGCCGCGCCATGGCGAGATCCAGAAGGACTTCGTCGAGATTTTCTCCTGCGTGACGCAGAAGGTCTTCTTCTGTCTGGCAGACGATCCGTTCCTTGATCAGACCCGCCTGCACCACTTCCTCACGCTTGACCCGCACATACGCGGCTGTCTCGTCAAGGCATTCTTTCTGCGACGGGATCCGGCTCGGCGTTGCGGAGACTTCCAGCACGATGCGCGGACGCATGGGGTCAATGACGTCGCGCCGTGCGGATTCCGTTACGTTTTTGTGGCTCTCGTCGATGACCAGAATGATCTCCCGACCTTCCGCGTGCGTATTTTCAAGCACATCCTCGAAATAGAACCCCGTTTCTTTCCTCTGAAGTTCATCTTCGGGACGGCGGTTGCGCCGATTCTCTGCCTTGCGCGAGACCAGTTTCTGCCAGTTCAGGAAAAGGACCGCGTTTTTCGGAAGCACGCCGAGTTTCAGGTCCTGGATCGTCAGGAGCGGATTCTCTTCATTCGGGGTGAAATACTCCCGAAACTTCGCGCGGCTCTGTTCGGCAAGGTCCTCCGAGAACGTGATCCAGACCCACGCCTTGTCCTGGTCCCAGTCCGGCTGATGGTTCATCTCGCGGATGAAGTTCGTGACCATGAACGTTTTTCCGCTCCCCGTCGGAGCCTGAAAAACCAGTTCCGCTCTCTTCGCCGGAGAGTGCCAGAGTTTTTTGAAATGATGGACCAGAAGCGAAACGGCATCTTTCTGAAAATCGAATGGATTCATGCTTTCCCCCTTTATTTCTGGATCGTGCGGTAGATCTCAAGGATCGGCTGCGGAATGGATTTTACCTCGATGTTCGGCATCTCCTCAAACATCGACTCGAATTCCTCGCCGTTACTCCAGCTGAACAGGTACGCCGAGACCTTTTCCGCCGTCCGCGCGTACTCCTTTACCTGACGCTCAAACTCGTCCAGCCCCTCAATGTCCATTTCAAAATAAATCGCCGTCACCCGCTTTTTCTCTGCCGAATCGGCAAATATCTGAAACGTTTTCGTCCGCGTCTGCTCGAAAAGCGTGTTCTCACCCATCGCCAGCAGATACCCCGCCTTGCACGCAAGCTCGATCCTGTCCGCGTCCAGTGCCCGCGCCGGAGGATTCTTCCCGACGAATGCCGTCCGGTAGTATTTCAGCGAGTTCCCCAGCCCCGGAACCTGCTCGCCTTTCGGATTTTCGTAACCCTGCATCACGCGCCGATTCCGCTCGTACGTCACGTTCTCGCAGATCCCGTTCTCATCCAGCTGAACCAGAATGCACTGCCGATTCCCGCCGTCCTCCTCGTTCAGCTTCATCACCGCGTGAAGCGTCGTCCCGGAACCCGCGAAAAAGTCAAGGATGCACACATCATCACCGAGAGGTGTCGCAAGCTGAATCAGCCAGGAAAGTAAAGAGGTCGGTTTAGGAAATGAAAAGACTTTTTCATCAAAAAGTTCATCTAAATCTTTGGTCCCGTCCTGCGTCATTCCCACTTCTTTCGGAAAATTAGTACTGGCGGTCGTGAAACCAAAAAATTTGCCGGCTTTCTTGACGTCATCTTCCTGAAAGTAGCGCAAAACCGGTTTGGAAATTTTCAAAAAATCGTAATCGCCGGGAAAAACGATACGATTTTGCTCATAGTATTGATGAAATGTTTCATCGGTGATTGCCCAAGTTCTTTGTGGATTCGCAGGATACTCCTTACCATCTCGCGGATTTACTATCGTAAAGAAACTGTTGGGACGTTCTTTGGCTGTCGTTTGCTTCGTTAAATCGTGAACTCGCCAGGGACGATTTGGTAAATCAGGAGTTTGGTAGTATTTGCGTGATTCTTTCCGAACTCCTGCCCTAAATTTAGCGTTTGCATAGCACAGAATCCATTCATAGTCTTGCGAAAGACTAAATGGAACGTCTGCTTTTGCGGTTCTTTTACGCCATGGAAATGTTGCCGCAAAATTATTTTCCCCGAACACCTGGTCGCACAGGAGTTTGAGATTTGCCTGTTCGTTATCGTCGATGGAGATGAAGATCACTCCGCGGTCGGAGAGGAGGTTTTTGGCGAGTTCAAGGCGTTTTGCCATGAAAGAGAGCCAGTAGGAATGGCGGAACGGGGAGTCTTTCGGGACGGGGACGCCGTTGGGGAATTCGGTCGAGAAACGTTTGTCGCGGTACTTGAAACCATCCGAGCCGGTGTTGTACGGCGGGTCGATGTAGATGACGTCCACCTTGCCGCGGTGCGTGTAGTTCAGGCACGTCAGCGCGTGGTAGTTCTCCCCTTCGATCAGAATATGGCACGGTTTGCCGTCGTCGGTGCGGATCTCTTTTTCGGGGACTTCCTCAAGAATCGGGATCCGGTCTTCACTCTCCTTTTCAAATTCTTCCGGAACATCGAGCCAGACCAGACCGTAACGCTGTTTCGAGAGCTGGGAACGCAAATGCGCGTTTTCTTTTGCCAGTTCAATGAGTTTTTCTCTTAAATCGTCTGTAGGATTAA
>JAFQOH010000212.1:0-7862 GCA_017403345.1 Thermoguttaceae bacterium
ACCTTTGACGTCTCCATCCTGAACGTCGCAGAAGGCGTTTGCCAGGTCATCAGTACCCACGGTGACGGTCACCTCGGCGGCGATGATTTCGACAATGCGCTCGTCACTTACGTCGCAGACAATTTCCAGCGTGCGAACGGCATCGACCTCCGAAAGGACCCGATGGCCCTCCAGCGCCTTCAGGAAGCCTGCGAAAAGGCCAAGAAAGAGCTTAGCTCCGCCGCCACGACGAGCATCAATCTTCCGTTCATCACCGCAGACGCCACAGGACCGAAGCACCTGATGGAAAACATCACGCGCGCCCAGTTCGAACAGCTCGTCAGCACTCTCGTCGAACGCTGCCGCGGACCGGTCAATCAGTGCCTCCAGGACGCGCACATGAGTGCCTCGGAAATCGATGAAGTCGTTCTGGTCGGCGGTTCCACCCGAATCCCGATGGTCCAGGAACTCGTCAAAAAGATCTTCGGCAAAGAGCCGCACAAAGGCGTCAACCCGGATGAAGTCGTCGCCATCGGCGCCGCGATCCAGGGCGGTGTCCTCAGCGGTGAAGTCAACGACATCCTGCTCCTCGACGTCACCCCGCTGACGCTCGGCATTGAGACCCTCGGCGGCGTCATGACGCCCCTGGTCGAACGCAACACGACGATCCCGACCACGAAAAAGCAGGTCTTCAGCACGGCCGAAAACAATCAGAGTGCCGTGACAGTCCGTGTTTTCCAGGGCGAACGTCCGATGGCCAACGACAACCGACTCCTCGGCCAGTTCAATCTGGACAACATTCCACCGGCGCCGCGCGGTGTCCCGCAGATCGAAGTCTGCTTCGATATCGACTCCAACGGCATCCTGAACGTCTCGGCAAAGGACCTCGGAACCAATCGTGAAACGAGCGTCCGGATCGAGAAGTCCTCCGGTCTTTCCGACGAAGAGATCAAGAAAATGCAGCGTGAAGCGGAAGCCCACGCCGAGGAAGACAAAAAACGCCGTGAACTGGCGGAAGAACGCAACAAGGCGGAATCGATGTGCTGGAATCTCGAGAAGATGATGCAGGACAATGCGTCCGTCGTCACGGAAGCCGACAAAGCGGCGATCGAGCCCGCGATCGAAAAGGCCCGTGAAGCTGCGAAGGGTGAAGATCTCGAAGCCATCAAGTCCGCCGTCAGTGCGCTGGAGCAGGCGTCTCACGCTTTCGCAACGCAGCTCTACCAGAAAGCCCAGGCGGCACAGGGTGCTGCCGGTGCGCAGGCTGGACCGCAGGGACCTTTCGGCGGTGAAGCTCCGAACCAGGGACCGAAACAGGACGACGACACGATCGACGCTGATTTCGAAGTGAAATAGTTCCCGAAACTCTCAGCGTCGCGCCTCGAAAGAGGTTCGACGCTGATTTTTTGGACACTTTGAAATATGGACAATATACTAAACACAAAATACCTCGTTTCTTTTCATTTTTTACTGTACTTTTTGAATTTTTTACAAAGGGAGAAAAAGAAACATGATGTTCAATCTGAATAAATTCACGACCAAGTCTCAGGAAGCGGTCGCCAATGCGCAGCAGCTCGCTGCATCCATGCAGAATCCCGAAGTCACGGCACTGCATTTGCTCACAGCTCTTCTTCAGGAAAATGGCGGTATCGTCGAAATGCTTCTCGAGCATCTCAACGTCCGGAAAGATCAGCTTCGCGCCATTGCGGAAGCGGACCTCCGTTCCCTGCCGAAGATCAGCGGCGGCGAGATCGGTCTGAGTCGAGATCTGCAGAACGTTCTTCAGACCGCTCTAAACGAATCAGAGAAAATGAAAGACGAATTCGTCTCGACGGAGCATCTGCTCCTGGCGTGTGCGCAGGTCCCGTCACGCGCGCAGGAAGTCCTGAAAGTCACGCAGATGACTCCCGAAAAACTCCTTGCCGCACTCGCTCCTTTGCGTGGTTCCCAGAGGGTGACGGACCAGAACCCGGAAGGAAAATTTGCCGCGCTGGAACGTTACGGGATCGACTTGGTAAAGCGTGCCCGCGAGGGAAAACTCGACCCGGTCATCGGTCGCGATTCCGAGATCCGCAGAGTCATTCAGGTCCTCTCTCGCCGGACGAAAAACAATCCAGTCCTCATCGGCGAACCGGGTGTCGGAAAAACCGCCATCGCAGAAGGTCTTGCGCTGCGTATCGTGGAATCGGACGTTCCGCAGCCACTCAAAAACCATTCCGTCATCGCGCTGGACATGGGAGCGCTCGTGGCCGGTGCCAAATTCCGCGGCGAATTTGAAGAACGGCTCAAGGCAGTCCTTCGTGAAGTCCAGGAATCCAACGGAAGTATCATCCTCTTCATCGACGAGCTGCACACCGTCGTGGGGGCCGGAAAAGCGGAAGGCGGGTCGGATGCCGCGAACCTTCTGAAACCGGCTCTGGCGCGCGGGGAACTGCGGTGCGTTGGGGCGACGACCCTAGACGAGTATCGCAAGTACATCGAAAAAGACCCGGCATTGGAACGCCGTTTCCAGCCCGTCATGGTCGGAGAACCGAACGTCGAGGACACGATCTCCATTCTGCGCGGACTGAAACCGCGATACGAGGCGCACCATAAAGGGGTCAAGATCAAGGATTCCGCACTGGTCGCCGCCGCCAAACTGTCCAACCGCTACATTACAGACCGTTTCCTTCCGGACAAGGCGATCGACCTGATGGACGAAGCGGCCTCACGTCTCGCCATGGAGCTGGAAAGCGTTCCAGAACCGATCGACCAGATCCAGAGAAAGCTCGTGCAGCTGGAACTGGCGGCACGTCAGCTCGCGGACGAAACGGAAGAGCATGCGAAGGTTCGACTCACGGAGATCGAAGAAGAAATGCGTGAAAAACGGGAGGAGCTTGCCGAACTTCGCCGTCAGTGGGAGCTGGAAAAGGCAGGAGTCGTCGATACGCAGGCGATCCAGAATCAGCTCACGGCCGCGGAACACGAGCGCGACATGCTCAATGCGGATATCCGAAACCGCCAGTCAATGGGAACCATTCCAAACGAGAAAGATTTCCAGAAACTCTACGAGCTGGATCTGCTCTGCAAGCAGCTTAGCGCGCAGCTGGAAAAAGCGGCCGCAGAGCAGGACGAACTTGAGGAAACCGAAAAAGAGAGCGGGAAACGCCGTCTTCTCCGAAAAGAAGTCGGTCCGGAAGAGATCGCAGAGGTGGTCAGCGCATGGACGGGGATCCCGGTCTCGCGCATGATGGAAACGGAACGTGAAAAACTCCTCGAGCTGGAAAAGCGTCTCCACCTGCGTGTCGTGGGACAGGACGACGCCGTCAACGCAGTCTCGAATGCCGTACGCAGAAGCCGTGCGGGGATCCAGGCGGAAAACCGCCCGATCGGCTCCTTCATTTTTCTCGGTCCCACCGGAGTCGGAAAGACGGAACTCTGCAAAGCGCTTGCCGAGGTCATGTTCGACGACGAAAACGCCATGGTCCGGCTCGACATGTCGGAATTCATGGAGCGCCACACCGTCAGCCGGCTCATCGGCGCCCCTCCCGGATACGTCGGATACGAAGAAGGAGGCCGACTCACCGAAGCGGTCCGACGCCGTCCGTACTGCGTGATTTTGCTGGATGAAGTGGAAAAAGCGCACCGCGACGTCTTCAACATCCTGCTCCAAGTCCTGGATGATGGACGATTGAGCGATAATCAGGGACACACCGTCGATTTTTCCAACACGATCGTCGTAATGACGTCAAATATTGGAAGCCGCGACATTCAGGAACTCACTGCCGCCGGTGCTCCGGACATCGAGATCCAAGGGGCGGCCCGTCATGCGCTGCAGGAAGTTTTCCTTCCGGAATTCCTGAACCGCGTGGATGAGACCATCGTCTTCCAGCCGCTCGGAAAAGAGCAGATCGGAGACATCGTCAAGATCCAGCTTCGGCTTCTAGAAAAACGGCTCGCGGAACACGGGATCACGTTCGAAGCGACTCCTGCGGCAGTACGGTCTATCGCGGAAGAAGGATACGATCCGGTCTACGGTGCGCGGCCGCTCAAGCGTGTGATCCAGCAGCGCATTGAGAACCCGCTCGCGATCCGGCTCCTGAAGGAAAAGACGGTCGAGGGACTCCGTGTCCGGGTCGATCTCCAGCGCGAACAGTACGTTTTCGAGATCGGCTAGAGCAAAACGTCTTCTCCGGCACTGCGTACTCCGTTACCGCGGAATACGCAGCCGCGGAAGTACACAAACAGTATCCTGACACGAATTTCACGAAAAACGCAAAAAAGCTGCGAACGGATTTTTTAAGATCTTTGGTCCATCCGGGAACTGCGTACCAGTTTCACCACTGAAGACACAGAAAACGCACAGAGAAACACGGATCTTAATACAAAAAGCAGTGAAAAACGGATCGCGCGAACATTTTTTAATTTTAAAAAATTTATTTGCGTCTTTTCGTGTTTTCCGTGAAATTCGTGTCAGGACACGTTCACTGCCTTTTTTCTCTTTCTCTTTCTTTTCAGTGTATTTCTGCGGCTCTTCTGCGCTCTCCGCAGCGAAATCAGACCTGACCGGTACGCACTTTCCGGAAGAACCTTTTAAATTTTTAACATCACTTCGTGAGATCCGCTTTTTTTCGTGAATTTTGTGTTTTCAGTGGTCGAAATTCCGAAACATACAGGTTACGCGGTTCCCGGATGAGCCTTAAAAAATCATGGTTCTCTCCCCTTTTGCTTTAGGGAATTACTCTTTACTCTTCCGGCTCCGTTAAAACAATGCGAAATCCAAGATTAAAACTTCGACCGGTCGGGATGATGCCAAGACGGCTTGCAGAGCGGCAATCTAGGGGATCATGCGCCCAGCTTCCGCCGCGGCAGACTCGGCATGAGGCAATACTCGGACCTTTTGAGTCACTCGCAGGCTCTTCAGAGTATGGCCCGTACCAATCCGCACACCATTCCCAGACATTGCCGTGCATATCGTAAATTCCCCATTTGTTAGGCGTTTTTTGCCCAGCCTGATACGTCGCAAATCCTTTACTGTTTCCAAAATGCCAAGCCATTTTGTCGACGTTCCCCGCATGAGCACTCACGCTTCCCGCTCGGCAGGCATACTCCCATTGCGCTTCCGTCGGAAGAGTCACCTGTGCAGAAAGTTTTTTCGAGAGATTCGTGCAAAAATTCCGACATTCCACCCAATTCACGTAGTAGATCGGAACCATTGTCCCTTCACCGCGCATCGCCCAATTCGGATCCACTCTGTCACGCTGCCGTGAAGCGGAAATTCTTGTCACGCGTTCCCACATCGCCTGCGTAACTGGAGTTTCGAGCATCCAGAAACCTCGAGTCAGTGTCACCTCGTGCGGGATCTCATCCTCACACCGTCCGGCTTCCTTCAGGGGACTCCCCATCGTGAACGTTCCTGCAGGACACCATCGAAAAGCGTATTCGAGGCCGTCAAGAGTCTTTACCATTCGCTCACCAGGTTTACGCGATACAATATTGGGGTTCTGAGCCATCAGAATAAAGTCCTCCATTTTGTCTCAAGTGTATGATTTTCTCCTTTTATTCTACTTTTATTTTACCTTAATTTCGTCCAAAAGTCAAGGGGGAGCGAATCTCCTTGACGCCCAACTTGCCAAGTTCTCGAAGAAAAAATCTTCTGAAATCGGACTTCAGAACGAAAAACGGCTTGACAAAAAAAAACTCCGGATTAAAATAAAATAAGGTAAAGAGAAAAAAGAGAAAATGGCGTTTTTCCCATTTCATGTTTGAGAAAAACCCGCAGCAAAAAACTGGACCGAGTTGGAATTTCATGAGCTGGTTTGGAATTGAAGGGCACGACGAGATCGTGCGGCGTTTTCAGTGTGCGATCGCGCAGGGACGCATCGCGTCCACGTTTCTCTTTCTTGGTCCGTCGGGGATCGGGAAGCGAATGTTTGCGGAACGTCTCGCCATGACGCTTCAATGCGAAAAGAACGCCCCGCGCCTGATGGAACCGTGCGGGAAATGCATGTCGTGCAGGCAGGCAATGGCTCATGAGCACCCGGACATTCTGTACGTCTCGAAACCGGAGGACCGCGCGTTCATTCCGATCGATCTTTTTATTGGGCCGAAAGATGCACGGCGGCAAATGGGACTTTGCAGCGAACTGGCCAAAAAACCGGTTTACGAGAAACGTAAGATCGCCATCATTGACGATGCAGACTACTTCAATCTTGAGGGAGCGAACGCGATGCTCAAAACGCTGGAAGAACCTCCGAAAAACGCGATCCTCATCCTCATCGGTACCAGTGCGGCACGTCAGCTTCCTACGATACGCTCACGATGCCAGATCCTCCGTTTCTCGCCGCTGGACACCGTCGTCGTGGAATCTCTCCTCCGTCAGAAACGTGCCGAACAGCTCGCGCTTGCCGAATCCGCGGCTGAGGCGGTCTCTACGCGAAAAGGAACGAAACGGACTGCCAAAACGGGAGTTAAAACCGAATCGGCCGACATTATTTGCGAGGAACTCATCCCGCAGATCGCAGCACATTCAAACGGCAGCATCCAGGAAGCGCTCGCGCTCGCAGATCCAGCATTCTGGGAGTTTCGGAAACGTTTTCTGCAGATACTATCGGAAGGCATCCGAGAGAGAAACTCTATCGTCAGCGAGATAGAGCATTACATTGAATCGGCCGGTAAAGTTCCAGCACTGCGCCGCGCACGGCTCCGCGTCATGCTCGAAACCGCCGCGGACCTCTTTCGCAGACTCTCTTTTCGACTTTCAGGATCCTATCCTGCGGAAGGCGCAGCCGCGGAATACTGGCACGATCTGCTCGAGACCGCAGTTCAGACCTGGCCGCTCGATGCCGAGGGCGCCGCCAATGCCGCACTGAAAACGGCAGACTATTTGGAACTCGTTCAGCGTAATGTCCACCAGCCCACACTTTTGGACGCCTGGATCGATGAACTTCTGAGCATCCGAGCAGGAGATCCGGCAGCATTAACGTTTGCGCCATGGGGACTGAACCCCGATCCATGAAAATTCAGGCTTTTTCCAAAAAAATTTCGCGAAATTTGGGAAAATTTGAGAAAATGGCCCTGCCCCCCCTTGTGTAAAAATAGAATTTCGCTATAATTCACGCATGAATTGGAGTCGTAGCGCAATTGGTTAGCGCGTCGGCCTGTCACGCCGAAGGTTGCGGGTTCAAGTCCCGTCGACTTCGCTCAAAAGCTCATGAATGGAAACGTTCATGAGCTTTTTTGTTTTCTTGACTTTCTCTTTTCTATTCGTGTAGAATGAAATGGTCGGCGATCTGTTTTTCAGGGGTTTTTAAGCCAGGAAAGGAGAAAAAGAAATGAACGACGAAAAAATGCTCAGCCCAAAAGAAGGTATTCCGCCGGAGGCGCAGTATTTTGGCGACACGCCGACGCTTCTGGCAGACAGCGAACCGCGCCCCATGCCTCCGCGTGCTGTACAGGACTCTCTTCACTCGCCGCGTTTGCCGCACTCGCCGTGTGATCCGGAAGCTCCGCTGGAAAATATCGAGAATGAAGTCTTTGGTACTGTGCACGTACACGAGCAGTACTCGCAGGAATACTATGAGCGCGATTTCGACCCAAATCCGCGGATTTACGAAGATGGAGAGGAACCGTTCTTCCGCCATGCCGGATCGTGAACTGCGGCGGGCAGACTGCGCTTCCGCGCAAGGGCATGAACCCGTTCCCTTGGTCACTGTCGTGAAAAGATACGCAACCCCTCCCTTTTTAAGGGAGGCCGCGAGCCGCGGCGGGCAGACTGCGCTTCCGCGCAAGGGCATGAACCCGTTCCCGTTGGTCACTGTCGTGAAAAGATACGCAACCCCCTCCCTTTTAGGGAAGGCCGCGAGCCGCGGCGGGCAGACTGCGCTTCCGCGCAAGGGCATGAA
>JAFQOH010000213.1:0-35698 GCA_017403345.1 Thermoguttaceae bacterium
CAACAGCTTCGGGGATTCCGCAAACTTCCGGGAGTACCGCAGGTCGAGAAGACCGTAAAACAGGGAATCGGGTGTCTTGCGTCCGCGGCTTCGGTCCTTCTGGAAAAGACGGTCCAGACTGGCGAGGAGGTCGTGGCGTTCATCCATGAGCAGGCGGGGCGGTTCGCGGATGAACTGTACCAGAAAGTCATTGAACGTCAGATAGAAAATGAAATCGTTCATTCCTTCTACCGTCAACGCCGTTTTGACTGTCTCCCGGAGGTCCAGCAGGCCCTCGGCGATGCCCGCTGGTCGTGCTTGTTGGAGTTCGCGGATGTAGAGGCTTTGACGGCTCCGCGGGGAGTGTAAATTCGTCCTTATGAAAAGAGTGCAATATTTACAATTATTCTCCCCCATTTGGGGTAGAAAATAAAAATTTTGCAAAAAAAGTGAAAATTTTCCAAAATTTTTGGCCTGAAATGCCCTTTACTCCCCCCAAATGTGGGGCATGTGACGAAAAATATATAAGTCAAATTTCAATATTTTTCATACAGTGCACCTTGCAATTTGGAAATATTTTGAAATTTTGGAGCTTGTTTTATCGTGGTAAAACTGCGGTTTGAAAAGTTTTTTGAACTTTTTTGATAAAAAGATTAAAGTTTTTCCCAAAAGCGTAAATTTCTTGCCGATATAATACCAGCGACTTTTTTTAGGTCGTTAAGGGGGATTTAGTCAAGTATACTTTATGTCATGAGGAAAATTTATGAAAGAGGAAAAGAACTTTTCAGAATCAGTGAACCAAACAAGGGGAACTGGGACCACCGTTTCAAAACTGCTGACGCGAGAGGCTGTAGCCCAACGGCTCCAGGTCTGCGTGCGTTCCGTTGACAATTACCGGCGAACGCTTGGGCTTCCGTTTGTTCGTATTGGTAATCTAATCCGCTTCCGAGAGGAAGATTTAGAATCATGGATGAGAAAAAGGGAAGGTAAAACAGCGTAAAGCAGGGGAATCCAGTCGAAAATTTGGGGAAAATCCCCTTCCATAAAAAAATTTTTGGAGGGGGACCTTGCGCAAAATATAAATTTAATGTAAACTAAAAGGAGGTTCACTGATGGCATCCATTTTTCAGAATAAAAAATTTGATTCGTTCGGAATCGAAATTTTAGTGAATGGCAACAGGTTTCGGCTTTATGGTTTTCCCCAACGCCGGGACGCGGTTGTATTCAAGGAACGGCTCGAAGAGCTTCAGGCCTGCGTGCGTTTGGGGGATATTCCAGCCCATTTGAAATTGTGGCTATTGAAGCTCTGGGAGAAAAACCGGATACATTACAATAAGTTGGCAGAAATGGGATTGGCAGATGCTCGTGAGGATTGCGGGACGCTTGGCGAACTGATTGAGCGATATATTCACTACGCCCCCAACGGCAGGGAACCAAAAGAACGGACGATAGCAAACCGGAACGCGGCTGCAAACTCCCTTCTGAATTTCCTGACGCAGCAGCGCGGAAGAAATTTTGCTCGTGATCGGCGTGCTATCCGTTTGGCTGCCGAACAGTCGGCAAGCTCCATTACTCCGGAAGTTGCTCAAAAATTCAATGAGTACCTTCAAAAGAATTACAATACAACGACTTGGAACCGGAGAATCAAGCACTTCAAAACGCTTTTCAGTCTTGCAGTAGAAAGAGGCTGGATAGATGTAAACCCGTTTGATGGTATCCGTGCAAGTTCGCAAGTCAGCCGTTCGCGTGATTTCTTCGTGTCGGACGAACTCGCCCGCCGGGTCCTTGATGCCTGCCCAAACGCCCGCCTGCGTCTGCTTTTCAGTTTTACGCGCTGGGGGGGTATTCGAATGCCTTCCGAGGTTACTTTCCTTCGGTGGTCGGATATTGACGAGCAGAACGGCAAAATCAGGATATGTGAGCCGAAAAAGACCCGCAAACGAGAGCAGGAACGAGGAAACCTTTCCTGTCGGTTTATTCCTCTTTTTCCGGAAATTGGGCGGGCATTAGAGGAATTTCGGGCAGAATACGGGGAAAAGACCGGGGAAAACGCCCTTCTGTTCCCGGAGTTCAGCACGATTCGGAATGCGGGCGTACTGCTTCGGAAACAGTTTCAGGAGGTCCTGCACCATGCAGGAATACCGAGCTGGCCTAAATTTTTTATGAACCTTCGTGCGACGCGGGACACGGAATTGCAAGAGATCTACCCGCTCCACAAAGTTTGTTCATGGCTTGGGCATGGTCCGGAAATCAGCCTTCGGCATTATACGCAGGTCACACCGAAAGATTTTCTTCTTGCATCCGGAACCGCTCAAAACAAGAACGGGGAAAACACCGGGGAAGAAAGTAAAATCAAACAGTGTAAAATAATGTAATTAAAAAATCGAGAAATTCACAAAATGCCTTAAAATAGGGCATTTGGCGCGTTTTAACAAGAAAAAAATTAAGGCAGGTTTAATTAAAAACCTGCCTTGGATACCCTCTAGGGGAGTCGAACCCCTGTACTAGGACTGAGAATCCTATGTCCTGGGCCACTAGACGAAGAGGGCTAGTGTATGAGCGACTCGTGTCACTCATGATGTTATATATAATAGCATATTTTTCTTTTTTGTCAATAGGGGGGATGGCTTTTTTTAAAATTTTTTTTAAATTTTACATCCCCTCTAGTCTTCTTTTGTAAAATTAAAAATCGTCCCTCTATAGATAAAGAACACAACAGCCTCTCAAATCGATCCGTTTAAGCCGATGGCAATTGAACTAAATCTTAAATGACAGAAGATCTACTCGCTCTTCTGCAAGAATATTCGCAAAGAAAAACCCGATCAATTCCAGCGGGGAGAGGGAACTGATCGGGATAAATCACTTTCCGCGTTGCGCTTTGACGTTTCCTGAAGTCAAAACAAAACAGGAAATCACCTCAAATTAGAGGCTCAGAGCCGAAACCGGGCAGGAATCGGTGCAGGCGCCGCAATCGGCACAAGCAGCATCATCGACACAGCATTTGTCGTCAACGATGGTCAGAGCACTGCACGGGCAGGTATCAACACAAGCACCGCAACCGATGCAATCGTCTTTGTTAATATTAACGGCCATTGAAACTCTCCTTAATTAAATTTGATGTAATGGTTCAGGTACATCTAACGCAGAAAACCATTCCCCGCATCAGACTTCTTTATTATAACGCGTTTGAGAATTAATTTCAAGCCCCCTTCCTCAAAAAATGGCAAAATTTTCGAGAATTTTGCAAAAATTTCCTAATTTTTTCTCCTCTAGACTAGACGAAACGCAAATTTTTTCTATAATAGAAAGAGTTAGTTTTTCCTAAAATCAAGTTAGCCTTTCCTAAAACAGAGGAGAGGCATCACACACTATATTTTAGGTAAATTCCATCACTTTTTCATTGTGTTTTGAGGTTCCTGTTTATGGCCGATCTGTATTCTGAAGAAAAAGCACATCCGGTTTCCCGCTGGCTGCTGCTTTTGCCGTTTTGTTCTGCACTGCTTTATGTACTCTGCTACATCTGCATGCGGCAGCTTGCTGAGACGCGCGTGAATCCATTTGTGATCGTCGGGATCCGTGAAGGGATCACGGCACTTGGAGGGGCGGCGGTCTTTGCTTTTTTGCTGGCACGCAAGAAGGCGGATCTTCCGAAAATGAAGTACGTGCTTGCGTTTCTCTGTTCCTCGATCGCGCTTCAGCTAGTCGGCAATATCGTGCAGCAGAAGAGTCTTGAGGTCATCGGAATGGGGATCTCCACTGCGACGTGCTGGACAGGACAGCTGCTCTGGACACCGATCTTTGGGTGGTTCCTTCTTCGAGAAAAGCTGACGCTGCGGCTTGCGTGTTCGCTGACACTCGCGTTTGCCGCCCTGCTCTTTCTTACGGCTGGAGCGCAGATGCAAAGCGGAACACCGACCCTCGAATCTGCAGGAACGGGCTTGCACTCCCTGGCGGTCATTTACGTTTTTCTTACGGTTTTGGCGGGGTTTCTCATGGCCACGTCGAACTGCGTCGTACGATGGATGAATCAAGGGGGCGTCTCGCCGTTTTTTGCCGTCATGTTCCTTCCAGGAGTCGGCGGTGTTTTCCTGCTCGGCTGGGAGCTTGCGGCACACGGAACCGCTTCGTTTTATACGCTAAGTTCTTCAGATTATTTCTACACGGTCCTCGCAGGTCTGACGAACATGACGGCATTCATCGCGCTGACGTTTTCCCTCCGGTATCTCGATGCTGTCCGAGTGTGCGTCATCATGATCTCGCAGCTTGCCCTCGCACCGACCGCCGGATACCTTCTTTTTGGCGAAAAGATGAACGGTCTGATCCTAGCGGGGATCGCATTGGTCGTCACCGGGATCCTCGTCTCCACCGCCGAAAAGAAACTCCCGGATAAGAAATAAAGGCTCTTCCGGAAAATACGTACCGATCTATCCGATCTTACCACTGAGAACACAGAGAAGACACAGAAACACACTGAAAAGAAAGAGGAAAAAAGGCAGTACACGTGTGCTGACACGAATTTCACAGAAAACACGAAAAGAGGCGAATGAATTTTTAAAAATTCAAAAAAGTTCAAGCAATCTGTTTTCACTGCTTTTTGTGTAAAGATCCGTGTTCCCCTGTGAGTTTTCTGTGGTTTCAGTGGCCCAAATACAGACCGGGCGGTACACAGTTACCAAAAAAAGGCATAAAAAAACACCTTGCAGCCAAACTGCGAAGGTGTATGGATGGGCGCTTAAAAGCGGTGCCTTACGCAACAATTCTCAAATTCTCAAGAAATGTTCTTACTGGAACTTAACGGAATTGTCGTTCTGGTATAATAAAATAAGTTTAGCACGATTTCAGAATTTTTCAAGGGGGACCAATGGCAATATTTTAAAAATTCTCTGATTTTTTTAAAAATTTCTCTTGGGGGGACTTGACAAAATTTCATGATTCGCCATAATTTATCTTACTTCCTATAAAAAGTTTTATTTTCCTGACTTCGGTCGGGGTGTTTCATGTTTGTAGGAAGTAGATATTTCCTTCCCAGCTTCGGCCGGGGTGTATTTTTCTGCAGTTTCCAAAGAACAAAAGGAGAGATCATGAGGTATTTTTTAGGCTTGGACATCGGGGTTCAGGGGATTGGTTTGGCTGTCGTCCCCCAAAACGCGGCGGATTTTGAAAAACTTGCTCTAGGAGTACATCTTTTCGAAGGGGGCACGGACGGTGATGTCGAAAAGGGCAAAGACGAATCCCGGAATCTCGTCCGCCGCAGCGCGCGTGCACTTCGCCGAGCCTACCGACGCCGTTCCCAGCGCATGATCCGCCTCTCGAATGAACTGAAACGCCTGGGACTTCTCCCCTCATGCCGAATGCACGTACCGGAGGAGCGAAACGCGATGCTGGAGACTCTTGACCAGAGTCTTTCGGGCATTTTTCTCGTGGGAGATCGACGTCAGGCGCATCTTTTGCCGTACATTTTGCGTACTCGAGGACTGGACCAGAAACTCCAGGAACACGCCGTCGGCCGTGCGCTTTACCATCTGGCGATCCGCCGTGGTTTCTTGAGCAATCGGAAAGCGGTAGAAGATGAAAAAGAAGAAGGAGTCGTGAAAGAAGGGATCAGCAAACTGGAAAAGGAGATCGAAGAAAGCGGTTCCCGAACGCTCGGCGAGTATTTCTCGACGCTCGACCCGGAAGAAACCCGCATCCGCACGCACTGGACGTCCCGGAAAATGCACGAGACAGAGTTCGAGCTTTTCTGGGAGTCGCAGGCGCAGTACCATCCCGCAATGACGCCGGAAGCAAAAAAACGCGTTCATCGGGCCATTTTCTTCCAGCGTCCACTGAGATCGCAGCGGTTTTTGCTTGGGAAATGCCAACTTGAGCCGAACCGACACCGTGCGCCGATGGCGTGTCTGGAGATCCAGCGGTTTCGGTACTGGCAGAAGATCATGGACCTGACGTACACTGTAGGGAAAGACTTCACGGAGATTTCGCTCACACGTGAACAGCAGGATATTCTGGCTAACGCGCTGGAAAACCGAGGCAAGCTGACGTTTACGGAAATCAGAAAACTCTTCAGGATGAAAAAGACCGTAACGTTTAATCTCGAAAACGGCGGCGAAAAGCAGATCCGCGGCAATACGACCTCCTTCCGCTTGGCCAATGCGCTGCCGGACCGCTGGCCGAAGATGAAGGAACGGGAAAAGGGACTGCTGGTCAACGAGATCCTTCAGTACCAAAGCGTTTCCGGATTGGAAAAACGACTTCAGAGTTTCTGCCGATTCACGCCGGAGGAAGCAAAGGCGGTCGCCAGCACCCAGCTGGAACCGGGATACGCCAGTCTTTCGCGAAGAGCAGCCGGAAAACTCCTGAAAAAAATGCAAGAGGAACGTCTCCATTTCAAAGAGGCGGAAAAGGCCCTCTACGGTTCGCCGCTGAAAGAAGAACCGGTCTGCGATTTTCTCCCGCCGCTATGCGCAGAACGCGGAGCCGTTCTCACGAATCCTGTCGTCACGCGCGTCCTGACGGAACTCCGAAAAGTCGTCAATGCCGTCATCCGAAAGTACGGAAAGCCTGAACGCATCGTTATCGAGCTGGCCCGCGACATGAAACGGAGTAAAAAAGAACGGGAGAAAGCGAAGAAAAGGATCTTCGAGGAACTCGGTATTCAGGAGCCATCGCGGAACGACATCCTGAAATGGCTCCTGGCCAAAGAATGCGGGTGGCTCTGTCCCTTCACCGGGAATGAGATCACTCCGGCAAACCTTTTAGGACCAAATCCGCAGTTCGATATTGAGCACATTCTGCCGTTCAGCCGTTCTTTGGACGATTCGTTCATGAACAAAACGCTCTGTGATGTTTACGCAAACCGTCACGTAAAAAAGAATCAGACACCGTTTGAAGCGTACGGACACGATGAGGAAAATTTCCGCAAGATTCTCATACGGGTCCAAAATTCCAACATGCCGAAGGCGAAAAAAGAGCGTTTCACGATGGAGAGTATTCCCGAAGACTTCAAAAGCCGGATGCTCAACGACACACGCTATGCGAGTAAACTGGCGGTTTCGTACCTCGGAAAACTTTACGGCGGGAAGATCGAGATCGTGGATGAAACCGGCAAAACGAAACAGCGTATCTTCAGCTGTACGGGGCAGGCCACCGCTTGGCTGCGGCAGGAATGGGGACTGAACTCCATCCTAAATGATGGAGGAGACGAGAAAAACCGTACAGACCACCGTCACCATGCGGTCGACGCGCTGGCGATCGCCTTCTGCAATTCAGAAATTGTCCGGCAGTTTGCCCATGCTGCTGAAGTCGCGGAGCAATATGGCGTCTCCCGGCGTTTCGCACGGGGGGAAGTCGACCAGCCGCGCGCGAATTTCCTTGAGATCGTCCGAAAAGCAGTGGAGAGGATCAACGTCTCCCACCGTCCGAATCGAAAGATCTCCGGCGCGCTGCATGAGGAAACGAACTACAGTAAACCGCACCGGGTGCCTAATTCAAAAAGCGAAACGACACGCCACAAACGGATCCAGCTGCCAAATCTCAAGGAAAAGGACATTCCGAATATCGTGGACGGGGCGATCCGCCGGATCGTCGCGGCGAAACTCTCCGAGATCGGCGATGCCAAAAAATTCGCGGATGAGAAGAACCTGCCATATCGTGAAGTCACGACAAAAACAGGCGAAACGTATCGCATCCCGATCCGGGCGGTCCGCATTCGCGCCTCGGTAACGACACAGACGATCGGCCGCGGACCAAGCCTCCGCCACGTCAAAACCGGAAGCAACCATCACATGGAGGTTTATGCCGAACTGGACGCAAATGGCAACGAGATCAAATGGAAAGCGAAAGTCGTCACGATGTTTGAGGCCTACCAGCGGCGCAAGCTCGGTCTTCCGATCGTTGTGCGCGATCATGGCGAGGGGACACGATTTAAGTTTTCCCTCTTCAAGAACGATTTCCTCCTCAAAACCGAAGAGGACGGCAGTCAGACGCTCTACCGCGTGTTTAAAATGGCCCAATCCGGTCAGATCGGCTGGGGAAAGCACACGGATGCCCGACCGGCCAAGGAGGTTACGGACAGAACACCTGGAAATGCGCCTTCCATTAACGCCTTGCGTGGTAAAGTCATCAAAGTCCGTGTCGATCACCTCGGCGAGATCTACCCGGCAAACGATTAATGGTTTTCCTGCGGCAGACGCTCGGGGAGGGTGAGTTCGGTCCGCCGTCCTCCAAAGACCTCCACGAGCGAGACGGCCAGCCGGCTGACGGTTTCGAAAATCGTCTCCTGCGTTCCGTTGACGATGAAACGCTGGTTGATTTCCGTAATCAATCGGCGTTTCATTTCGGACGTCAATTCGTCGGCGAGGGCGTTTTCCGCGTTCATTCGATAAACCGTCCGGTCAACAACAGGCCGAAACGGTTCCATCAGGTCGTCGGCGAGACAATAGAAATCGTATTTGTTGTGGTGAAAGATCCCCAACGCCGGATTCAGCCCTGCCGCACACACCGCTCTGGCAGTGATTCCGCGCAGGACGGCATAACCGTAATTCAGCGCACTGTTGATTTTATCTCCATTTTCCGGATCCCTTGAAAATTCCAGGTTTCCAAACAGTTTTTGCCAGTAAAATCGTGCGGCTTTCGCTTCCACGTTGGTCGGATCGCCGCTTTTGACCTCTTTCACCAGATTCGGCAGCGGGTCCGCATTGTCGAACAGTTCACTCAGCACTTGCGCCTGTCCGCGAATTTTGGCACAGACGATCTCTTTCCAAGCCCGTTTCTGCGTGACTGGCGACGCGGCAGCCTGTTCCCGCATGAAGCGTCCGCGAAGATGATGCCCCACGAGCGGCGCGAACATTCCGACGGGCAGAAATTTTTCATCACACACGATCAGCACAGCGCCGGCTTTAGCCAGCTCCTGAAGTACCGTTTTCGTCAGAGTGATGCTCTGATGCCCCAATACGACCGCTGCGATCTCGTCGACCGGCACCGTCACTTTCGGGTCGGACGTGCGTGTTATTTCCAACTGTCGATGGGCGATTTTCAGCGTCACGGCCTCATTCGAGAAATCGAGAATACGATCCATTTTTCACCTTAAGCCCCGGTGTTTCCATGCCCCGTAAACAATTCATTAATTCAGGATACCAGATCATGTGGCTTTTTGCGATTTTTGACCTTCCGACCAACACCAAAAAAGAACGCGGCGACGCGGCTCGATTCCGAAACTTTCTGCTGAACAACGGCTTCACGATGTTTCAGTACTCGGTCTACGCCCGGCCGTGCGGAAATGAAGCGTATGAAGAAAAACAGCGGCGTCTCATCCGCGAAGCGATCCCGCCGGAAGGGGAAGTACGTCTTTTCTCACTGACTGACCGCCAAATGGCCAAAATGGAAAATTACGTCGGCAGCCTCCGCCAGGAACCGGAAAAAGATGACCAACTGATGCTTTTTTAGGTGTTCGTCAAAAAAATTTCCACAAAAAAGGGAGAAAACTGAAAAAATTCAGTCCGCTCCCTTTTCCAAAATGGAAAAATTTCTTGACTTTTCAGCCTCAAAAACCTCCCATTTTTGCGGAATTCTAATCGCAAAACTGTCACTAAGTACAGTTTCTAACAGAGTTTACCACTCTGTCTATTATACCAGAACGAAAATTCCTGTCAAGCCCCAGCTGTAACCGGATTCGTGTCGCCGATCCAGTAATTATACCAGAACGAAAATTCCTGTCAAGCCCCAGCCATACGGCGCCCGCATATCCTGTCCGGCTTATTATACCAGAACGAAAATTCCTGTCAAGCCCCAGCTCGAAGGTCTTTTATCAGGAAACGTGATAAATTATACCAGAACGAAAATTCCTGTCAAGCCCCAGCTAATAGGGGCATAAAGATTGAGGAAACGGTATTATACCAGAACGAAAATTCCTGTCAAGCCCCAGCACGCAGTCTTGGATTTCGTTGATCTTTCTGATTATACCAGAACGAAAATTCCTGTCAAGCCCCAGCAGAGTTTCTGGAGTATTGGTGTTCAGGATCATTATACCAGAACGAAAATTCCTGTCAAGCCCCAGCATGGCGAGATTCCCATGATTCCCGCGACGTATTATACCAGAACGAAAATTCCTGTCAAGCCCCAGCTTTAAACGCACTGGGGATTTTCTAATGAATATTATACCAGAACGAAAATTCCTGTCAAGCCCCAGCGAACGCAATCTTTGAACGTCCCAGTTATGTATTATACCAGAACGAAAATTCCTGTCAAGCCCCAGCCGAAAGGGAAGTCTACAGTATAGCAGACTTATTATACCAGAACGAAAATTCCTGTCAAGCCCCAGCAAGGAATGGCCATTGAGATGGAGGCTGTCCATTATACCAGAACGAAAATTCCTGTCAAGCCCCAGCAAAACGAGGACTGGCGGGCGATTGCAGAAGATTATACCAGAACGAAAATTCCTGTCAAGCCCCAGCCCATACGTGTCGGCAAGGTCTCCGGACTCGATTATACCAGAACGAAAATTCCTGTCAAGCCCCAGCAATCCAGAGTTGCTAAATTTTCCGAGCCTGATTATACCAGAACGAAAATTCCTGTCAAGCCCCAGCAGGAGGTTCACCATCTCCTCCCGGCTCATCATTATACCAGAACGAAAATTCCTGTCAAGCCCCAGCCGGATTCCTTCGTGAAAAAATCCGCGATTTATTATACCAGAACGAAAATTCCTGTCAAGCCCCAGCTTATACTTGCTATCTTCCCCACACACCGAGATTATACCAGAACGAAAAATCCTGTCAAACACAAGAAACGGTTCGGCCCGTCTCTGTGTGAGGGGAAGAAGTGGTGAGACGGGCCGAAAGTGTGGGTAAGAGGCAGAAGATCAGTTCATGTTGACTGGTTCGCCGTCGTTGCGTGCTCCGAGGTAAATGTGAGTACTTGCGTCTACTGAGTAGGAAATACGCTGTACGGACCCGTCGCACATGACCATTCCGAAAGATCCGGCATGAGCGGACCCGAACTGGAAGGTACCGTCGTAGGCCTTGCGGTCCTGCATGGGAGCCATGATCGTCAGCGAGCTAAGGGTTCCGCAGCTGCGCGAGTTGTCGGAGTCCTGTCCGGCATAGAGTCCGTTGTCGTCGTAGCTTGTGTAGGATTCGTATTTGTCGGGACTGACGTATTTTTCACCGATAAGGTACGTGTTTGAACTTCCGTCGCGGATCTCTCCCATCGTGACTTCGCTAAAGTCGTAAATGGCGCCGTTATGGCTCGAAATGCTCCAGGTCTTGTTCTTGACCTTGGTGCGTCCGTCGCTGTGGCTGGTGATACTATTGCTCGTGGCGGTGGAACTGCTGTTGCTTCCGCAGCTTCCGGCATAGTCGCCTTTCGCACCAGTCGCGGGTTTATCGGAGTTCAGGACCGTCGTGCTGATCTGATACTTTTTGGGCTGACGGCGTGAAGGACAGTTAAAAACAGAAAGGGGGGTACTTGCCGTTTCACAAGCACCGGCTTTCTGAGTACCGGAGACCGTTTCCACGTCGTTATCCGCGCCGTTCTGGTAAAGTGCGTTTTGTTCGAGGAACGGCAGAAGCGAGAAACTCCACGAACCGGGCTGAGATGGGCCAAAACCGGCATCCGGATCACCGTACCACTGATAATACCAGCCTCCGGAGGGGAGCGTCTTTGTGGTACTTTCGTGATTGAGGGCTGCTAGACCAAGGTTCTTCAGATTATTGCTGCATTGCATCGTACGCGCCGCTTCACGAGCCTGCTGGACTGCCGGGAGGAGCAGACCGACGAGCATTCCGATGATCGCAATGACGACAAGCAGCTCCACGAGCGTGAATCCGCGACGAGACGGAGCGCATCGGGAAACGACAGTGTTTGGGGGGGTGAGGGAAGGGGACATTCTGACCTCCTGATTCCTAAATAGTCGAACATGACGGCCTATTCGGTCATACACATTGGAACCGAACAAACACATAACGATCCACATTATATTAGTTACGTAAATGTATCTTGAAACGCCGACAAATTTTCATATTTTTTATAGATTTCGTTTTTTTTTGACTTTTTCTGAATATTTTTGAAAAAAAGAGAGGACATTATGGGGTCTGAAGAAAATGGTGAAAAAAATTGGGGGGACGACTGGACAAAATGGGAATTTTATGCTACACTGTATGTATCGTTTGTTTCATTCCCGCCCATTTCACCAATTCAAGGAGAGTCTTTATGAAAAACAGTCTGACTGCGTTTTCATTTTTTGCACTGATTTTTTTCTTCTGCGTCTGTCTGTCGGTACAGGCACAGGATGAATACCCTGTCTGGCCGGATAAAGCGCCGGGCGTAACGGAAGAGCTTCCGGATATGAAGAATCGCAGCGGGCACTTTTCGCGCGTGACGACACCGACGATCCGGGTGTTCGTGCCGAAAGAAAAGACCTCCGACGCCTGCGTCCTCCTTCTTCCCGGCGGTGCCTATCAGGTCTGCGGGAATGATGTTGATCTGGCGCGGTTCTTCACTGACCGCGGGATCACTGCCGTTTTGCTGAAATATCGAGTTCCGCGTCCGAAGGGAATGCCGAAACACATCCCGGCTTTCCAGGACGCGCAGCGGGCTATCCGTCTGACGCGCTCGATGGCAGAGAAGTACGGTTTCGATCCGGAACGCATCGGCGTGATGGGCGGTTCCGCCGGCGGGCATCTCGTCACGATGTGCTGTACATCCAGTTCCCTCCAGAGTTACGAACCGATCGACGAGATCGACAAACTCCCGACACACGTCGCTTTCGGCATCGCGAAATATCCTGCCTACGTTCTGGAAGACGGACGCGATCGGGCGAATGACTCGAAAACGAAGGGCAATTACGCGGAAATGGTCGATGATTTCATTTTCGACTCAAAAACCTGCCCGATGTGCTTCGTGCACGGCGACGCGGACGTCTACTCACCGATGGGGTCCGTCGCGATCTATCATAAACTCCGTACAATGAATATCCCGGCAGAACTCCACATTTGGGCCAAGGCTCCGCATGGATTTGGAAAGATCACCGACACGAATCGCGAACAGGTCGGGCACTGGCTCAACGCAGCGTGGGAGTGGATGCAGGTCATGAAGTTCAACTGACGTATCCGCGCGCGGAAACGCGTGAAAGAGGGAACACGGAAAACACGAAACGTGCGGAGCGCGCGAAGGATATGGAGTGTTTTTTGTGTTCCTGTTTTTTTGATGCTTCCGCGAAATATCCGATTTCTGTTATGGAAATTCTATTTTCCCCTTCCCCCCTTGCCCCGCACCTCCCCGCATGGTATAATGAAAATCGTGCGAACGCTCCGCATATTGGTCAGATTTTTAATTTTCAACAGGAGGATTTCAAATGATTCCCTAAAAATATGACAGAATAAACGCCAATACCGTGCGGAAAGATAGTGTTGATGATAAGCTCTACCTTCAAGCCCACTGGGGCAGCGGTGTGGTATACACAGGCATTTCGATTGAAGAAAATTAAGGAGGATAAAATGAAGTATTGTTTTAATATGTTGCCATTCCTGTTCATGCTGCTGACCGCTTCCTCCCTTTCTGCTTGGAGTCTGATCATTGATGATGAGGAGCCTCCTTTTGGAGGTGCAGATTATGAAGGATGGGAGATCGAGGAGGTATATATTGATCAGGAGACCAAATTGTATAACTGCAATTTTAAAAACGCAAAAATCCAGAAGGCCCATATCTTTTGGGCTGAGAATTGTGATTTTACGGATACCTGGTTCGGAGACGGAATAATCGAACTTTCAAGAGAAGATTTGTTAAAAACAAGAAATTTCAAAGGTAAAGAATTTCCATTGTCTGTTAATGGGGACCTTTCCAATTTAGATCTTTCTAGTTTTTACTTTCATCACGGGGATTTCAGCAGTATGAATATTAAAAATTCCCAAATGAAAAATGTGATCTTTCAAAATTGTCGTGTTCCCTATATGACAAATGAACAATGGAAACAGACTCGAAATTATGCTGTTGGTGATTACAGGACACTTCGATTCTCACATGTCTGGGAAAACATCGACCTTTCCCGAACGGTATGGGGAGGAATTTCCTGTCGACCGCTTCAGCATATTCGAATAGCAAAATCATTTCATTTGGAGGATGAGATCAAAGAAATTCCATTTAAGGAATATACCTACTCGTGTAGTCTGAAGTTCACCCAAACGGTTAATCTGACAGACGCCCTTTTCATCAACTGTGACCTGAGCAGTTCCACTGACCTCACGCTTGAACAGGTCAAAAGCACGTGGAATTACAAAGCCGGCCGAATGTCGCTCTGCAAGTGGCCGGAGCATATCGAAAAAGCGCTAGAAGAAGAGGAAAAGGCGAAAGCGCAGGAGGAGAAAAAATAGTTTCCTCCCTTAATTTCTCCCAATCCCCGAAGGTCGAAAACCCACGGCCTTCGGGGGGCGGTTCAAACTCAAAACGAAAGGAGAAAACATGACCCGCACACACGGTCGAAACGATAAAAATTTCCGCGTTCAGGCCCGCTGGGGGAGCGGTGTGGTTTATCAAAATGTTCAAATTGGAGGCAAGTAAAATGTATTTATTCTTAAGTCTATTTATATTATTTACGGCGTTTTCCGTCAATGCCTCGGAATATGAAGGAGAATATATTCCCGCTGTCGTGATCGGCGATGGAATACTGGAAGGACACGATTTTTCCAATCGGATGATCGGTGATTTTTGTGGAGAAATGTGCAGCTGTGTACTGAATTGTTCTTTTCGCAATACAGTCATTAAACGTTTCCAGTTTGAAGGAAGGTTTGTTGATTGCGATTTCACAAATTGCCTGATCGAGAGCGGAACGCTGGATATGAACAGTGAAGATTTCATTAAAACACGCAATTTTCAGTCCCGCAAACTTTCACTGCCTACGACCTGGATGCGACTGGATGAAATGGATCTGAGTGATTTTGAATTCCAGGAAAACGATTTTCATCGGATCTCAATATCCGGAAGTAAATTGACGAACGTCCTTTTTCAGGATTGTACACCTCCAAAGATGACGGAATCCCAATTGGCAGAGACCCGTAATTTTCAAAACGGCAATTTCTACCGGATCGATTTTCAAGGAATGCCAATCATGAAAACGGACCTTTCCCGTCAGGTTTTCGGCAACGTATGGTCTCGTGTTGTGGAAGGTTCCTTCCCAACACTGGTCCTTGGGCCAAATGTCTCGCTGAAAAATACGGTCTTTCTTCTTGCAGATCTCTCGCAGGCCGAGGAACTGACGGTCGAGCAGGTCCGCGAGACCTGGAATTTCCGAAACGGTAAAATGTCGCTCGTGCATTGGCCCAAACACATTGCGGAAAAGTTCGATCTCCCGAAATTCGCGCAGAAAGTCGGTCAAAAAGCAGAAGGCCTTTTCGTCCGATGTACGTTTGACGCTGCCGTTCCCATACCGGAGTTTTCCGGAACAGCCTTCTGTGAGTGCGTTTTTCAATGTTCCCTCTGCAATACCGACCTGACCGAATGTGTTCTGGTGCAGTGTGACCTTTCCACCGTGGAAGACCTCACGCTCGAACAGGTCAAAAGCACGTGGAATTACAAAGCCGGCAGAATGTCGCTCTGCAAGTGGCCGGAGTATATCGAAAAGGCTCTTGAGGAGGAGAAAAAACAATGAAAGTATTCGTGATTTTACTCCTGCTCTGCGTTTGCCGGACCGGTTTCGCGGAAGAGGCTGGCGTACTTGATTTTCTTGCCAAACCTGACGCATGGAAACCTTCATCCGAGGAACTCCGCGAGGCGCAGATATTCCGTAATGTCATAGATGATGAAATTCGATTTCTGGCTCCAGATCATGCCGTCGGAAAAGTGATCGAGAGAGTTTGGATCGAGGATCAGATGCTTCTCCTGCTCGAAAACATGGACTTTTCACGATGCAGATTCATTGGCGGATGTATGGTCGAGACCATCACAAAAAATGTCAGTTTTGAAGACGCAGTCTTTCTTCCCCCTAAAAAGGAGCCTGTCGGTCTGGAAGGCGAGTTCTATTTCCGCGGTGAAAACATCAACATGAAAAATGCTTATTTTGTCGGTCGGAAATATCTTTATATTTCGGGCGCGAACTTCATTCAAACACGGAATTATCAGATCCGCGATACGAAGGAGCTTTTCATTCGGGGAGACTTTTCCGATACGGACCTGCGCGGATTTCGTTTTTATGGTGTTGAATTTATGAAGGCTGAGAATACGTTAATGGATGGTCTGGACTTTCAGTCTGCTGTTTTTCATGCCGGGATCACGGCAGAACAGATCGTCTCAACACGGCCTTACCAGAATAGTGTGTTTCACGATGTGTCGTTTCGTAAAGGCTGCGGTTTTCCGAAAGATTGCCGAAATATTTCTTTCATTGATTGCCATATTGCCGCCGATGTGAGTAAAACGGACTTCACTGATTCGAAATGGTTTAACAGTTGGGCCTCTCTCACGCTCGAACAGGTCAAAAGTACGTGGAACTACAAAACCGGCAACATGAATCCAATCATGTCACGCCAATTATCGGATCTCGAAAAGGCGAAAGCGCAGGAGGAGAAAAAGTAGCCCTCTCCCGGTTTATCTATCCCCGAAGGTCGAAAACCCACGGCCTTCGGGGAGACGGTTCAAAACTCAAAACTGAAAGGAAAAAACATGCCCCGCACACACGGTCGAAACGATAAAAATTTCCGCGTTCAGGCCCACTGGGGCAGCGGGGTGATTTATCAAAATATAAAAATAGAATAGTTTCATGATTTCCACACTTTTGACCTATTTGATAAAGGAAAAACTAATGAAGTATTTTTATATATTTATTTGTCTTTTGCTTTTGGGAATGAACTCTCCAACGGCAAACGCACTCACGATTGAATTCCTCCCGCCAGTGGGTGTGCAGTTCGCTCACGGCGGGATGAAAGGAAAAGTATTTGCAGGTCAGTATATACGGAAGATCACACTCAGTGAAAGCGAGTCGCTGTACGATTGCGATTTCTCCAATTGTATTATTGAAAGAATTGAAATGGACTGGTCTGCAATTATCGAAAATTGCCGATTTGCCAATGCGGTGATCCATATGGCTCTTCTGGATGGTCATGTTGCAAAATGTGATTTCGACAACTGTCTTATTAAAGACGGAAATCTGGAGGCCTTTCCTCAGGAAAATTTTGTCCAACTCAAAAATTTTCAGGAAAAAAATCTGGATCTAACCTTTAGCAATACTAATTTTCACGGTCTGGATCTGCGCGATTTTGAATTTGGAAAATCGTCCGGACGTTTTGATTATGAAGACTGTGATTTTTCACAGTGTGATGTTTCCAATGCCTACTTTTATGCTGCCGTTCCGAAACTTTCCCGTGAGGAACTGCTTTCGACACGGAATTATAGGACTGGCGATTTCGGCGGAGGGGTTCCTCAGGAATTACCGGAAGGGGTCTCTTGTGCCGGAATGATCCTGGGGCAGAATCACTTACACGCAGCTCCCGATGTCGATTTCACGGACGCTGTTTTTTTGAATGTCCAGGCTTCTGATATTACGTTTGAGCAGATCCAGCAGACCTGGAACTATCGCCATGGACGACTGGCTTTGAGTCAGTGGCCGCTTGAACTTTGCAGGAAACACGGAATTCCGGACCCATTGGATGACCAGTCAAGACTGGTTTTGGAATCCCCAACCGGCCGATTCGCCGATGATCCGCTTCCGCCATGTAAACTTCGGGGAAACATACGTCTGCAAAAGGCTTGGGAGAAGACAGACCTGAGTAACGTCCTGTTTGAAAATGCGATCCTGGATTATGAATTACATCCGTCAGAATCGTGGAAACTGACTGACAATTATCGATTCGGTTATTTCTACAAGATCACATTTCATCATGGAGCTGGTTTTTGGAGTGGAACGGACCTCTCAGCGATCCTCTTTCACGAATGTGTGTTCATCGGCACCAGCTGGAAAAAATGCCGTCTTGACGACGCAGTTTTTTACCGATGCGACCTCACCGAGTCAACGGACCTCACGCTTGAACAGGTCAAAAGTACGTGGAATTACAAAGCGGGCCGAATGTCGCTCTGCAAGTGGCCGGAGTATATCGAAAAGGCGTTAGAAGAAGAGGAAAAGGCGAAAGCGCAGGAGGAGAAAAAGTAGCCCTCTCCCGGTTTATCTATCCCCGAAGGTCGAAAACCCACGGCCTTCGGGGGGGCGGTTCAAACTCAAAACTGAAAGGAAAAAACATGCCCCGCACACACGGTCGAAACGATAAAAATTTCCGCGTTCAGGCCCACTGGGGCAGCGGGGTTGAATATACTATCGCATCTATTGAGGATGGAGGTGCCCAATGACGAGATTTTTTATATTTTTAATGGTGATGTTTGCCTGCGCGCGGTTTTTGCCGGCAGAGGAACTCAGACGTTATCCCGATGTATATCAGAGCGACACGGATGGTGATTTTCCAATCTCCAATGAGGATTTTAGTCATGGATACATCCTCTCGTTTGATGCGGATGATATTGTGACCAACTGCAATTTCGAAGGAACGACGATCGAAATGGCACGTTTCAGCTGCGACAAAAACTGCAATCTGAAAGATACCTGGGTTCTTAATGGAACGATAGATCTCGCACAGGAACAGTGGGTCCAGACTCGTAATTTCAAGATGAAACGATTCAAGGAAATCGTTTTTCATAAGAATATTTTTCGCAACCTTGATTTTTCCGATTTTAAATTTGAACATTCCGGTTTTTATGATGTTCAGTTTGTCAACTGCAATTTTGAAAATGCCGTTTTCCAGTGCTGCACCATGCCTGTCATGTCTGTTGAAAACTGGAAACAAACATGGAATTACCGAAATGGCGCGCTTCATACACTTAGAATAAAACAGGATTTCAACAATATCGACCTTTCCCGTTGTGCGATCAGCGGTTTTGTCTGGAATAATGACACTACTACGGCAGGAATAAGAACTCCTTCTCCAAGTATTGGAAAAGGGGTCGATCTTACAGATACGGTCTTTTTTCTGTGCGATCTGCGCAAATCAAAAGACCTGACGCCCGAACAGGTCCGGCAAACGTGGAATTTCAAAAATGGGCGGATGGACCTTGCCCAGTGGCCGGAACATATCGTAAAGTCGCTGGATCTCCCGCGATACCTAAGCCCGAACAAATGGAAATTTCAGGATGAGTATTTTGAAATCTGGAATCTTGAGCAAATGAAAGATCTCGACGAAAGATTTAGAGTGAATATTCTGTTCATGGGGCTGCGATCAGGAAAGGTATACAAGACGGATCTTTCCAAAATGCTGTTTTTCCACTGTGCATTTGTGTTTCTAATGAAAGAAACAGACATTTCAGATGCGGTATTCCTCGATTGTGACCTGACTGCCCCGCCAGACCTCACGCTCGAACAGGTCAAAAGTACGTGGAACTACAAAGCGGGCCGAATGTCGCTCTGCAAGTGGCCGGAGTATATCGAAAAAGCGTTAGAAGAAGAGGAAAAAGCGAAAGCGCAGGAGGAGAAAAAATAGTTTCCTCCCTTAATTTCTCCCACTCCCCGAAGGTCGAAAACCCACGGCCTTCGGGGGGCGGTTCAAAACTCAAAACTGAAAGGAAAAAACATGACCCGCACACACGGTCGAAACGATAAAAATTTCCGCGTTCAGGGCACTGAGAGAGTCGAATAGGAGGAACTCGATGCGATACATTACCTGTTTTTTTCTGTTTTTATTTGCGCAGTCCCTCTGTCTTGCGGAAGAATGGACCGGAGGATGGTATATCGATGCGGCACAGTGCCGGTATCTGGATTTCAGCGGGAGGCATATTTCCTTTTTTGATGTTCATCTTGGCGATGAACCGGATGCTTATTTTCAGAATACCTCCTTTCGTTCTGCCAGTATCGGCAGCTGGGATCATTCAGCCGATTGGGAGACTTGCGATTTCACTGACACCTGGTTTGGAAGCGGTCAGCTTCAGGGAATGCCGAAGGAAGTATTTCTCAAGACTCGGAATTTCAGCGAGAAGAGCGTTCCGCTCTCACTTCTGGAAATGTCGCTTTCGGACCTTGATTTGACGGATTTTGTTTTTGCTGACGGAAATTTTCAGACTCTTGACCTGTCCGGCTCCAGGCTAACGAATGTTCGGTTCGTGAATGCGAAACTTCCAAAACTCACGGCCCAGCAGCTGCAGGAGACGCGAAATTTCAAGTCTGGAGATTTTAGCCGACTTACCGTACCGGAAAACTTTCTGATGGTTCAAAATGCCTGGAGCCGTACGGTATGGGGCGGTTTCATCTTTCGACTGGAAGGGGCTGAACAAGGCCGTCCTGTCCCGGAACTGTGTTTCGGACCGGAAGCGGACCTCACCGATGCGGTCTTCATTCGGTGTGACCTGAGCAGGTCGAAAAATATGACACTCGAACAGGTCAAAAGCACGTGGAACTACAAAACCGGCCGACTTCACCTCGTTCTCTGGCCGGAACACATTGCAGAGGTTCTGAAAACCGAATTTCTGCCGGAACCATTTGACGGCGGATTCTACCTCGAAGACCCGCGAGGTTCATTCCGCGGAGAAATGTCCGAGGAACTTTGTTTTACCGGCGACACGACCGGATTGAAAATTTCAGGATACCAGCCGAATTTATACTGCGAGAATGCCCAGATCCAGCTTGAAAAATGGGCACCTCGCCAGACTCGGAATTTTCGCGACGGCTATTTCCTGAATTGCGATTTTCTCGCATCGGCCCCTGGATCCAGACCGCACATCAACGCGAATTTTCAGAAAACGGCCTTCGTCGGCTGTAAATTTGAGAATCACTTCACCGGCTTCGGGCCTGAATTTCCCAAAATCGACCTGACGGACTGCGTTTTCATCGACTGTGACCTCACCGAGTCGAAAAATCTTACCCTCGAACAGGTCAAAAGTACATGGAACTATAAAGCCGGCCGAATGTCGCTCTGCAAGTGGCCGGAGTATATCGAAAAGGCCCTTGAGGAGGAGAAAAAACAATGAAAGTATTCGTGATCTTACTCCTGCTCTGCATTTGTCGGGCCGGTTTCGCGGAAGAGGCGGCAGAGCTGCTTTATTTTCGTCCGGGAAATTATTCGGAAAAGCATTTTTCGCTGATCGAGATGCCGAACGGTTTTGAGGAGCTGAAAGTCATGAACAGTCAGTTTCGGGGGACAGTTTTCGACTTTTGGGATGAGTATCTTGAGATCGATTGGAAAAGCTGCGATCTCACCGACGCTCTTTTTCTTTCCGGTGCCATGAATATGCCGCAGGAACAGCTCGTGAAGACTCGGAATTTCCGCATGAAGTCCTTCCCGCTGGGCCTTGGGCAAACGTCCCTGAAAGGTCTTGACCTCACCGATTTCGAGTTTTCAAACGGTGATTTTCGCAGTCTGGATCTTTCGGAAAGCCGCATGAAAAACGCTTTTTTCCTGAATTGCCAGCCTCCGAAAATGACGATGGCGCAATGGCGCGAGACCCGGAATTTTACGTCAGGCAATTTCGATCAGCTCGAATTTTTCGGGTCCGAACGCTGGTCCCAAATCGATTTATCCCGGACGGTCTGGCATGGCACGCGGTTTCGGAATGGGCAGAAACTCATTTCACGCCTGAATTTTGCCGCGGATGCGGTTCTCGAAGATGCCGCGTTTCTCCAATGTGATCTCACCCCATCGAAAGAGCTGACGCTCGAACAGGTCAAAAGCACGTGGAACTACAAAACCGGCCGACTTCATTTGTGCCGGTGGCCGAAACATATCGCGGAGGCTCTCGAAACGGAATATTTCGGCGATCCCATTACTTCCGGGCTGCGGCTGAAAGATCCCCAAGGCGTCACCGGAGGAAAAGAGCATCCGGAAACAGTTTGCCTCACCGGAAAAATCGCTTTGCATTTCAGTGTCCCTCAACCTTTTTTCTGGTTTGAAAATGCAGATTGTCCCACGTCTTTCTTTACGCTCGGAAGTTCGATGAATCAGCGCATGGGCCTTTTCATCGACTGCCGTTTTGTGCCGACTCAACAAAAAAATTGGGAAACGCAGTGGGACCTTTCCCGAACAGCGTTCCTCGGATGCCGGCTTGCCGATCTCCCGGAAAAAAGTCTCGAAGATACGATCTTCGTCAACTGTGACCTGAGTAAAGCCCGAAACCTCACGCTTGAACAGGTCAAAAGTACGTGGAACTACAAAGCCGGCCGAATGTCGCTCTGCAAGTGGCCGGAGTATATCGAAAAGGCGTTAGAAGAAGAGGAAAAAGCGAAAGCGCAGGAGGAGAAAAAATAGTTTCCTCCCTTAATTTCCCCCACTTCCCGAAGGTCGAAAACCCACGGCCTTCGGGGGGTGTTTGAAACTCAACGTGAGAAGAACGAAATGACGCGGAAGTCGTGCCAAGAGCGTTTGTTCTTTGTTTTTTATCGGTGTTCGCAGTAGAAAAAAGTTTTTGAAGGATCTGTCTGCCCGCTCCGTTTCGTGTGCTGCCGCATCGTGTATGAGAAGGGACGGGGCACTCCTTGACAAAACGTCACGAAAGAGTACAATGGTGGCGTTTGGGAGACGCACTGTCTCCTTTTCCCCGAAATACCAAAGGCAGAAACGATGATCGGACCGGTACTTAACGCGACGCTGATGATTTTTTTCCTCATTCTTCTGGGCGGTTTTCTGCGCAGGATCCACGTTCTGCGTCCGGAAGGAGATGCGTCATCTTTGAGCCTCTGTCTAAATGTACTTTATCCGTGCCTCATTTTTAGTAAGATCATGGCGACGCCGCTGAAAGAGAATCTGGCCGCGTACGGCATGGCTCCGCTTTTCGGTTTCGGGTCGGTACTGGCAGCGATGTGCATCATGCGTCTTTTCGTAGGTCTCCCAAGCTGGCTGACGGGTTTGCGGGATGATGCGGAACGCCGAACGTTTCTGAGCACCGCCGCGCTGTACAATTACGGCTATGTACCGATCCCGATCATTCAGTTTCTTTATCCGCACGATCCGGAGTACGCGACCGCACTCTTCATTTTTATCCTCGGCATCGAACTTTCCGTCTGGATCTGCATCGTTCCGTGTCTGACCGGCGGTCTTCAGAAAGGCTGGTGGAAGAAAGTCCTCAGTACGCCGTTCCTCACGATCATTCTCGCAGCAGTTTTGAATCTCTGCGGCCTGCGAATCGGCGAAGATGGAAATATTCCGCAATGTATCGCCAAAACGATCGAAAATATCGGGCTGGCGCAGATCACGTTTCCGCTGATCATCATCGGCGCGACGATCTACGACCAGGTTGCCGAGCGGCACGTGGACTACAAGAAACTCCGCACATACGCCGTCATGGGCTGGACGCTCTTTTTTCGGGCGTTTCTGTTTCCGTGCCTCATGATCCTTTCGGCGCTCTGCATTCCAGGAAATCCTCTCGTGCAGAAGATCCTCGTCATTCAGGCCGCGATGCCGACCGCGATGCTCATCATCATGTTCACGAAATTCTACGGCGGCTCCCCCAGCGTCGCGGCAAACGCCATCCTCACGACAAATCTCCTCACGCCGGTCATCGCCGTTTTCTGGATCTTCGTCGGAATGCACCTTCTTGACGCCTTTCCGAACGGGATCTGGGGACTTTTTTAAAAGACAGTCTGAGCAAAGGAGTAAAACCATTTTCCTCAAACCACGGACACAAAACGGCTCTGTCTTCGATAAAAATTCCAATGCAAAGACAGAGCCGTTCTCTTTTTTCTGATTTCGAACGTTTTTTCAGGTCAAGGCATCACGCAAGCGGTCTGCCGTCCAGAATACGGGTCATGCGGTCCGCCTGTTCTTCGTGCGTGAGCGGGCAGCCCTGGAGTTCCACGGTGATCCAGGTACTGAACCCCGTTTCGATCATCTTCTGACGCACCGCAAGCCAGTCGACCGAGCCTTCCATCACACGGGCAAATCTTCCGCCGCGGCCATCAGGAGCCATGAGGAAATCCTTAATGTGCACACGGATGATCTGACCTTTCAGATAGTCAAACCAATCCTGCGAACGCGGGTAATATTTCATGTTATTTCCACAGTCAAAATACGCCTGAACGGTCTTCGTTCCAAACGATTTGATGAAGTTCGCCGCGAATGCCGGATGGACCCACATATTGTTCCAGACGTTCTCCAATCCGAGCGTGATGCCGAGTTCCTCCGCTTTCGGAATGAGAGCCTCAACACTCCTTCGGGCTTTCTCCATCTGCTCATTATGCAGGCGAATGTAGTCAGCATATGGCGTATTATCGCCTTCGACGACGGAAATCAGGCGGTTGGTCTTTTCGTCAAACTCGATCTTAAATTCCCATGGCTCCGGCATCTTAACGCCCGAAACCCGCCCCGGAACTACGAGAACGGCATCCGCACCGATCTCAGCAGCAATTTCGATACGCTCGATGGAACCGCCTCCCATCAGGGAATGGAAACAGAATCCCTGAGCTTCCGCGAGTTTACGTGCAGCTTTAGCCTCTTCAAGCGACACGGGGCCGGTGATCTCCATTCCTTCAATGCCGATCGCCTTCATTTTCGCAACGGCCTCAGCATCAGGGAGTCGGCCCAAAAGTGCTTTTTTCGGCCGGACGGCGAAGTCCGAAGCAGCCTGAACGCTCTGCGGGAAGGAAAAAAGCTGGGTACCGACCGCAGCAGAAAAAGCAGTTCCGGCGGCTGCCTGCATGAAATTGCGTCGATTCATCATTTTTTTAGATTCTCCTTGGTTGGAAATGCCCGAGAGACTGTGTGTTGGTCTGCCGGGTCTAATACAGTATTGGCAGGATCTTGCGAAAACGGCGTCGCCCCGTTCCCGCGCATCCTTCATTTTAACACGAAATTCCGTTCTAGTAAAGGGATGAAAATAAAAAATTTCAGAAAATTTCCCAACTTTTCCACCTGCATTTTCCCCAACATCTTGACGCCGGGGCAGATCCATGATAAAATAGAAAGAAAGAGACCGATCTGAAAACATTCAGGTCCTTGGACATTTCCAGCGGCTATGCTTTTGCGTTTGGGCCAGTTTTCAGCGGCAAGTGCGTCGGACTCCGATACGCGGCTGCTCCGATTTATTCGAACTGCCTTTCCTCCAGGAGCGTATTTCATGATTTCCGTTCACTCATTCCATTGCCTAAGAACCATTTCACGCAAGAGCGTTTTCCTTTTCCTCATTTTCCTCATTTTCCTCATTTCCCTCCTTTTGTGTTTCACTAGCGCCTTCCAGACCGCAGCCGCAGCCGAAACACTGCAGCCTCTTGAAGACCAGCCGACGTCTGCAGCCCAGGCTCCCTTAAACGCCGAGCCAGACTCCGAACATCCAGCAGTATCCGACGAAACTGTTTCGGAAAATGAAACAGCTCCGGATCCTCGGTTGACTGCGCTGCAAGAACTTGACGAGAAAACGGTCTTGATCCTTTCGCTGGATGCCGGAGCGATCGAAAAGCTGAAGGAAAATTCAAGCACTTCCGCAGATACGTCCGATTTGGATGTCCTCATTCTTCCCGAATCAGAAGACGAACCGATGACAGTTTTGGCGATCTGGCTGAAATTTCAGACTTTTTGCGGCAGCTCTCTGGATTTTTTCTATAAACGCTGGGGAGAAATACTTTACAGTCTCTGCGGCATTGCCGTGACGTGGATCGGAGTACTTGTGCTTCGTTTTTTGACGGAACTCTGTTTCGCCTCCTTTGTGAAACGGACGAAAACGCTGAACGACGATTTTATCTTTCGTGCGTTCCTTCCGCCATTCCTTGCATTTTTCTGGATCGTCGGCATCTATTTCAGTATCCTGCCGTTCCTAGGAGAATACCATTACTCGGAACGTCTGATCCTCGCCCTGATCGCTGCGGATTTCACGTGGCTCCTGTATCGGCTCATCGGCGCAGCAGACCACATCATCTGCCTTTACTTTCACGGGAAAAAACGCATTTTCAATAAACTGATCTTTGATGCAGCCCGAAAAACGACCCGGATCATCCTAGTTTTAGCGGCGATCTGCATCATCGGGCAGACGATCCTGCGTCTAAATGTTTCCGCGCTCCTTGCGGCAGCCGGTATCTTCGGTCTCGCCATCGCATTCGCGGTGAAAGACACGATCTCCAATTTCCTTAGCTCCTTCATGATGCTTTTCGACAATTCGTTCCAGCTCGGCGACCGGATCCGGACCGGGACGATCGATGGCGACGTTGAGGCAGTCGATTTCCGAAGTACACGCATTCGCGCACTGAACGGGCATCTTTACTCTGTGCCGAATGCGGTGCTGGGAACAGAGATCATTGAAAATGTAAGCCAGCGTCCGGGGATCCGACACGATTTTGAGCTTGGGCTGACCTACTCCACGACCCCCGAGCAGATGGAACAGGCTGTCCAGATCGTTCGGGAACTCATTTCCGATCCGCAGAAATTCATTCAGTCTCCGACACGCTCACTGGTCACGTTCAGCGGTTTTGGCGACTGGGCGCTGAAGATCAAAGTCATGCTCTGGTTCAACACGCAGGTATTCGTAGAAGCCGAACGGTGGAAGCACGAGCTGAACTTGGCGATCCTGCGCCGTTTCCGTGAAGAGGAGCTCAAATTTGCCTATCCGACGCAAACGGTAGAGCTCTCCGGCAGACCGCTGCTTCAAACCGCCGATAAAACTTTTTCAACGCCCGAAAATACAGTCACTGCCAACAACCATTAAGAGAGTGAACACAAGTTAGGCAGAAGACGTTCTGCTCGCGAAACACTTTTTATTTTTGGCCCTAAAATTCCATTTTATTCACGAAAAAAAAACGGAAATTTCCATGAAAATAAAAATTCAAGATCTGGTTGGACTCAGTTTTTTGGGATTCGCATTGATTGCCGGATGCGGTGAAGCCCAAAAGAATGCGGAAACGGTACATTCCGATCCGTCCGAAGCCCCGCAGCGCGGTGATGCAGGCGACCCTCGCTGGCGCAATGAACTTTTCCAGTCCAGTATCGCAGCGATCCGTGAACGTGCTGCGTACGAAAATCCGGAACAGTATCTTAACTCGCTGAATCAAGTCACGGACCGATTCAACGGCTGGATCCAGTCACGTCCGCAGTTTGAGGGGTGGCATCCAGATCCGATGGTGTCCCCAATGATCGAGCTTCTGGATGGTCTGGAACCACTTCAGGCTCGCATTTCAGAGACCTTCCACACGTTCCGTAATTTACCGGACGGGACTCCGTTCACAGAGGCGCAAGCCATTCTTTTGCAACAGACCGCTGATGAGCTCAAGCATTTCCAGACGCAGCTTCCAGAAAATCCTCCGGCCGGCCTTGAAGTGCTTCGCTCCGGATTTCAGAAGATGCGGGAAGTACTGCTTTTTCATCTGCTCCAGAATCAGGTCTCCCCGGATCTGAAAAATGTACTTCGTCAGCAAAACGCCGTTTTTCAGCAGCTCGGCATCCTGACTGGTTCGCAGCGAATGCGTTTTTCAGGCTCGGAAAAGAGTACGATCCCGCTCACGCAGAACGAAACGTACACGATAGCGTACGAAAATGATGTTTACGTCCTTTTCGAACAGTTTCTTCTCCAGGACGTTTCTCTCTGGGTACAGGGAACACCGCAGACCGAGCTGGAGGAGATCCGTATGGAATTGCGGAATCTGTCCGATTCGACCGGAGCGCAGAATCTCGTGCAGATCTCGTCAAACGATCTGGAACGGATGAACTCGATCTTCTCGTGGACTTTCGCCAACGTACAGACGCTCTCCGAAACTGCCCCCCCGCGGCTTCCTTTGGAAGTGCTGCTTTCCGGCGAAGGAACGGTCCAAGAGCGTGCGTGGCTCTGCATCCTTCTGGCCCGGCAGCAGGATCTGAACGCCTTCCTGATCGAGGTGCCGACAGAAAACGAAACGCGTATGCTTCTAGGTTTTCTCTTCAATGAAGAGATCTACCTTTTCGATCCAGTCCTAGGCCTTCCAGTCTGGCTTCCAGCCGCACCGGGAATGTCTGCGGAAACGCGTAAACCATGGGAAGCCGTCCGAGCTTCAGGCAAATTGGAAGCCGTTCCCGCCCGCTGGACCGACGTTTGTGCAGAACCGGCGATCCTTGGCGAATTCTGGCGTCTGGCCGGCTGGTCCGGTAACGTGACGGCAGATTCACTGAGCCGTTCGCGTGTCCTTTTAGAAGCGTCTCCCTGGTACCAGACGCAGCGCATGGCGATCCTTCAGGAAGCCCTCAAAAACGGCGAAAACCGCGTCGTCATGAGCCTGGCGCCGGTCGAAGTCCTCCCGGACGGAACGATCTCCAAAGATTCCCTCGAAAACGCTTTCAACGCTCCCTCTGCACTCAAAGACCAGATCCTCCGCAAAAACACGTTCGCCTCGGTGGAGATCTGGACGCATCCGGTCCACGCAGTCATCCGCCGGGCTTTGGATCCTGAAAGTGAAATGAACCGCCTCCGTATTTTCCAGCTCTTCTGCACTCCATTTCCGGATGGATTCTTCAATCTTTGGCGCGGGAGAATGCTTTACCTGAAAGGGATCCTGACCGGACCGATGAGTGCTGCCGGATACTATCAGAAAGCCCGTCTTTCCGAGGCTGTTTTAGAACAGACTTACTCAAAAAGCGGACCTGCCGTGCTCGATTTCTACCGCTACTGCCGATGTGAAGCGAGTTATGCGCTCGGCATGATCTCATTCGTGCTGAACCGTCCGGACGCTGCCTGTGACAGTTTCACCCGCCATGTGCTCGACACTGGATTTACAAAATTCCACGCATCAGCACAACTGCGCTGCGGAATGATGTACGAGCGCAAAGAAAACTGGACCGCTGCGCGGGATTTTTACGCGGAGTTACCGGAGGATCCTGCCGCCCGGATCCGTCTTGCGTTCCTTCCGAAAACGGAAAACTCTGCAATTCCCGAAACGCCGAAAGTCCAGGACCAGCCGGAAACGCCAAGCCAGCCGTAGCGCCTCATTTTTTCAGAATTGAAAATCATGTCCCTTTTTGAAGTTTTTGAATCGGAAAATCGCAAAAAAGCACAGCCGCTTGCCGCACGGATGCGCCCGCGAACGCTGGATGAATTCGTGGGTCAGGAGGATTTTCTTGCGCCGGGGAAACTGCTGCGCCGTCTCCTGAAAGCGGATCGTCTGGGGTCCGTCATTTTCTTCGGACCTCCGGGAACGGGGAAGACGACACTGGCAAAACTCTTGGCGGCAGAGTCTAACGCAAATTTCTGTCAGATCTCGGCAGTCGTCAACGGTGTAAAGGAGCTGCGGGAAGTTCTCGCGCATGCGGCCGACACGGTGGCGGCGGAGGGACGGAGGACGCTTCTTTTCGTGGATGAGATCCACCGATTCAACAAAGCGCAGCAGGATGTCCTCCTTCCGGACGTCGAAGAGGGGATCGTGACGCTGGTCGGCGCGACGACGGAGAACCCGTTCTTCACCGTAAACAATGCGCTCTTGAGCCGCAGCCGGCTTTTCCAGTTTCACTCGCTGACGGTAGAAAACATCAAGGAGATCCTGCGCCGTGCGCTGGCGGACAAAGAGCGCGGGCTGGGCCGGACGCGGATCGAGATGGATGAGGATGCGCTGGAGTATCTCGCACGCACGAGCGACGGCGATGCGCGCAGGGCGCTTTCCGCGTTGGAGATCGGCGTTTTGTCCACGTTTGCAGATCCGGTGCACTTCACGCTCGAAATGGCTGCGGAGTCCGTGCAGAAGCGGATCACCGGGCACGACCGCGACGGGGACGCACATTACGACATCATCAGCGCACTGATCAAGAGCATTCGCGGAAGTGACCCGGACGCGGCAATTTACTGGCTGGCGAGAATGCTGGAAGGGGGAGAGGAAGTCCGTTTTCTTGCCCGTCGACTGGTCATTCTGGCGAGCGAAGACGTGGGAAATGCCGATCCGCACGCACTTCCGCTTGCCGTTGCGTGTGCACAGGCCTGCGAAATGATCGGTCTGCCGGAATGCCAGCTGAATCTCGCGCAGACGGTCACGTATCTGGCTTCTGCGCCCAAATCGAATGCCGTGACGAACGCGATTTTTGCCGCACGCAGCGACGTCCAGAAAGGCGAATCGGTTCCTGTACCGAAGCATCTTTGCGATGCGCACTACTCCGGCTCGCAGAAGCTGGGGCACGTCGGCTACCAGTACGCGCACGATTTCCCGGACGCCATCGCCCCGCAGGACTATCTCGGCGTGGACCGGCGGTACTATTTCCCGACACAGCGAGGCGAAGAAGCGCAGATCGCCGAACGTCTTGACTTCATCCGCGCCCGGTGTAAATGGCGCGATGAAAAACGCGAGAAGTAAGAGGAGCAGGAGAAGCAAATGGATTTCCCTGCGATCCTCACCGTTTCCTCACCGTTTCCTCACCGTTTCCTCACCGTTTCCTCAATTCACAGTTTCCGTCAGAAATTTGAATTTCCGGTCCCACTGGCGCGCCGTAATTTCCAAAGGCGTCCGCGATGCCAAACCAGGGCAACGAAAAGACCGATGGATTGGGAGAACGTGAATGCGGCCCCAATGTGCACGGACTCGATCGGAACAGTGTCGATCATGAGCAGAAACATGGCGAAACAAAACGCAAAAGTGATCGAAATGAGCGATTCCGTTATGCCGTGAGATGAGGTCCTTCCGGGGAATTTCTCTAAAGAGCCAAGCAGGGCAAAACCTCCCCAAACCAGCAAGAAACCTCCGGCAAGACACGCGAGCAGACAGGGAAAGGGGTTGGAAAAGATCTCGGTCATGAGCATGTGCCAGACAAACAGCACAAACACTCCCGCGAACATCCAGAGACACAATCCCAACGCCGTCAGCAGTTTTCTGCCAAGCCCCGCGGCAAGTTCGAGCGGTCCCGTGCCAGCCTGCGAGCCGTTTTCTGCACCATATGGTACAGAAGGTACGTTTCCTGTCTGCATCGGCTCTTTTTTCGGAGCCTTGGCAACTCTCCCATTCTGTACATTCGGTGACGGAGCCGGGGCTGTCGGCCGAAGCGTCTGTCCCTGTCTATTCCATACATTTTCCGTCGGGATCTGCGTCTGACCTGGGTTTCCGTTTCTGCCCTGCCCCCACGGTTTTGGAACAGCGCTCGGTACGAAGAGTCCCTTCTCCAGCGCATTTACAAAATCGGAACATGACGAAAAGCGTTCCCCCTGCCGTTTGGCCAAAACACGCTGAAGGACCGCGTTGGCTTCCGGCGTAAGCGTCTGGATCTGTTTCGGCGCAACATACACGATCTGATGCGCCAGCGCATGGATATTTCCCATGAACGGTCTACGTCCGGAAAGAATCTCGTACGCAAGCACTCCGAGCGCATACTGGTCCGTGCGAGCATCCTGAAGTTCCCCCAGGAACTGCTCCGGGGCCATATAGTGCGGAGTCCCGCTCGATTCGCTGGCGGCAGAGGTCCGTGACCGTGTTTCATGGATCTGCGCCGCGATGCCGAAATCGATGATCCAAAGGTCCGAATCATCATCTTTCGCACTGAACATAATGTTTTCCGGCTTGATGTCACGGTGGATGACTCGTTTCCGGTGTGCGTAGTCAAGCGCAGAAGCAAGTGGACGAAGGAATTTCAAAACCATTTTCGGAGGCAGCCCATATTCTGCTCCCTGCTGCGTGCAGATCCATTCCCTCAGCGAAACGCCTTCCGCACACCCCATGACGAAGAACCAGCCGAATTCCGGGTCAAATTCCATTCCGTAAAGCGGGCAGATGTTCGTGTGATTGAGCGTCCGCGTCAGCTGGAAAAGAGCCTCGACCTTCTGCAACTCATGTGGGTCTGTTTGCACATCAGCCGGAAGGAGTTTACAGACGACCGGACGCAGGACTTTGTTTCGCGCGATCTCTTCTGCGAGCCACGCCTGCCCCATCCCGCCTTCTCCAAGAAGACGCACGAGTCGAAAATTCTTTGACTCGCCAAGACGATCCCCCGGTTCCGGATACCTCCTGCCGCCTCGCTGAAGGGATGACCTACTTCCCAAACCAAATGTCTGTATAGAATCCAAATTTCCATCCATCGCAAACACTCCGGATCTTTTTCACATTCCAACCACATTGCCGTTCATCCGACACCCGATCACATCAGATCTAAATTATACAAAAATTCCCGCCGCGTGTCAAGTCTCCCCCAAAAAATCCTTAAAATTCGAAAATTTCAGTCGTTCAACGCTTTCGATCAGACAATATTTCCATATTTTTTTATCGAAAATTACGAAAAATTTGCGAAAGTATGGTTTCGGGGGCTTGAAAGATTTTCAGAATCGGGTATAATCCATGATAAATTTGGGATCTGGACCTTGCGTAAGGTTACGCCTGGAAAAGATCATGTCCGTTTTGTTTTCTATTGCAAGGAGACAGCACAGTGGCTATTCGCGTTGGTATTAATGGTTTTGGTCGTATTGGCCGTCTGGTTTTCCGCGTCATGGCGGCTCAGCCCGAAAAGTACGAAGTCGTTGCCATCAACGACCTCACCAGCAATGATATGCTGGCGACCCTTCTGAAGTATGACTCCGTTCACGGCCGTTTCGACGGTACGGTCGAAGTCGCTGACGGCGGTCTGAACGTCAACGGCAAATTTGTCAAAATTTTCGCCGAACGTGATCCGGGCAACCTTCCGTGGGGCGACCTGAATGTTGACGTCGTTCTGGAATCCACCGGTCTGTTCACGAAACGCGCTGCCGACGGCAAACCGGGTTTCGACTCTCACAAAGGCTGCAAAAAAGTCGTCATCTCCGCTCCGGCGACCGATCCCGACTTCACCTGCGTTCTCGGCGTCAACGACGATCAGCTTACCGCTGACATGAAATACGTCTCCAACGCTTCCTGCACGACCAACTGCCTGGCTCCGTTCGCCAAGGTCATCAACGACAATTTCGGTATCGTCAAGGGTCTCATGACGACCGTTCACAGCTACACGAACGACCAGCGCGTTCTTGACCTGCCCCACAAGGATCCCTATCGCGCTCGCGCTGCTGCGATGAACATGATCCCGACCTCCACCGGCGCCGCCAAAGCTGTCGGTCTCGTGATCCCGGCTCTCCAGGGCAAACTGACCGGTATCTCCATCCGCGTCCCCACCCCGACCGGTTCCGTCGTTGACCTCGTCGTCGAAACCGAAAAACCCGTCACGAAAGAAGCTGTCAACGCTGCGATGAAAGCCGCTGCGGAAGGCCCGATGAAGGGGATCCTCGACTACACCGAAGATCCGATCGTCCTCCAGGACATCGTCGACGACGCGCACTCCAGCATTTTCGCCGGTCCGTGGACCATGGTCATGGGCGACAACATGCTCAAGTGCCTCAGCTGGTACGACAATGAATGGGGTTACAGCAATCGCGCTGCCGACCTCATCTGGAAAATGGGCAACATGTAATCCATTCCAGACGTTGATCTAAAAGAGGATCGTCTCGTTTTCGGGACGGTCCTTTTTTTATGATCGACGAAAGAATTCCAACAAAAATCCCTCGAAAAACCGAAAATACACGAGATCGATCACAATCTTTCCAAAATTCTTCTCAAAATTCTCCCAATTTGACAGAATATGCAAAATTTAAATAAATTTCACTTGTCCCTCTTGCACATTTCTGGATTATTGGTATAATAACGTTTAGTGAGTTATCACTATTTACATTTTGAATTTCACAAGAATGTCGGTAAAACAAATCAGTTTTCGGATAAATTGCGACCCCATTTTTTAGGAAATGGGTTTTTAGTGAGATTGATTTGTCAGGTCAGCCATTCCTGAGTGTGTATATGTGTATAAACAGTATACGTATATCTGTTGGTATGCGTGTATATTCTGTTTTTGTATAATGACATACGTCAGGAGTGCTGATCCTGTTTGTTGTTCACTACACTCTGTCGCAAGAGTATCCGATACAGCAATTCAGGTTTCAGTACTTCTGACGTATGCGTCAGTATGTTCTGTTTCATTTGTTGATACAGCCCCATTCTTGTACGATCGACAACTTTCACATTCTATAAAAAGGAGATTTTATCATGGCTGAATCGCGCAGTTCCAATGGATTGGGAATCGTTTCTTTGGTATTTGGCATTCTGGGGCTTTTAGTTTGCTGGGTCCCGATCGTGGGACTTCTGGCATTTCCTGCCTCGGTGTTAGGGCTGCTTCTTGGCGGGATCGGTCTTCTTATTGGGATCGCCGGCCGAAAATGGGAAGTAGGAACATCCATTGCCGGGATCATTCTTTCGTTTTTGGCTCTTTTTGTCTGCATGAGCATGGCGGTCGTTACCGGAGCAGCTTTAGAAGAAACCAGTCGGCAGCTGGAAGAGATCAATGCAGAATTGGAAGAAACGGAATTGAAAATCGAGCAATACCAATAAACGGCAGCTTGTATAACCCAACCATACCTTAAGAGACAAGGAGGAACGTATGTTTTGCAGAGTTTGCGGTCAACAGGTCTATGACAATGCCGTCATTTGCCTGAATTGCGGGTGCGATCCGCGAAATGGAGAAAATTTTTGTCCAAATTGCGGCAAGCAGAAAACAAATCCGCTTCAGGTCGTGTGCCTGCATTGCGGTACAAGCCTTACAAGAACAGTACCGACCCAGGAAATGTTTCATCAAACCGCACATTTTAAGCACAAAGACAAAAAAATCCCAGCTGCGCTTTTGGCGATTTTTCTTGGCGGATTAGGGATCCATTGTTTTTATCTGGACAATACGAGTAAGGGCATGACGATGCTTCTTATTTGCCTGTTTGGGGCATTCATATTGCTCGGCCCATTGATCACATGGATTTGGGCATTGGTTGATTTCATTCGTATTCTGTGCATGTCCGACAAAGAATTTGAACGTTTTGTTGACAAAAAACAGTGGTAAAAGTAAAACTCTCACATTTCGAGGGCCGTATCTCATTTCCTCAGTTCCGCAGCTCGAGCTTCCAGTTTGTCCGAGCCGGGACGGGAGAAGGGGGTGCGGCGGAGTGTGTCGACAGTGAGCGGAAATGCGTCCAGCCGGAAAAGAGTACGCGGCGGGAACGGCTGGTTCCACGGACAGTGACGCTGGCACTCGTCGCAGCCAAGAAGGTAAGAGGAAGGAATCGGAGTAGATGATCCTTCGGAAGAACGGTCCTCGATCGTCAGATAACTCGCGCAGAGCCTCGCGTCAAGCCCAGTCTCCAAAAGCGCACCAGTCGGACACGCACGCAGACATTGACCGCAAGTCTCACAGCGGCGACGGAATTCGTGCTGTTCTTCCTGCGTCAGAAGCAGAGCGGACGGCAGTTCGGCAGTTTCCGGAAGCGCCTCCGTCGTCAGAATGGCCGCGAGAAAGAAAAGACTGCCGTGATCGGGGTGGATCAGCATTCGGTTCCGACCGAGAAATCCCAACCCGGCCCGAACGGCAAATTCCCGCTCAAAAAACGGCGCAGTGTCCACGATGCCGCGCGATGTCTGATCCGGAAAAAACTCCCGAAACGTTTTCTGAAGCGTTTTCAACTGTCGGCGAATAATGTCGTGATAATCGAGACCGCTCGATGCGTACTGCGCAACGAACGCCGTGTTTTTCAGAGGCTCCGAGGCCGTGTTTTCAGGAGTTTGCCGTACAAGGTACTGCCGGATCGGATGAGCGGGATACTCGCGCTCCGCGAGCTTTTCCAGTTCCCCGAACGGCATTCCCAGCATCAAGATCGACCGGACACCGGGCAAAACGGATCCCGGATGACGCCGGGCATCGGCATGTTCGCGCAGGTAGGCCATCCCGGCACATTTCCCAGCCTCAAGCCACGCCTGAAATTCCGGAAAAAACTCGGACTCCCCAGCCTCCACAGCCCCAAGAAG
>JAFQOH010000214.1:0-11678 GCA_017403345.1 Thermoguttaceae bacterium
ACGAAAAATCCTCCTCCGTCGTCCCTCGAAGGTCAAAATCAAGCTCATAGCCGAGGAATTCCAGCGAAAAACCACCGACCGCAGTACGCTCTATGAGTGCCCGTTCTTCCGGACTCCTGGAATCGTAGTAGATGTTTTTGATCTGCACATAATCGAAACTTCCAAACGTATTGACCGGGATCTTTCCATACGGCTGGCGCTCATACGGACACCCACGCTGCTTCCAATAATACATAGGCATCTTGTCTGGTGTCATGACGAACCAGTAAAGCCGCTTTTCTCCCGGACGGAAGACATTTTCCTGACTTTCCGGTGAAGTGATCCTCCATGTGGAGACGGCACCATACACAAAGGAAGCGGCAACCTGATCTTTCAGGATCTTCTCTGACGTATTTTCAACATAAACGACCCAGTACATCGGATCCTTGACAGCTTTCACCAGAGGATAAACGACATACCTGACCGTGACGCCGTTTTCCAGCTTTTCCGTCTGGAGCAGCATATTATTCCGCACGACAAGGTCCACCGAAGCCAGATCACACTGGATCGTCGGCGGAATGATGGGACGATAGCTTTTTTTATTTCCCGGATAGAGTTCATCTTCTTCCTGAACTTTCTCATCCGGTACGGAGACACTTCCGATCCCGTCCCGATACTCCTCCGCGGCCATTCCCTGCGCGAACACGCCCGTATATGCCAGAAAGACGAGACAGACGCCGGCAAAAAACCGAAAAATTCCTGAACGCTTCATTTTTTTTCATTCTCCTGCTGCAGTTCCTTCTGAAATCTCTCTCCAAGGGCCTTCAAGTCCAGAGGCTGTTTCGTGACGGTCAGTTCTGCGGGGCGGATCTCCACGGTCGATGCCTCTATCTGGATTGGAAACGTAAAGTGATCTTCTTCGGCCTCGAACATCCGTTCGCGAATATACATCCAGAACGGATCGATACTTTTGGGAGGCACCTGATACTTCAATTCCTCCACAAGGACCGTCTCTCCCGGAGAGATCGCGGCCTGATGCTTTTTCAGCTCTTCATGCCATATTTCCGCAGCCTCTTCGTACGTCACTTCTTCATGTTCCGCAAGTATCCGTTCCTGACTCTTCGCATAAGCTCCGGCACTTTCTTCTGTTGGCCAAAGCGTGTATTCATATTTCCTATCCAGCGTCAGAATGAGCTTCGGAATGGAGCGTCCCATAGAATCGACTTGGATCGTCTGCTCCTCCAAATTTTTAATATATCGGCGAAGCGTGACGGTCCCTCCGATCGGGATCTCGGCCGGTTCAAGCTCGATCCAATGATCGACTTGCTGCCCACTGAGCACAAAAATATCAGCGTACAAAGGACGTTCCGTAACAAACCAGCTCTCCAACCCCGGACGACAGCCTTTTTGATGGAGATACAGATCCCCTTTAGCCAATAGATCCAGAAACTCCAAATCGTCTTTGACTTTTTCGCGAGCTTTTATTTTGTTCTCCCATTTGTCCATTCCATTCACGATCCCAATGAAAACAGACGAAAGAAGAAATAACCAAATCAAACTCATTATTCTACGATGGTACATAAATGACTCCTTTCATCGATCAATAGGGGGACCTTCATTTTCAGTCTTTCGCTTTTCAAAATCACGGGGATCCCCGATCGTACGCCAAAAAGCGAAAGTACGCTCAAGTGTAAAAAAACGATGACGGATCAAAGAGAGACTTTTTTCCGATTTCTGCGAAGCATCTGTGAGCTTCTTCCAGTCAGCGGAAACCAGCTGCATCCCGATGCCGTGCCGTTCGACCTCCGGAAGCGTTTTCAGCCATGAGACCATCGCATGAAGTTCTTTTGTTGCCTGAAAACGATACTGCGGTTTGCAAGAGTAAAAATCGAAAGTAAGTCTTTCATCTTCGACTGCCAAAAATTCGGCCGTCAGCCGTTTCATGGTCAGACAGTTCCGCAGTACTCCGGGAGAAAATCGTTCTTCCAAGTCTTTCCATTTTTTCGCGGCCGGTGGTCCTCCAGATGGAAATGTACGGAGAAACAATTCATCCGCTAACAGAGAAACAGGCGAATAGCCGGCTTTTGAAATGTCCGGAACAGTGATAGAACACAGCAGCCCGGATTCCTTTTTCGACCGAGGACACAGCTGTATTGAAAAAGAAAATTTGAGTTTCTCTGCTTCTGGCAAATCTGAAATAAAAATCGGCACGACTTCGATCTTCAACGGCGTACCGTATTCGTTCAGATGATGAGAAACAGACCGCCAAAAATCCAGTTCCCACATTCCGGGAAACGGAAACGGGATCTCCTGGATCCCAAGGTATCTTTTACTGCCGGGAGACACCTTCATCCGGGACTTAAGAGCCTTCCCTTTCGTATAATTTTTCGGATCCACAACAGGAACATCCGGATTCCAGCACCATTCCGAAGACAGCTCCGGACACCTGTAATGGACCCGCTCTATCCGAATATTGAAATACGGGATCCATCTTTCAGTTTCCGTTTTATTTTGAAAAACGATCCCGCAAACCAGAAGATCACCCCATAAAACATCATGGGAAGAAATTTCCAGCGTTACGCCGAGCGTTTCTGTTCCGATATTCCACGAACACGACGGCTGAATGTCTTCCGCCTCCGCCGTCCCCGTACCATTCCCCGCCTGCACGCCGACCGTACCGCAGTACAGAACGCCCAAACACAAAACGGCAAAAAAATGCCAGCTTTTCATGGTCTCACCTCCTTCGTTTCAGCCAAAAGCGCATTTTCCCGCATTTTCCGGAACTCCTCGTTCAGCTCAAGAAGGCGTTCCCGCTGCGATCCCGAAAGTTCCGGCGGCTCGGCGGCGTACCAGTTTTCCCAGTCGTTGAACGAACTCTGCCCATTCATGTTTTCCGGATCGATACGGAAAAGCCGATGCGTCATCGCAAGCATTTGCGGCAATGGACACGAATTTACGAACGTAAGGACAGCTGAGCGATTTTTCGCGAGTTCTTCCTCATTTTCGGAATACAGATACGCTAAAAGAAGACGAGTCAAGCAGATCTCCGCATGAAGTGCCAACTCTCCTTCAAGAAGTGTTTCATCCGCATCCTGTTTCGCGGTATCTCCTAGGTAGAAATCCCAAATATCCTCACCTTGTGGTTTCTGATTCTCCTTAGAAGGCTTAACTTTCACATAACCATTACCAGACCATGTTGGCTGGCTTCCTCGTACCTTTTCCGAAAAATATGCACGTTTTGGCCTCTGAAATCCATACCATTTTCGAATCAGTACCAGGCTTCCGTTACAATTGGGTTCGTAGTCATTCCAAAGATTTTTTCTTAAATGGCGAACCAGCGGTTCATCCCAGCCGCATCCTTTACGAAACCCTTTTTTTCCATCCAGAAAGAGCCTAGCAAGATGTACTTCGGCATAAAATGGATTGATTCTGCATTTTCCCCGAATACTTCCTTGCGGTACATTGGGACCGTGAAGAACTTCCGCGGCAAATCCTTCTTCTTCCCAATCTTTATGAAGAACCATCACCCAACGAAGTCTTTTTTTACCAGGCTGCAGGTCTGCTTTTCGACTCGTAGAGGTATAGTAACTGGCTCGGTCCCGTGAAAATGGATAAAACCACGCGAAAGACCAGTTCGGTACATTTGCGACGGTCTCATCGGAAATATTTTCCCAATAGGAAACAGTGTACACGACATCTCCGACCTTTCGCCGTGCCGGATAGACTTCGATCCGTTCGACCAGCTGTTCCGTGACCTGAAATGATTGGACACAAACATTTTTTTCGACCTTTTCCTTACACCAAACCGTTTTATCCCAGCCAGGATGGGTTGCAATATTATCCGGAATTGGCCAAGAGTATACAGGTGTCCATGGAAGGCCATTCGCATCCGGGAGCATATCGAATTGCGCGTATCCCTGTATTGGTACACACACAATAAATAGTGCGGCAACGATGAATAAAAGAATGTTCATCCCGACCTCCTTTTGATTATTTTATTGGAATTAGCTGTTACTGGAACTATATTTACCGTAATACAGGCTTTTTGAAGTTCTGAATAAATATTTTCCATATTTATCCCATTCCAAGAGGGCTCTTCGGCAACTTCATCTTCATATTGAAGCTGATCCACTTCCAGCCATAAGGTACGCCAAACTGTTAAAAGAGAGGTTTTATGATTTTCGGAAACAGGTACAGATCCATTTCCACCGCCCAATCCCGGAGTTTTATAATCACATATACCTACGGTCTGAATCGAAACGGCATCACAAGATTCGGAATTCGGCATCGCAACCACGATATAGTTGTCACCGGCATGAGCACTGTTTATCTCAAAAGTCGCATTTTGGATCTTGTCTGTTTCAAGTGTCTCTATATTATGGCCTTCAAATAAAAGACTCGATAACACAAAATTGGCATAACCAAAATTGTCTGATTCATCCAGCAGCCAATCCGATATGGGAATTACCGACTCCATACCATTCGAAGAGCCGCCTGTACATTGATTATGGGGATCCAATATTTTCAAAAAAACGGTCCCTTCCATCCCATCCGGCACTTCTTTTACAAGCTCTACCTGTACCTTTAATTTGTTTTTTAAAGTTCCGTCAAGATCTTTTTCCGGATAGACTCGTACACTTTCATCACTCTGATGAGGATCATCCGATAATTCCGCAGTTCTTTCCTTCCACGTGACACTCTGAATACCGGTGACACCAACTCGTTTCGTGTTGTAAGAAGCGGAAAGGGGAGTGCCTTCGGGGTCCCAGTCCATCGCAAGCGTCGCGCCGCGGGTGAAAAGCGTGTCTTCCACGGAACCAAGCGTTACGGTCGGGATGAAAGCGATCTCGGAGGGCGTTGTGCTCGCCGGAGTCCACACGACACCGCAATTTGAGGCGTATTCGTACTGAGTATCTTCTTCCATATTCCATGCCGTCGAACCGATATTTTCCCCCGCTCCGGAAGCCGCCCGGTCACTCCAAATCTTTAGATCTGTCTGAAAAAACCGTTCCCGCGCACGATCCCAAAGCGACGTCATGGGACACCTCCATAGGGAAAAAGTCCAAAATCGCAAAAAATCAAACTGGATCTTTTGCACAAAATTCAGTTTAACACGCCGAATCACCGAGTCAAGGGGGAGACAGGTAAAATCTTAAAAATTTTCCAAAATTTTAATTTTTTTATTTTCCCCTTTTTTTGCCATTTTCCCTGAAATATTTCCACAAAACCTCAAATCACTCTTGATGAAAATTCTGAAATATGGTATAATGTTCCTGTTTTGGGAATATATTCCTGATGCTTTGCGGGAAACTATTCTTAAGATCATGCAGAACAAGTGAAAAAATATGAATACAGACTCATTCAAACGCATGTTTCGGCTGATCGACTGTGCGCGCCGAAACTATATCAATCACAGTTGGGGAGAGATCTGCAAGGGAAAGTCCGCAGGAAAACTTTCCAGCCGTCATATTTACTATCTGACACTCATCCGCCAGCAGCTTCCGTGCAATCTGAACACGGTCATGCAGATCACGGGGCTCTCCTCCTCAGCAGCCTCGACGTTCATCGAAAAACTCGTTCAGGCCGAGATCGTGACGCGTAAGCCGAATGAAGAAGATCGGCGGAACGTTCAGATCATTCCGACTCCGGAAACACTGCAGATCTTCCAAGAAGTGGATCGGCGTCTGGACCGTCTCATTGATTTTCTTGCGCAGGACTGTACCCCTGAAGAGATCGAAGCGATCGACAGGACCGGTGAACTTGTATGCCGGAAGATCACGATGAACAAGCACTGGCTCGAAGAAGATCCCGATCCAACCGTAAGGTCTGTCGGTATCCGCTATCCGCTCCAAAGATAAAACGAGGAAGGGACAGACAAAATGCAGAAAAAACGAGTAGTCGTAACAGGATACGGAGTCATTTCCTGCGTGGGCAACAATGCGTCAGATTTTTGGACCTCGCTCGTGAAAGGCCGCTGCGGACTTGGTCCCATCACGAAATTCGACGCGTCGGGGTATCGGACGCAGATCGCAGGGGAAGTGAAGGATTTCGACATCACGCAATACGTTCCGTTCAAAGATGCGAAGCGTCTGGATCTTTTCTGTCAGTACGCGATCGCGGCAGGAGACGAAGCGCTCGCCATGGCAGGTCTTCCGCAGAACTTTCAGGAGAGCGAACTGGATGAAACGCGCGTCGGGATCTTAGTCTCCAGCGGCATCGGCGGGATCATTGCGACGACGACCCAAAACAGTGTCCTTCTGGAACGCGGACCGGGCAGGGTCTCACCGCTCGCCATTCCGATGATGATCGCGGACAGTGCGTCCGGCGACCTCTCGATCCGTTACGGTGCGAAAGGCCCGAATTTCGGCATCGTTTCCGCCTGTGCGTCCGGGTGTCATTCCATCGGGGAAGCGTACTGGATGATCCAGCGCGACGACGCGGATATCATGATCGCGGGGGGGACAGAAGAGAGCGTCATGCCGCTGTGCATTGCCGGTTTCGCCTCGATGAAAGCGATGAGTACGCGAAACGAAGATCCGCTTCGCGCGAGTCGGCCGTTTGACAAAGACCGTGACGGATTCGTGGCGGCAGAAGGGGCCGGAGTCATGATCCTAGAAGAGTATGAACACGCTAAAAAACGCGGTGCGAAGATCCTTGCGGAACTCGTCGGATACGGCGCGACGGCGGACGGATACCACATTACCAGTCCGGATCCGCAGGGAGACGGCGATGCCCGCGCTTTCCAAATGGCTATGCGTCATGCTGGGATCGGACCGGAGGAGCTGGATTACATCGATGCGCACGGGACCAGTACGCCGCTGAACGACAAATTCGAGACCTGCGCCATTAAATCCGCCCTCGGCGACGCGGCGCGGACGGTGGCCGTCAGCAGTACGAAAGGTACGACGGGACACGCATTGGGAGCCGCCGGTGCGCTGGAGTGCATCGCGTGTGTGCAGACGCTTGAAAATCAGGTCATCCCGCCGACGATCAACTACGAAACGCCCGACCCGGAATGCGACCTGAACATCACGCCCAACACGGCCGTCGAGCGTTCCGTACGCTATGCCGCGAACAACAATCTCGGCTTCGGCGGACACAATGCCGTGGTGATCTTCAAGAAATTCGAAGACTGACGCGAAGACTAACGCCCGATCCTATCAGACGAACCCCAAGGAGGGATCCCGAGAGGCCCTCCTTTTTTTAGCTCTTTCAGTAACTGTGTACTGCCCAAGCCGCGTTTTTTACAAAAAAAATCCTTCGGCCGGAAAACCGAAGGAAATATTTGAGCGTCTCCGGCGGGGGTCGAACCCACAACCTCTGCCTTCGGAGGGCAGCGCGCTATCCAATTGTGCCACGGAAACGAATAACGCTTTTATTTTAACCGATTTTCATTTTTTGTCAAGGGGTCCGCGCCGGTTTCTGGAAGGATTTTTTGGTTTAATGGAAATTTCATTTCTTTTTTTCATCTTGCGCGATTTGGAAGATTTTGCTATACTTCCTATGAATGGATTTTTGGAAAATGAAGACCGGAGAAGAACGCAATGCGTCACCAATCGTCAATTCCTAACCGCTTTTTGTTTCGGATCGAAATGGAATGCCTTTACCGTGAAGGCCTGGAAGAGCTTCAGGACCTTCCGGAACGTTTTACGCTTCCAGATTTTGAGGTGCTGGAGGATCCCCAGGTCTCCGACGGCGTTTTTGCGCAGAAAGCACGCAGCGGAAAAGAGTTTCAGGTCCGAAGCGCGTGGAATGAAAAAGGGATCGCGTTTCAGTTTTTTGTTTCCGGAAAAACGAAAGAACTCTGGTGCGATCCTGACCGCCCGGATGAAAGTGACCGGATCGAACTTTGGCTCGACACGCGAAACGTGCATGATGTGCATCGTGCGACGCGGTACTGCCACCGTTTCATTTGCTTCCCTTCCGGAGGCGGGCGGAAGGGTGATGAGGCGGCCGTGCTCTTTCAGCCGGTCAGCAGAACGAAGCAGATTCCGAATGAGATCCCGGACGGCGCGATGAAGATCCGTTCCAAAGTGCAGAGGAACTGCTACTCCGTCTTTCTCTACCTTTCGGCATCCGCACTGACCGGGTTTGACACGCAGGAGTTTCGGAATCTTGGGATCGCCTGGGCACTGATCGACCGGGATCTTCCGATGAAGACGCTCACCGCCGGCGCGCCGTTTCCGTTTATGGAGGATCCATCGCTCTGGTACTCGCTTTTCCTGAAGGAGGAGTGAGACGGAAACGGTGAGGATCGCCGGAAAACATCGGAAAAACGGGACAAAAAATAGAAAAGAAAGCAGAAAAGAAATGGAGATCAAACGGGATCATATGATCGAGCTTCGGGTACGCTACACGGAATGCGATCCGATGCGCGTCGTGCATCATTCCAAATATTTCGTCTATTTTGAAATGGCGCGTACGGAACTTTTCCGCGTCAACGGCGGAAGTCACGACCAGCTGGAACGTGACGGACTTTTTTTCGTCGTCGTGCGTTCAGACTGCCACTACATCAAGCCGGCACACTATGACGACATCATTCAGGTGAGTATCCACGTCGAAAAAGTGACCCGCGCCAAGATCGTGCATCGATACGAAGTCCGCCGTGACGGAGAACTTCTGACCGAGGCGCACATCACGCTCGCGCTGATCGACCGGGACGGCAAGATCCAGCTCATCCCTAAAGACATGACGTGAAATCAGCGTGAAAGCAGCGTGAAAGTCAAGCGCAAGTACAGTGAAAAAAAAAGGAAATTTTCCCAAAAGGAATGAAGACAGGATAAAAAATGGCTCAAAAAAGGAAACCCCGCCGCGATGAAGTCAAAGATCTCGACACGCTGTGCGAGTACTGTTCGGGAAAATGCTGCCGGTATTTTGCGATGGAGATCGACGAGCCGGTCGACTGGGAAGATTTTGACCGGCTGCGGTGGTTCGTTCTGCATGAGTACACGACGCTCTTTACAGAAGACGATCACTGGTTCCTGCTGGTCCAGACCAAATGCCGGAAACTGGATGAACAGAACCGCTGCATGGACTACGAAAACCGTCCGAATGTCTGCCGAAGCTACACGACGGCACACTGTGAGTACGAGGACCACTGGGTCTACGACCGGTATTTTGAGACGCCGGAGCAAGTTGCGGAGTATGCCGAGGCGCTTCTTGGACCGCGAGTCGGCGACAGTATCCGCACCCCGCGCAAATGCGTCTGATCGGGGACGGGATCAGGTGAATTTAAGGAATTCCTGTACGATCTTCGCGGTATTTTTGACCGGATCGTAAAGTTCCAGGACTCTTTCCCGATTTCGACGCCCCATGCGCTCTGAAAGTTCCGCATTGCGGAAAAGAGTCAGGATCCGTTCGGAGAGTGCCGCGTCATCGTCCGGTCCCACGAGAAAACCAGTCTCGCCATCCAGAATGATCTCGGCAGGTCCCTGCGATCGGACAGCCAACGTCGGCCGCGCAAACATCCCGGCCTCTATGAGGACCAGGCCGAAAGATTCTTCCCGCGACGTAAGCGCCAGAGCGTTCGCGAGACGCAAAAGAGGGCGAATGTCGTCCTGAAACGGAATCAGACGGCAGACGCTTTCCAAACGCCGATCCGCGATCTCCTTCCGAAGCGTCTCCTCCAGCGGTCCAGCCCCCGCCAGGATGACCTGAATGTTTTCCCGGACGTCTTCCGGCAATCGGGCCGCAGCACGCAAAAGCATCTGCGGATCCTTGCGCTCCGAGAATCGTCCGAGCCACAAAAGCGTCCATTTTTCCGGATCCACGCCGTACCCGCCAAGTTTTTCCCATGCCGGACGCGCTTCTTTTTCCTGAAACAGTTCCGCCTCTTCCAGCGTCAGACGCGAAGAATTGGAGACGACGGCCGATCTTGCGAAAAGTTCATCCAGCCGCGCTTCGGAAGTCCGGGAACGAGAGCAAGCGGTGCGAAGATGCGCTTCTGCGATTTTTCGCGACGGCTCGGACTCAAAGAAGACCGTCCGACTGTTTCGGTAGAAAAACTCCGTGACCCACGGGAGCGAAAACCACCGCGGACGCATAAAACGGTCTTCGAGAACTTCGTGAATGTGCGTGAAATGCGGAATGCCGAGCGCACGGGCCGCCAGTACGCCCTCAAAAAGACAGACAGTATTCGTGTAGACCGCCTGGATCTGGTTTTTCCTTAAAAAACGTTTCAGACAGTAAAGCCGAAAAGGAGTCCGCAGCCGATTCTTCCACTCCCAAAAGGACGGCTCGTAAAGCATCCACCAGCACAGCGGCTCTACCTCGACATGGATCCCCATCTCTCGCGCAGAATCCGCCATGGGTCCTTCTGTCGGAAAAATGGCAAACGGCTCGATCTTTTCGCGATCCAGATTCCGAAGCGTCGTGTCAAGACAAAACTCCGCACCGCCGCGCAGCGCACTGTGAGCCAGAAAAAGGATGCGTTTTTTCATTTTCGGCGTTTTCTATTTTCTCTTAGGACGTTTAGGACGTTATTTTCTGACTGCTCATGCGCTGCGACAGCACGGCAAGGCTTGAGGAAAGCGAAACATTTTCCACGACGATCCCATCCGGAACAAAAAGCTGCACCGGAGCGAAATTCCAGATTCCTTGGATGCCTGCCTTGACCATCAGCTCTGCCGTTTCCTGTGCAAATTGAGCAGGAACAGTCAGAATAGCACACTGCACATTCAGTTCTTTCACCTTCGCCTCAAACTGAGAAATGGGGTAGATCGGTCTGCCGAGGATCTCTTTTCCGATTTTTTGCGGCGAAGTGTCGAATGACGCAAGAATGTCCAGATTTTCCTGCTGGAATCCTTTGTATCCGAGCAGAGCAGTCCCCAAATGCCCAACTCCGACAAGAAATGCTCGCCGCGTCCGATCCCAGCCAAGAAAAGACTCGATGTGGCCGACCAGTTCATTGATCGTGTGCCCGATTTTCGGACGGCCTACGATCCCCGTCATGGCTAAATCTTTACGGACCTGGATCCCGGTCAATCCCAATTCTTCTGCAATTCGCGTGCTGGAAACGACCTCTATCTTTTCATCCCGCAGCTTTCTCAGAAAAGAAAGATACAGAGGGAGCCGTCTTATGCTTGGCACCGGATAGGCGCGTTCCTTAGTCTCATTCATTTCTTCACCCTTGAAAAGAACCCGTTTTTGTCGCATTACCTTTCTATTATAGCACATTTCAAAAAAATAAACAGTACGTTCTTCGTATATTTTGATATTTTTTTATAAAAAAGAGTTAAATTTCTTCCAAGAGTCGCAAAATCTGCAAATTTTATCATCATATTGGGCAACATAGAAAACACAGGCAAGTTAAGAGGTGTGGAGAATTTCGAAATTTTGTGAAAATTTCCAGGAAATCGCTTTGCCTCCTTTACAGAACACGAAAATGTTTTATACTTGAAGAAGTTTGCATTTTGTTTTTCGCAAAAACGGATTTTTGTTCATGGAAAAATTTTAAGAAAGCCGACAAAAGATCCCCAACCGCCTCACCCCCACCTCCGCGCCTCGCCATAGCTCCACCAGCGAACATCGGGGTCGGATGCAAAGCGGACAGGGCCGTCAGACCAAGCCAAACAGACAAAAAAACGGAGAACCGAACGGAGAACCGAACGGAGAACCGAACGGAGAACCGAACGGAGAACCGAACGGAGAACCGAACGGAGAACCGAACGGAGAACCGAACGGAGAACCGAACGGAGAAC
>JAFQOH010000215.1:0-5305 GCA_017403345.1 Thermoguttaceae bacterium
CAATGTCATAGGTTTTTCCCTTTTCATCTTTTGCTTTCACATCGACGATGGAGGTCTTCTGATTCGCGAAATTTGCGACATTGAACGGATTTTCGATCTCCACGCTCTCGATCAAGCGCCTTCCCGCGAAAAAAAGAGCGAGGCGGCAAAACCTCGCTCTTCGTTTTTTTATTGGTTCATCCGGGAACTGCGTACCAGTTTCACCACTGAAGACACTGAAAACGCACAGAGAAACACAGAATTTCAAACACGAAAAGCACGAAAAAACGCGGATCTCGCGACATGTTTTTTAAAATTCATTTCGAGTCTTTTTCGTGCCTTTCGTAAAATTCGTGTCAGGAAAATTTTCCTTTCTTTTCAGTGTGTTTCTGTGTTTTCTCTGTGCTCCCAGTGGTGAGATCGGACTTGATCGGTACGCACTTTCCGGAAGAACTTTTTTATTTAGGTCTAGTGCTTTCCGTACTTCATTGGTTTTCCGCTGGCAGTTGCCTGAAGGTACGCTTCCATCGCACGCATTCTCGGGTCATCGCCGCTCATCGGTTCCGCACGGCACGGGTTCTGGAGGCACCAGTTCATCATGTCGCGCAGCAGAGCCGCTCGTCCGAGCTGGACCTGGTATTTGGGGTAGGTCTCCGCATGGGTCCCTTCACCGTCCGGGTGGCACATGTCGCACGAAACGCCGTTGGTGCTTCCGAGCAGTTCCGCACTGTGGAAGATCCGCGATCCTTCCATCACCAAACGGGTCGTTTCTGCTTCCCAGAGCCGCAGATCGGCTTCCGTGTAACGTCCGTAAGCATGTCCTTCACGCTGTTCACCGCGCAGGACCGATCGATTGTTGAAGTGCTCCGGAACTTTATGTGCGGCGGCTTCTTTCGCGACCCAATCCGCATCCTGCGAGTCTTGCCATTGGTCGTCCGTTCCGGGAAATGCAGGTTCAGCTTTCGTTTCAGCCGGAGTTTCAGCCGGAGTTTCAGCCGGGGCTGCGTCTTCTACTTTTACGACTTTTTTAACTTCCTCTTTTACCGCAGTTTTCACATCGGCGGCTTCTGCAGTCTTTTCTTTTACGGCCTCGACCGTTTCTTTGACTTCCTGGACTGCCGCAGTCCCTCTGCGTGCAGGAGCAAAACGCCATTGAGCCGTACTGGCGCAGACAGTCGTGAAAAGCACGGCTCCGGCAAGGACAAAAGTTGAATATTTCATGGTTTTTTCCTTTATTTACAGGTCAAATCAAATCGGATCCAATTCCTCATCTGCATCTCATCGCGTCTCAATACGCAGGCAGATTCGGACGTTCCGGGCGTTTGGCGCCATCTTCCTCGTTCAGATACGCAGCCGGAACGAGCATTGGTTTGCGGTTCCAAAGTGCGTACACTTTATCGACCAGTCCGTCGGCATTTACGCGGATCTCACCGTCTCCGCAGCCGTCAGCCGAGTTGAACGGATCCGAACGGTTCATCATCACCGTCCATTCCGGCATGCCTTCCGGAGCGTACGGCCAAGGCCACGCAGTTGAGAGAAGTCCGTGGAAGTGGATGTTTCCGATCTTGTTCGTCAAGACCTGGTGCGTGTGTCCGTGAATGACCGTCACTTTTTGGAAACGTTTCAGGACGGCCTGCACTTTTTCCGCGTCGTCCGTCCAGAAATTCCAGTTCTTGTACAGTTTGTAAAGCGGCGAGTGCGAGAAAACGATGACCGGCTGGTCGTCTTTCCAGTCCGCGAGCACTTTTTCGAGCCACGCGATCTGCTCATCGCCCACGAAGAAAGGCCGCTGCATCTGATTATCCAGCCCCGCGACCGTCTTCATGCGTTCCAACGGACTCATGCCGGCTTCGGTCCAGAAATCTTCTTCGTTCACGCTCATGAGGCAGACGAAACGGACGCCTTTCAGATCAAACGTCCAGCGGGGCGAACCAAACAGCGACTGCCATTTCTCGCCCATGTCGTAGTACCAGTCATGCTCGCCGACCATGATCCGCAGCCGATCGCGGTATTTCAGGCCATTGAGGATCTCCGCGCCGAGATCCAGCTCTTCCGGCTGTCCGAGCTGTGCAAGGTCTCCGCCGTAGAAAATGAGATCGGGAGTCTCTTCCATGGCATTCACGTCTTCGACGGCACGCATCAGTGCGTTGGCGAAGCGGTCGTTGATGTGCTTCTGGTAAAGATGCGAGTCTGAAAGGTACGCGATTTTGATCGACTGCTCTTTTCCCTGCGCATCGGCTCCCAGCGCAACTTTCATTGGCTGGAAAGAACCAAAACCGGCCATTCCCGCTCCCAAAGCCGCCGTCATGCTGGCAGAAGCGACTTTCAGAAAACTGCGGCGGTCCAGATTCACGAGTCCGGAGAAAAATTCCTTCCGTTCCCGTTCTACGCGGGTCTCCAGATTTTCACGAAGATAGCGGATACTCGTTTCGCGTCTCCTTTCTTATTCTGATGGTAGCGCTCAAACGTCAGCGTTTCACGTTCCGAAAGCTCGCGGTCACGGTGCACACGGGCTTTCTGAGCCTGGGATCTCTGCTGTTCCATGAATTTCTGATTCTGATCGGCAAAACGAACGTCCGTCAGACTGAAAAGGAACGCTACGATCTGATCGACCTGTTTGTCCGTGAGTTTCAGCGGCTCGATCCCGCCGTCAAGATAGAGATTCGGTTCTCCGCCTTTGTTGTAGTGGTCCACGACATCCCAGAGCGTCGCCAGAGATCCGTCGTGCATGTACGGACCCGTGATCCCGATGTTCGTGAGCGTGGGGGTCCGGAACGCGCCGATGTCCGACTTCTCCTTCGTGACCATGAAACGCCCAAGTTCGCTCAAGTCCGTTCCGATCGCGAGTTGATCCAGACGTTCTTCCGAAGCATCCTCTTCCAGAAGACGGACTGCCGTCCGGGCAAGCTCTTCAAAATTCTGCGAGCGCGCCGCGATGCCGATATTGTGGAACTTACTGTCGGAACCGTGCGGATTGGAGGGACTGAACGTATGGCACGTCATGCAGCGGCCGCGCCCGTTGAAGAGCTTCCAGCCTTCTTTCGCGTCTTCCGAGATTGCATCTTCATCGCCGGCCATATATCGTCGGAACGGCGAGTCGTAGAAATTCAGCGTCCGCTCAAATGCTCCAAGAGCCAGTCCCATGTCCGGATAGTTCACGTCGCGCCCATAGGCAGCCTGGAACATTTTCTGGTATTCCGGATCGTCTTTGATCTTGCCTGCGATCTTCTCCGCGTCGTTCTCCATTCCCATTTCGATCGGATTGATGATCGGCTGCATCGCCTGATGATCCAGCGACGGCGAACGGCCATCCCAGAACATGCTGTGAAGAAGTGTTGCGTTCAGGTTCGTCGGAGCATTCCGTTTGCCGAACTGACCGCGGATACCTTCCGACGTCGGGATCTGATCCGTGAATCCACGGGTCACGTCATGGCACGTGGCACAGGAGACCGTTCCGTCTTCCGAGAGTCGGGTGTCGAAATAGAGTTTCCGGCCCAGCGCGACGCGTTCCGGAGTCGTTTCATTTCCTTTCGGGATCATGGCGTTCCAAACTGCTGGATCCACTCCCGGAGGGATCGAGAGATCCGTGCCGAGTTTCCCGAATTCCTGATCTTGGATCTCCTCCAAAGCCGCTCCATGCGGGCCTGTCGGAAATTCCGCCTGAGCTGCCGCAGTTCCTAAAAGCATGGCACTGCAAGCCGCCGTCCACATCAACTTTCGCATTTTTTAGCCTCCCCAGCCGCCGAAATAGTTCCCGGAAGCTGACTAAAAGTTACCAAATGAGAACCTCTTTTTTATTTTGTGGTATTTTATATCATTTCTGGAAATATTTCAATAGGGACCATGCCAAAAAATTTAAAATTTCCCCATTTCTTCTAGAAAAAAATCTTCCAGCAAATCATTTTACCGCCCAGAACGAATCAGGCAGCTTACTTTTGGGAAAATTTGCAGTTTTTTTGAAGAAATTTTAAAATTTTCATTCTTTTTTATTGGAGGGGGGCTTGACTTTTGCCCGAACTATGATATAATCCAAGTAACAATCAAGATTTGCGGAAAAAATCTTGTAATTTTTGAGATTTTTTATCTTTTACAAAACATATCGGTCCAAAATATATTCTTTATATTTTGCCGTCTTTTGTAAAAATTTCAAGTTTTTCTATATTCTCAGACCGGTTTGATTTCAAGGTATCTTGATTTCAAACATCATTTCCTAAAGAAAGGAGCATTACCATGAGCATCATTTCAACCGTCAAGAATTTCCTGATCGAAGACGAATGGAGATATGACGACTCGAAAGAAGAGCACGGAATCTTCCAGGCCGGTCTTCAGGGCAATAATGATTCCTACAGAATGGTCTTCAGCGGCGATGATGAAAAAGAGCAGGTGCTTGTTCTTGCCATCATGAAGCACAATATTCCAGAAAACAAACGTAAGGAAGTTGCCGAATTCCTGACGCGCTGCAACTACGCTTTCGCCATTGGCAATCTGGAGATGGATTTCTCCGACGGCGAGGTCCGTTACCGCAGCAGCATCGACGTTGAAGGCGGTACCCTCACGTCAAAGATGGTCCATACGCTCACGTATTTGAGTGCCAGCTGTATTGACAAAGTGCAGCCGTACATCATGAAGATCGTCTACGCGGACAAAACGGCCGCAGAGGCCTACGACATGTATCGCGAAGCCCAGTAAGCCCGCGGTCCAAAACCTGATCTAGACCCCAGAGGACCTCTCTTTCACCGGAGAGGTTTTCTTTTTTTAAATACTCTTTTACATAGTAAGATCGGATCCGTTCCCGTTGGTCACTTCGCGAAATCATGAAGTTCAGCAGAGCAAACATCGTGAGCGGTTTCGTGATTTTGCGCGGAAGCGCAGGCTGCCCGCCGCGGCTCGCGGCTTGAAAGTTGTTCCTCCCTCAGACTCCCTCTTCAAGAACTTTTTAAACTGTTTTTGTGCTTTTTGTGGTTAAAATTTAGCTAAAGGTCCCACGCGCGGCAACATGACGGGCAGCCAGTTTGGGAGGCGTCGCGTCTCGCGTCGCTTCTAGGAGGCGTCGCGTCTCGCGTCGCTTTTAGGAGGCTGCACGTCTCGCGTTGCTTTTGGGAGTCGTCGCGTCTCGCGTCGCTTTTAGGAGTCGGCGCGTCTCGCATCGCTTTTGGGAGACGTCGCGTCTCGCGTTGCTTTTGGGAGGCGGTGCGTCTCGCATCGCTTTTGGGAGACGGCGCGTCTCGCATCGCTTTTGGGAGGCGGCGCGTCTCGCGTCGCTTTTAGGAGGCGTCGCGTCTCGCATCGCTTTTGGGAGGCGGTGCGTCTCGCATCGCTTTTGGGA
>JAFQOH010000216.1:0-20030 GCA_017403345.1 Thermoguttaceae bacterium
CCTTTTAGGGAAGGCCGCGAGCCGCGGCGGGCAGACTGCGCTTCCGCGCAAGGGCATGAATCCGTTCCCGTTGGTCACTGTCGTGAAAAGATACGCAACCCCCTCCCTTTTAGGGAAGGCCGCGAGCCGCGGCGGGCAGACTGCGCTTCCGCGCAAGGGCATGAACCCGTTCCCGTTGGTCACTGTCGTGAAAAGATACGCAAACCCCTCCCTTTTAGGGAAGGCCGCGAGCCGCGGCGGGCAGACTGCGCTTCCGCGCAAGGGCATGAATCCGTTCCCGTTGGTCACTGTCGTGAAAAGATACGCAACCCCCTCCCTTTTAGGGAAGGGGTTTAGCTGGCGAGATGTTCAGGAGACTCTGAAAGAGCTTCCTTCTTGAATTCAGAGGGAATTTCCAAATTTAGCCGCGGATCGCGATCCCTTCTTTGTTGAGAAATTCGAGCCACTTCGTGCGGAAGTCGTCAATATCTTCGCCGCTGAGCGTCCGTTCGTCCGAACCGAGCCAGAGACGCCAGGTGTAGCTTCCCTGCGTTTTCTCAAGGCCCTTCCCTTTGTAGAAGTAGACAAAATCGCGTCCCTTGAGCAGCGGATGTGTGAATTCACCAAGTTTCTCATCGAGAGCCGCATAGCCCTTTTCGATGTCCCAGACGAGCGAGAAATCCTGCCAGGATCCCTGGTAGACCGGCATGCCTTTGAATTTCAGTTCCGGGAAGAGCGGAGTGTCGAGCTTGAAGTACTCCAGCTCAAACCACACAACCTGCCCGCCTTCCGAGACGACCGTGTTGAGGAATTTCCCGTCCAGCACGCCGAGCGCACCGACTTTCTTTCCATCTTTGGCATCTCCCTGGAAGATCTCGACCCAGTATCCGTCCTGCATCCATGGCGCAGACGCACCGCCCGCGAGGGCCTTTTCCGGCGTTCCGGCGATGAAGGAGAAGGTCGTTCCGAGGAGTTTTCCGAGGTCTTCCAACGCACCCTTCACCGTGCGGTAGTGGTCTTCCAGCGTGCCGTAGGCGGCCGTTGCGTAGCTGATCCCCGCCAGGTGCGTCCGTTCCATGCAGCGTCCCATCGGCATTTTCGTCCGCGTCGAGATCCCGTGCGGAAGCGTCCGGTCAGCATTCAGGTCTTCGCATTCCGGTTTGTCCAGCAAAGTGTAAACGTGACCGAATTCCATGAAACGGAACTGATCGCGGAACCCGCGGTTCTTACCGACCAGGCGCAGAAGGCCCGGCATGAGCGTCGTGCGGAGGAAACGATTAAAGGAGGTCGTTGGATTGGCGAACTCGATCGTATCGACCGGCTCGAAACCAAGCGTTTTGTTCCAGTTGTCATCAAACCAGCTGTAATTGTGCAGCTCGATGAAATTATGCGCCAGCGTCAGCAGATGCCGCGCTTTGTGCTCGAGACGCACTTCCTTACTCACGCGCAGCGGGCTGATCTCGATCTTCGGCATGACCGGCGGGATCTCATCGTATCCAAAAACGCGAAGCACTTCTTCCACGATGTCTTCCGGGATCGAAATGTCTTTTCGGCTGCGGAACGGCGGGATCTGGACCTGAAGCGCGTCGTTGGCATCAAATTCCGCACGGAATCCCAAAGACGTCAGGATCCCCAGGATCTGATCTTTCGGAAGCTGGATCCCGGAAAGTCGGTCCAGCACTCCAGGCGCAAGCGTCAGAGGGCGGAACTCGGTCATCTCGTCGCCGGCATAGGAATACGCACTCGTGACGCGGAAATCAACGCCGGAATCTTCCAGAAGCTGAAGGATGCGTCCGGCCGCGACCCGTGTGTTCATCGGAGGCTGACTCTTCTCGAAACGCTGGGAAGCATCGCTGCGCAGATCGAGACGCACGGCAGTCCGGCGGATCGTCGCAGCATGGAAATTCGCGCACTCCAGCACGATACGCTGCGTGTTTTCCGTGATCTCACTTTCCAAACCGCCCATGACGCCCGCCAACGCGATCGGCGTGATCGTTTCCCCGTCGAAACTCGTGATGAGCAGATCGTCCGGCAGCATTTTCCGCGCCTGATCGTCCAGCGTCGTGAACGTTCCGTCTTCCGGGAATGCGTTCTTTTCCTGCATGATCTGCGAGAATTTCGCGACGCGGATCTCGTCCACATGGTCTCCGTCAAACGCGTGGGTCGGCTGACCAAGCTCAAACATGCAGTAGTTCGTCACGTCGACCATCAGATCGAACGTGCGCTGACCGATCGAATGCAGACGGTACTGCATCTTCACCGGCGAAACCGGGATCCGGCTCATTTCCATCGAGACTGCGCCATAGCACGGGCAAGCAAATTCATCGTCGATGCGGATCGGGATCTTCGGGAGGTTCTCAAACTGCGTCAGGTCCATCTGCGGCAGCGGTTTCAATTCCCGATGGAAAAGTGCCGCAAATTCCCGCGCAAAACCATAGTGTCCCCACAGATCCGGACGGTGCGTGAGACTTTTATTGTCGAACTCGATGAGCGTGTCGGTCTCCGGGATCAGCTCTTCCATCGGCGTACCGTTCGCGATGTCGGCCGGAATGCGGAAAAGACCTTCGTGCCAATGCGAAAGATTCAGTTCCTTCGCCGAGCAGAGCATTCCCTGCGATTTGTGTCCGGCCAACTCGGTCTCTGTGATCTCGACCTCACCCAGCTTCACACCTGCGGGAGCAAACGGAGCCTTCACGCCCTGCGCACAATTCGGCGCACCACAGACCGTCTGGAAAGTCCCTTTTGCCCCACAGTCCACAGTGCAGACCGTCAGCGTTTTTTCCGTTCCGTCTTCCTTCTGAACGGAGATCTTTTCTGCCTGGACCACTTCTCCGACAAAAAGTCCCTTCACAAAACGATGGACCGTCTCGATCCCTTCCACTTCGGCAGTACCGAGCGTAAGGCGGTTCGCAATTTTTTCCGGCGTGATGTCCGACAGGTCAACAAAATCCGACAGCCAGTCAAGTGAAATGAACATGGTTTTGATCTCGCAATAAAAAGGTGAATGAAACGGAAACGTCCAAAATTTTCTTCATTTTACCACAGATTGAAAAAATTTCAATTCACCCCCAGAGACTTTTTTCGGATTTTCAGGTCGAGAAACCAAAAAATTTAAAAGAAAAAGCCCGCACACCGCATTTCGGCCTCAAGTTCTTCCGAAATACAAAAACTTCCCCCAAATCTCGACGGATCCTGCACGGACGTTCCTAAAACTTCGCCGCACACAAAGAGACGGCTCTTTCGTACTGCAAGATCATAAAAAAATGGCTCCTCCGGAAAGTGCGCAACGGATCAAGCCGTTCTTTTGCACCAAAATCAGTATTTCCCTATGAGTTTCAGTTTTTTAGCGGCGGGATCGCACGCGGAAGAAGAGGAGATCGAATTCGAGACAGAGCCGCAGTTTGACATTTTGTTTTTTCGCACAGAGAACGCGGAAGGTGAGGGCGGGTCTCACTTTCCGCGTTCTCTTTCCGCGTTCACTTTCCGCGTTCACTTTCCGCGTTCACTTTCCGCGTTCACTTTCCGCGTTCACTTTCCGCGTTCACTTTCCGCGTTTAAGATCAGTATTTCTCAGTTTCGGTGTTTTCCGCGGCGGTATCAGCAGAAGCTCCATGATCAGCACGGATCCCGGCGGTGCCGTCCCACAGGTCAAAGGACTTCCACAAGACGCGTCGTCCACTCGTAGCGTTTCTCGCCGCGTTCCCCCTCTTTCGGATACTCTTTCGCAGCCGCGATCTGGATCTTGAACTGACGCGATCTGCGCATGGCACCTTCCCCTTTTGCCAACTCAAAAACAACAAAATATGACGTGAGCCGGCGGCTGAACGTAATGTTTTCCAGCTTCACAAAATGGATCTCTCCGCCCTGAAATTCACGAAGGATGCACCGAACAGCATCATTTTTCATGAACGCCTCGTAGGATTCGATGTAACTTTTTTCCGTCGTATACCGAAGCAGGACTCCAGCCCCTCTCGCCCGGTGAGTACGCGGATTTTCCAACTGAAGCGCTTCCAGCTGCCGCCCCGTCGTCATGAGCTGAAACCATTGAGAAGCAAAGTGTTTTGCCGATTCGACTTCACAGTTTCGGAAGGTTTTTGCGGAAACCCAGCCGGCAGCAATGAAAAACAGACTGAAGTAAAGGCCAAAAATCGCGATTTTCCGTCCGATCATCGCCTGACGCCGGACTGCCATGGATACAAATGCCGCACTAATGAGCAAAAGTGCCATGATCGGCAAAAAGAGCATTTTGTCTGAAAGAAGGACCAGAGGCGACGTCAGAGACAAAACGCCTCCCAGAATTGCCGTAACGCTGACATCACGCGTTTCTTCTGCGATATTTTCCAAATGTTCCATCGTCTCTCCTTTGATCCCTGCCCTCAAAGCAGCGGGAAACAGCACTTGCCGTTCCCCGTCTTTCCTTGACTAGTCCAGCTTAATTAAGGCTCACATTGATGGCCGTCGAGCCAGTCTTCTCCACGTTCTCGTCCACCGCAGAACGGAATTTGTCGCAGCCGGCACGGTATTCGTCGAACGATTTCGCTTCATTGCTTCCCCCCATCGCGCCGCCGCCGACATACGAATAGAACGTGTACCACTGACGGTCAGGAGCCGTACCCATCATCATACGCTGGTCCGACTGAAAACCACCGAACATGAAATTCTTTCCGAGGGGAGCCTGGTGGAACGTGAACATCGCGAAGGATGTGTACGCACATGCAAGCAGAAACGCCATAACATACCCACCGTAAAGATTCACTTTCGGGTCAAACTTCACCTTCACGTTGCTCAGTTTGTTCGTCGTGACCTGAAGCAGTCCGCAGACGACCCAAAACACGAGCCAGAGCATCGCGAAATTAAAGAAAAACGCACGGGAACTCGAAAATGAGCGGATCGCAGCAGCGATTCCCGGTGCGAGCGACGACGCAACGAGCCCCGCAAACACCATGTTGAAGAAACGGATCGTATTGCACCAGAGTCCGTCACGCAGCGCAGACCCCAAAACGGCGGCAAAAACGAAAAAAACGACAGCAATGAACATGATCTATTTTATCCTATATTTCGGGTTGAATTTAAGTGGATCGGTCTGTCCCCCGAAAGTTGCCCTCCGGGAGACGAAAATCAAATGGCAGTCCTGCGATTTCTCCAAGTTAGGAGACTCTCAAATTTCAGGAAAGTGCGCGCTTGAGTTCCTGAAGCGACGTGATCCCTTCCCGGACCAAACGCATTCCCTCGGCAGCCATGAAGCGGTTTCCATCCTTTTTCAAGGCAGCACGAACCAGCTCCAGTTTCGGCGAGTGAAGGAGCACTTTGCGCGTTTCATCGCCAATGATGACCAACTCAAACATCGCAGTCCGGCCGGCATATCCGAGGCCGCGGCATTCCGGACACGGTTCCTGCGGCTTCTCGCCCGGTTTGGGCTGGACAGGCGTCGGAGTCCTGAAAATGTGGATCTTTTCCGTCGCGCCGATCTGACGAAGCGTCTCGACAGGCGGCAGGTAGGATTCCTTACAGTGCTCGCAAAGTTTGCGCACCAAACGCTGACATACGACCGCGTTGAGGTTTCGGACCCATTTTTCGGCATCACATTTCGTCGCCATGATGCGCAGGATCGCTTCGGCCGCATCTTTCGCACGGACCGTCGTGATCATGAAACGCTCTTCGTTCTCGATCTCGTCCAGCATGTCATTCGTGATCTCCGGCGACGGAATGTCGCGGACGATGACCACATTCGGATCTTTCAGGAAAAGGGAACGCATTTCGCTGCGCCAGAAATCAATGTCTTTCGAGTGGATCGGGACTTTCGTGACGTTTTCCACCTCATCGTATTCGTGAATTCCGTCCTCGATCTCATAAAATTCGCGCGTGTATCGGTCCGTTTTCAAAAGGGTGAGCTTCATCGTCGTGCGCAGGCCGGAAGTATTCGGCGCGGAGAAGACCATGAATCCCTTTTCCGCCTTCATCTGCGTACGGATCTTCTGCTCCATCTCATCCGACATTCCGAGATCCGCCAGTGCCTTGAACGGAATCTTCTCCTGCTCAAAAAGGAAGACCGCGCGTTCACCGCCCTGAACTCCCTGCGTCGTAAAGTGGACCAGAACGCTCCGTTTGCGTTTTTCCGGAGCACGGACCGACTCTTTCGCCTTTTCGACATGGCGTTCCATTTCACGGATCTTCGCTTTGTTTTCCTCTGCCATGACCTCTTTCAGCGCGTCTTCCGCCTGCTTCACCTTGAGACGGTCTTCCGGGAACGTGTACTCGTACTCGAAATCGATCCTGAAAGCGCCTTCCTGTTTGTTTTTTCGATCTTCCGGCTTCATTCCGGCGAGGATCTTGAGTGCTTGGAGCGCGGGATCTGCCAGTTCACGCGTGAATCCTTCCGAGGAGTTCCACACACCGTCCAGCAAGTAACGCGAAGAGACTCCGTTTGCCGTGTAGTCGAGCATGAATCCTTCCGGATGGACTACCATCAATTTGGAAAGGATCTCGCGGGCATTCGGGAACCCGGCGTGAGCACGGGCCTGGATGCGCCACTGTTCCGTGTCCACTTTGTTTTTGCCGTGCGGATTCAGAACGACCGGGAAACCGACCTCGTGACGGTCGCGGACTTTCGTATCGACCTTGACGCCGACGTAGGACATCATTCGGGCAAAAACGAAACGGAGATGTTCCGGCGTGAGCACCTGCTCGCCGCTGGAGAGGTCCTGATTGTGCATCCGGACGAACATCGTGAGCGGAACGGCCCACCCGGCGATCAGGAACAGGTAACTGACCCAGAAGAACGGAATGACCCAGAAGAGGATCATGCCGCCCCAAAACGCGCCGTACGCTGTCGGGATCCATTTTTTCCCGTTAAATCCGTAACGGATGCAGTCCGTACTCATCCAGTCCGTCGAAAAGACCCACGCAAGGTAAATGATGACCGCAGCCAAGATCTTCCAGAGTGCCGCGTATCCGCCAAAGGAGTCCATCGTGCGGAAAACCGATTTCAGATCCGTCGGAGGCGCTGTCGGCGCGGTCGGGACTGAAGGAACTCCAGCGGACGGCACATCGGCATCTTCGCTGCTTCCGTCAGAAACTCCTTCCTCTTCCGCATTGTCTGCGTCTTCTTCTCCGTCAGCCTCTTCATCTTCTGCAGCGGCGTCCTCATCACCGTCAGCCTCTTCTTCTGCATTTTCTGCATCTTCGACATCTTCGACATCTTCGGCATCTTCGGCATCTTCAGTCTCACCGTCTTCTTCCACATACTCTTCGCTGTCTTCTTCCGCAGCATCCTCTTCCGCATCCTGAGCCATGACGGAGGAAGTCACGGAAAGATCAAAATCAGCCTGCGGGAGCACGCTCCCTCCCCACGCAAGGAGACTTGCCGCAAGGTAAACGATGAAAAGCCGCATCATGAACATCTGACGCATTCTGAACTCCTGAAAAAACGAACGACAAAATTGAGTTTTGGCCGAAACGCTGCCGTTTCCGCAAAGGGACTGACAGATCCCCAAACCGCTTCGGCACGAAAATTTCCAATCCCCATTTTAGCATATTAACGCGAAAGGGCAAGGAGGCAGGAAGGTCTTTTTTCAAATTTTTTCAATTTTCTTTTCTTTTTTTGCGATCTATCCCCCCCGGATACATGAAAATCCCCCCAAACACATTGGAGAGAGCTGCCTCACGGCGAAACGCACGCCGGGATCCGGAGGATCATCCCCGACTTTTCATGCAGACCGCCTCCCGTCCACTTGCCCGTAGCGGGATCTCGCGGAATGCTGGTCCCCAGACCGAAATAGAACCACCCGTTCAGATGCGCAAAGGAACGCGCAAAGGTTTCCGCCTCGAATGAAAAGAGCGGAACGAAATTTACGCCGTCTGATGATTCCCAGACATGATTTCGCACGATGCGGCGAGGCTGGTCTTTCGGCGCCTCCGTTTCTGCCGGTGTCTGTTTCAGCGGTGCGATCCCTTCACAAAAAAGAACTGCGCACTTCTCCGTACCGTCTTCTGTCCGCCAGGTCGTGAAATCCATCACGAAAATGTTTTCCGGAAGAGCAAGCCGGACAGCATGGATCTTTCCGTCTTTCACTTCCGCAGAATACGCGCCGAAAGGTTTCATTCTGTACTGCGCAGCTGCCTTTGAGAGGTAGCGGCGTGTTCTGTAGAGGACGCGGTCTTTGAATGGCGTCGTACCAATGAGACAGACCTTCAGCGGAGCGTCTTCCGTGGGAGTAAATCCGATCGGAGTATCCGGAAGAAGCTCCGAAACGTCCTGCGGTGCTGCCTCAAAATCATTTTTTTCGGGAACGTACCGATAGAGAAGCGCTGCAGGGCCGTCGGTGTATTTCGATTTCTGAAAGTAAAGTTCGCTGGACGCCAAAAGAGCGGTGGGGAACTGGAAAAAAGAATGGATCCGGTACCCGCCGGCCTCGCGGAGGACCATCGTCTTTCCCCAGTCGTCCGAGATCCCGATCCCGTAGCATCCGCAGAAGATCTTCCCCTGAAACTCCGCCATATCCAGATTATGGATCCCGTTCGGGAATGTGCGGACCTTCTCCCACTCGCCGTTTTTCTGCTTCCGGTAGAAATTTCCCAGCTCCCACCCTTCACGCGGATCGATCCCCGGTGCGTAAAGCTGACCGTCTGAAAAAACGCGGTAGACTCCGATCTGTTCATCCGGAACGGTCCACTCATGCTCAAACACACCCTTTTCCGGATCAAACGCAAAGATCGGGACCGGTCCAGCATTCGCAGCCGGCGGTGAATTGTCGTACGCGCCTGCGCCAAGATAGACCTTTCCTGCGTACGCCTGCATCGTCCAGACATTCCGCGCATACGCGAACTCGCCGTCCGGATACCGTTCCTGAAGCGGGATCCCAAGGTACTCTGCCCGCTCAGTCAGATCTGGAGCCATAGTCAGATCTGGAACCGCAGTCTGCTCTGGAGCCGCAGTCTGCTCTGGAGCCGCAGTCTGATCTGGAACCGCAGTTTCGGAGGCCTCTCCAGCCCAAAGCGGTACTGCGTGCGTCAGCGTCAGGAAAATTCCCCCGATCATCCAAAACAGATTTCCAAATTTCCGGTACATGAAGATCTCTCCTTCCTATCTTCCACTCTTCCTCGCGAAAACACCTAAAACGCCATTTTCGCCCGTTCGCCACCGCTCTCCAAACATCAAAACGCGACGTCCGCATAGATCGGCGAGTGGTCCGACGCATCCAGCGCATCCTGATCCAGCACGACACGCAGAGTCGCGACGCGGCATTTTCCCTGCTCGACGAGAATGTGGTCGATCGAATTGGCTTTCACGTTTCCTTTCCTTCTCGGAAAACCGCGGTACTTTCCGTCTTCGCTGCGTACCGGATTTCCATGATGTGAGGCCTCCTGAGACACGGATCCCGCGATCTCCTGCGCACTTACCCACCCATTTTCAGCAAAATGGTTCATGGGATCACTTCCGACCCGGCAGTTAAAGTCACCGCCGCCGATCGCAGGACACTTCCACGTTTCCTGAAGTTTCCGTATCTGCGCGAGGACCATCTCGGCATTCCGGACGCGGATCGGATTGCTTTCCGGCGTGGATCTCCACCAAAAGTGCGTCGAAAACGCAATGAAACGCCTCCCGGTCGCTTTCACCTCAAAAACTGCCCACGTCATTCCTTTGCTGCGGTCCAGCTCAACATGAAAAAGAGAGAATCCCTCATCCAGCAGCGTCAAACGATCTTTTCGGTAAAGTATCGGAATGTAATTGCGCGCTTTCTCCTCATCCGTTCCGCGAACGAACCCCCATTCCGGTCCAAGGTCCGTGAAAAGACGCGATCTCCACCAGCTCGGCGTCACTTCCTGCAGCGCGATCACATCCGGAGCGTACCGCCGGAAAACGTCAACAAACGCCCCTTCCCGCTGCGGCCCGACCGGATTTCCAAAGTAGTCACCCCAAATATTCGCCGCCATAAACCGCACTTCCGCCCCTTCCGCACGCAGGGAAACGGCACTCTGCGCGGCACTCTGCTCTACATTCAAAACGGGATCCTCTGCCGAAACCGGACCGCCCCGCAGCACAAACACTGCCAAGAGCGTGAACACTGCCAAAAACACAAAAAACGGATACGCGAAAAATCCCCTTGATCTCATCAAAATTTCCTTTGATTTGAATTTCCTAATGAATTAAAATAAAATGCGGCAAAAGGACCAGGCTGGAGCCCCGCAGGATCTCACTTAACGGAAACGTTTCTCAACCACCCCATCCCGCCATTTTCTATGAAAGGTAAAACTATTTTCGGAAAAGCTCGTGCATCATCTCAAGGGATCTCTCAACGAGTATCTGTCCGCCTTCCGGTCCCACCATGTTCGATTGAACGACGGCACCGTATCCTTCCCCCTTCACGGCACGCTCCGAAGGAAGGTAAGTCCCGTCTCCCTGAACCCCCTCGCAAAGCTGCACGACGAACGTCTGGACCGCCGGAGACCGAGACTTCATCTGGATCCCAAAGTCCGTGTAAAGCTCAAACTGATTCGTGCAGAAGACCGTGTCGCCGATCCGTACCGCACGCACGCAGGTCCGATACGTTGGCGCAGGATCCTCCGCGAGTTTCTCCCAGCGTTCCACAATACTGCGATGCCAGGCTCCCAGAGCGTGCGGTCCGGAAGCGCCACGGTCAGGTGCATTCGCCGCGGCCTCTTCCATCTGCTTCGCATTAGTGAGCGCGTTCTCATAGTCCACTTTCGTGATGAGACGTTCCGGAAGTTCGATCTCCTCGTAGAGACACTTCACAACTGACGGCACTTCGCGAACATTCTTAACCGTTTCAAAAGTCTCATTCACGGCATTCACGATGCGGCGGGCCAATTCTTCCGTCCGTTCAAGCCCGCGCAGTCTCTGCATCCGGATCTCCGCCTCATGCCGATAGCGAATGTGCGGTGATTGATCGCCGGCAGCACCGCACAGTCCCAAAACCACGACGTCCTTTCCATACCTTTGGCGAAGCAGTTCCCGAGCCGGATGCCAAAGATCCGCGTCAATGAAACTGGAAGATCCATTCACCTGCGACGGACACGCCACGTTCACGAGGATCGCTGCCGGAGCATCGTCCTCACCTTTCCAGAAAAACATGCAGCCGACATCATGGTCTTCCATCCCTTCAACGGCACGGAAATTCGGATCATTCGTGCTGCCGTACATCACGGCGTTTCCGTTTGCGTAGACCGCCCGCCGATTGTACGCAGCCGCCGCCAGTCCCAGACCGTAGGAGTACGCTCCTTCCGTGCGGCTTTCCCACGCTCTGCGGATCGCGTCGATGACACGTTCAGACGCGAACTCAATGTACTCGCTGGGCTTCATGACACTGCCGTCTTTCGGAAGCACATAGTATCCGTCCGCGTTCATGTCCGGCGCACTGTGCGTGTGCGTCGCCGTGAGGATCAGGCTGCGGACGTCCAAGTCAGGAAAGTTCTGACGGAACTTCTCGAAAACGGCCTCCTTAAAGAGCTTCTGAATGCAGGCGGTGTCGATGCTCACAAAAATGACGCAGGCACTTTCACCATCCTCACCGACCTTTTCCGCCACAGCAGCGTTGGCCGTCACGGGAGTCGCGACCCCTTGGGAGATCCGAGTATAAAACTGCCCGGCAAGCGAAACGGGACGCAGCGGCGTAATGTCTGAGGAGACTGCGCCCACATAGAATCCGGGAGCCGCACGTCGTCCGCCCCAGACGCGGAATTCCGTTTTCGACGCAAGCCGGACCGCTTGCTTTTTCAGAAAATCGACACTTTGCTTTACGTCCGCGGAAGGATCTTCCGGACTTCCAAGATACTCGATCCCGAGCAGGACCGGAGCGGCATTGACGCCCGCGAGTGTTTCGAGCATTTCCGCGATCTTTCCCGTCCCAGTCCCTAAAGGAACGTCTTCACCGGCCTCATTCAGATCGTGAAGGTCCAATCCGACCGTTCGACCTTTCAGCACCGCAACACCAGCCGCCGGCTCCAAACCGGAACGGATCCAGTGCCCCGTGTCGCTGAACGCACCAATGGCGGGTGAGTATTTTGCGCATTCCTTCATGACGAGAGACGGATGCCAAGTATTCGGTGAGCTTTTTTTGTCGTGACCGTGCATCCCCACCGTGATCCCGTACTCCTCGCCAAGACGTTCCAGCATGGGGAGCTGTTCCGGACGCGGTTCACTCACAAAATAGCGAACGCCAAGCATTCGGCTGCGCTCGAAAATGCGCCGGCACGCCGCTTCATCAGAAGGATACGCACCGTAGTAGAGCGCCGTCAGTTCCAAGCCGGCTGAATCGAGTTTCGTCCTGATCTTCCAGAGCGCTTCGTCACTGAGCGCCGCAGGATCCAGTTTTCCCTCGATCCCGCCGCCGACGGTCTGAAAATTGAATCCGTAAAGCGAATCGATCCCCATTTCCGAGACCTGATCCACCGTCTCCCAAAACGTAAACTTTCGGAACGAGTACGCCGCGACCGTTATTTTCCAGTTCAATTTTTGAAGCGCCCGCTCCGTTTCAGCAAATGAAGGCGCTTCCGAGTCTCCCATCCCTGCCGCATCTGCAGGCCCACCGCCCGAATCCCCAAAAACAGCAGGACCGGCCGCCATGAAAAGGAGCGCCGCAAGTAAGAGCACAAACGGGAAATGAATTTTTTGAGTCATCCAGGTCCTCCTGATTTTTAAGGCAGGTAAAATTCGGAAAAAGGGAGAAACGCATTCTCTTCAAAACTTCAGTGCCCCTCCCAGAGCATGAAAAACCAACGCTCTCGAGGATCAGGAACTCGTAAAAACACGAAATCCGCATCTTTCCATGCTTTCACTTCCATGCTTTCACTTTCGTGTTTTCATTCGTCCCAACGGCTCACATTCCGAGACGCGCTTTTTCTGCACGCTGGCGGATCTCTTCGCTCTGAGAGACGTCCTTCACTTTTTGAAGGATCGGATCAAAGACGGCTTTGTTCGGCTGGCGGAGGAATCGGTGATGCGCAAGCTCCACGATGGAAACGCACGCGGTTTGCGCCAAGACCTCATCATCCAGCATTTCCGCGAGCCACTGGACGATCTCAAGAGTACGGACGGCTTTTGCACGTTCCACAGCCAAAAGACGGTCTTCCGGGACCACCGCTTTCTCAAACGCCCGCTTCAGGTCGGCAAACACTTCTGCCGCAGGCCGTTCGGACGGGATGGTGATCACGCGAATGAAAGCTCGCAGTGCCGCCGGATCTCCGGTTTCCGCTCGTTTCCAGAGAAGTGCCGCGTGTTCTGCATTCGGCCAATTGCACAGCGCAAGCCACGCAGCCTCCTGAATGTCTGCATTCTCGGAATTCATGCTTTTTTCCACGAGAGCAAAGACCTTCGCCGTTCCAAGACGCCCCAGAAGCGGCAGGACCTGGATCTGAAATTCAGCCGAATCTTTCTCCGGTTCCGCGTCGATGAGCACCAGCAAAACGTCAGCCCGCGTCTCCGCATTCGGATTTTTCTCTGCAATGGCGGCAGTCGTCCGGCTCACGAGGTCTTTTTGGACCGGATCCTGGACTTCAAGGTAAAGTCTCAGCATGCGGCGCAGATCGAACTCGTCCGGATCGCAGACGCCGCGCAGCCCGCGAAGCGCCACAGACCAGCACTCCGGATCTTTCTGCTTCGCCAGCTCCACGAGAGAATCGATCGCATCGTAGAATTTCAGTTTCGCGAGCAGATCCACGATCTTCACGGACGGCACTTTTTCCGCTTTCATTTTCCCAAGAAGAAACGGACCGACCTTCTCTTTCGGCTGAGACGCGAACCAGATCTCCGCTTCACGCGCCAGCATCTCGTTCTGTCCCATCATCTCACGGAACCAGATCTCCATCGGTTTGTTCTCTCGTTCCGCTTCCAATTTGGGTGCGAGCAGCGAAAGCGCAAGATTTTTTTTGACGGGATCTTCCGAATCGATCCATTCCTGCGCCATGTCGTTTTTGAGCGCAGAGGGAAAGAGATCCCAGCGCGCTTTCCATCCTGCTTTCCGTCCTGCCAAAGAACGGAACGTGCAGGTCAGCTGATCCAGCACGGCCTCGGAAAGCGTCACATTTCCATTTTCGCGCAGCAGTATCGCACAGCGTACAGCCGCCGACTCGAGCCAAATGTTCGCTTTCCGTTCTGCCGTCAGACGCTCCAGAAAAAATCTCCCTGCTTCTTCACTGCCATAGTTTCCGAGAGCACGCCACGCAGCCCGAACGACTTCAGGATCCCCTGACGCCGTTAGAGAAACGATTTTCGCAAACGCCGGTCCGTCCTGCAGGAGCGAGAGTGAATTCACCACCCCAATGAACGGCCGTCCGGAGAGCGTTTCCGCAGCTTCACGAAGTGCCTGTCGTGCCGACTCGGTACCGATCCGCTCCAGAAAAAGCCGCGCATCATCGACGGAATCCGCATCGCTCAAAAGAGGAATGACGGCCGGGATCTCCGCCTCCGTTCCGATCTGGTAGAGCTTCGCGCAAATGAATTTCTTTGCCTGCGGAGTCGTCTTTGGGGCTCCCAGGAGCGCAGCGAGCCGAGCCGCGGTCTTTTGGCGAGTTTCCGGATCCGCCATGGCGTCGATCACGACCCAATCCATCGTAAGCAGCACTCCCGCATCCGTCCCCGGCTGGTATGCCGGAAATTCCATCCAAGCTTTCTCTGCGATTTCTGGAGAAAGCTGTCCGCCGCGCCCCCCTTTGCCCGTCGTGTCCCAGTCACTCGCGCAAAGCGGAACCGCCAGAACGCCTAAAAGCAGAAAAAATGCAAATATCTTCTTCATGTTCCGCCTCGCTTTCTCAAATGGCCTGATTTTCTCTACGACGTGTTCATCCGTCATTTCGACGGTCTTTCAATTTCATTTTGATGCCGTTTCCTGCGCTTTTACGATCCGCAGCGGACCGACAAAAACCCAGCTCGTGTGGTCGGAAACGTTCTGGAGTTCCGTCACACGGACCACGATCCGGCAAGAGGCATCCGTTTCCGAGGCACGTTCCAGCGGAAAAACGCACCAGTCTTTCGCATTCGGATCCGCAAGGTCACGCGACCAGATGACTTTTCCGTTCACCAGGATCTCGATCTTGCGCACATTCTGGTATCGGTGGTCAACCCGCGTGTCGGTGAGGAAAAGCTCCGCCTGAAGCGGTCCGTCCGCGTCTGAAAACGCTCCAAGATCCACCGTTTGTTCGATCCAACCCGCATCTCCAGGCTTCGTTTTCGTGTGCCGCGGGACCATCACGGCCGCCAGCGTCGGCATGGCGATCCCATCCCTGCGGAATTTTCCGACTCGATACGGTCCCGTCGTCTGGGAAACCTCCGTTTTCCATACCTCTGCCGGGATGACTCGAAGCGTCTCCAGGAAATTCGGTTTCTGCAGTCCATCGAAGAGTGCCGCGAAGTTTCCCTCGACCGGCGCACTCTGGAATGGGAAGATCTCCTTCACGTGCAGATGGGTCAGTTTTTCCCACTCTGCTTTTCGTTTCTCAAGTTCCGCGGCCTTCCGTTCCGCCATGGTCTTTCCCGCCGCAAGACGCGCTCGCCAGATATCCAAAACCGGCTCAATGTCCTTGAGTTCCTGAAGAGCCGCCGAAAGTTTCACGAGCTGCGCTGAGACCGTTTCATGAACACGGGCAAGGTACGCATTCGCCGCCGCCTCACCTTTTTCCATCGCCAGAGCGGCTGCCGTGTGTTCAAAATTCGCGAATTCGTATTCCGGGTAGTCCAGCTCTGCCTGGATCCGGGCTATACGCAGTGCGGTGAGCATCGGTTCGATGTACTGGTATTCCAGACGCTTCGCATCCAGAGCCGTTTCCGTCGGTCCCTTTTTCGCCAGTTCTGCCGCCATGGCGTCCAGCTGCGCGAGCAGTTCCAGTGCACGTTCCCGATTTTCCGGACTCTTCAGACGCACCAGTCCATTGTCCGGCGTGCGGAAACTCCAGTTTCGCGGCAAAATGTAGAGCGTCTTGAGTTCCGCGTACGTCTCGTCAAATTTCCGGATCAGCTCGACCTGACCCGGTCCCCAGACGAAAGAGTAGATCGAATCACGCAGATGCGGCCAGTCGCAGTTTTCCGGATTCCACGCCCAGTGTCCGAACATGGTGATAGCGTACTCCGACGGCCACCCGCCGCACATGGCCCAGAGATTCACGTGGTCCACGTTCTGCGCCGCGTCGCGGATCTTTTCAAATTCAGGACTCCCCCACCCCGGTGTGATGGGAAGCAGATTCATGTACGACGGCAGACCGTTCTTCCGCTGTGTCGTCAAAATCGCCGATGAGTGCATAAACCCCGCCTTCGGGTCCGGATACCTGGTCTCGCAGTAGTTGAACCACCACGCGACCTTCTTTTTCAGTCCGATCTTGCGCGCAAGTTCGGCATCCGCGGCACACGGGACCCGCGTGAAGATCCACGTCGCTTCATTGAACGTCTCGATCTGCGCCATGCGGCGATTCAGCGGAAGATCGATATTCTGGTACTCACGCAGACCCGGCGTGAAGAGGACATCGTGCCCTTTCAGCCCCTTTTTCCGCATGTATTCCGCAGCATATTCCGCGAGGCGGACCGGATCGGAGCCGCCTCCCGTGTCGTCCATCGAGATCCAGATCCCATCGCAGCCGAGAGCCAGAAGTTCATCGAACGTCTGTGTCAGGAGGGCGTAGCGGTTTTCCGGAAGATTGCACGACGCTACTCCGTAAACATACATTCCGCGGCGATGGCATTCCGCCAGGAGTTTTTTAGCGAGTTCCGCATCGACCGGTTGACCGGGAGGGCAGCCCATCGACGCTTTGCGCGGCGGCATCGTGAGCGTTTCCTTCACGCGTGGATCGTCCCGGTAGTCCGCGAAGTTGATGCGTGCGTGAACGTATGCGTCCAGCTGACCCGGCGCGAGCTGGTGTGCCATGACGGAATGCGGACGCCCGCGCCATGGAATGGAGGGCCAGTCACAGACTTCGGCTTTCGTGATCTGAACTTTTCCTGTTGCCGGATCTTTCGAGATCAGCCCGAAAACCGCCTCGCAGGCGTAGATCAATCCCGGAGCGTCGGTTCCCTGAAGATGGATCCGGGTCCGGCCGTTCTCTTGTGTCTCAAACCAGATCCGGAAACCGTTGGCGACACTTTCTCCATCACGTTTTACCGCATTGGGATCCACCGAAAGCACAAACGCCAAATTAGAGCTGACGCTGCCTTTTTCCAATGCTTCCAACGCGTCATTTCCCGCGATCGGCAGTTCCATACGGAAACGATTCCGGATGAGTGTCTGAAGCCGTTCCGCTGCATACTGCCCCGTCGTTCCCGGCTCCGCAGGAAGAATGATCACGGCAGACTGCGCATTTGCCACTATCTGCGTTTCCCCAGCAGCTCGATACTCGCGCGGGATCGGACAAATCGGGCAGACGCTCTCGGCAAGGAGTGCTGAACTGCCAAAAATCAGTCCCCAAACCAGAAATACTGAAATGATAGTCTGTGCGAACTTTCCACGAAAAACACTAAAATGCAATTCCATTCTATCAAAATCTCCTTACTTCGATCCTATGAAAAAGGACACCCTTTCAAAACCCTAAAATTCGCCCCGATCGACTGGAGTTTTCGTTCTCACCAAACGAAAACGTTCCCGAACCGTGTTCACTCCTAAACCGCGTTCACTCCCGAACTGCCTTCACTCCCGAACTGCGTTCACTCCCGAACCGCGTTCACTCCCGAACCGCGTTCACTCCTAAACCGCGTTCACTCCTAAACCGCGTTCACTCCCGAACCGCGTTCACTCCTAAACCGCGTTCACTCCCGAACCGCGTTCACTCCTAAACCGCGTTCACTCCTAAACCGCGTTCACTCCTAAACCGCGTTCACTCCTAAACCGCGTTCACTCCCGATCAAACGTTCTTCCGTTTAAACTAGATCGTCCACGGACTGCGTTCTGCACGCATGCGCATCTGATTCGCCTCATCGTCGCCAAGAAACGCATCCTGCTGCGGATCCCAGCGCAGTTTTCGTCCCAGCCGAAGACAAATATCCGAAACGTTTCCGAGCGTCGTGGCATAATGTCCCTGCTCGACCGGCGAAACCGGATCTTGCCGTGTACGCATACTTCGGAAAAAGTCTGCCGTGTGTGCCGTGTACGAATCCGCCCACGCAGGACTTTCGTGCAGCATCGTATCGGAATCTTTGAACCTCACTGTCAGCAAAGCCGGATCGCTCGCTTTGATCTCCCGCCGATTCACATGGACCCAACCTTCGTCGCCCACAAAACGGCATCCCTGCTCGTACGGATTCCCCGTATTTGTAAAATTCAGGCTCAACCCGCTGTCGTACGTCATCTTCATCTGCCACGCGATCCACGTGTCCGCCATTCCATGGTCCGGAAGAAGACCTTTCCCCTCAATATCAAACGGCTTCTCGAAAATTTCCGGAACGCCCCAGCCGGCAATGTCGAGATGATGCACGCCCCAATTCGTGATGAAACCGGCACAGTAGTCCGCGATCATGTACAGTCCCAGCCACTCCACTCGCCGAGGATCAAACGGATGCAGCGGCGCTGGACCTGTCCACATATCCCAGTCGAAACCTTCCGGAGGATCGCAAGACGGCACACTCGGGATCGCAGTCCCGCCCGGAGCTGCAACTTGGACCTCCGAGATCTTTCCAAGATACCCATTTCGCGCAAGATTGCACGCAAGCCGAAATTTCGGATCGCTCCGCTGCTGCGTCCCCGTCTGAAATACCGTACCATACTGCCGCACAAGCTGTTTTACCTTCACCCCCTGACCGATCCAGCGCGTCAGAGGTTTCTCGCCGTAAACGTCCTTTCCCGACTCAATGATCCGACTGTAAAGGCACCCGTGCCAATGGTCGCACACCGTCCCCCAAACAGCATCAATATCATCTCGCAAAAGAATTTCCCGAAAATCTCCATAAAGTCGGCACCCTTTGTATTCCGCACTGCCGATCCGTTCCCGATAGAAATTTTCCACCATTCGGCACGCATTCTCCCCACGGTCTCGCCGAGCCTCTGCGATTGCCACGATCTGATGGTCCGGAAGCGGCTGCATCGCACGGATCGAATGTTGACCGCGATTGCCCACCCCAAGAACGGCTATCGTAATCCGGTCGTTCGCAGGAAGATTTCCCTCTTTCCCCAGTACAGCACCGGGAACCAAATCCGGACAAACAGACGCTGCCGATACCGCAGTCGTTCCCTTCAAAAATGCTCGTCGACTTAACATTGGAATGGTTCCTTTCTTCAAAAATTTTCAGCAGAATTGAACTCCTGACTGAAAGTGATGGCGGCAGGTTTTATTTCGGGCGGGTATTTAAATTTAAATCCTAGTTTCAAACCATTTTCCTTTATTTTAAGTGAATACGAAGAAAAGTCAAGTCATCTCACATCCAAAAAATAAAAAAATAAAAAAAGAACTCAAATTGGCTTTTCTCTATGTTGGCGATCCTTCCTCAGCCAACGCATTGGCTGGTTCCTGCCGGATGATGAGCTGTTTCTGATCATTACCGATACCGAAGATCTCGTTCTGTTCATTTGGAAGATCGAAACTCAATTTCAATGCACGCTCGTCGATAATGGCGACCGATCCGATCCGTGGCCGCAAACATTCACGGTGAGGAAATTTTATGAGATCATCAGAAAATCACCTCCTGGACCGCCGAAACGCGGATCCTCAAAAAGATGCTTCCTCATTCTGACGCTCGTGAGGGAGAAACATCTTGAAAGTTGTTTCTCCCTCAGACTCCCTCTTCAAGAACTTTTTGATCTTTTGTATGTTTCTGAGGTTGAGATCCTGCGGCTGATGGTCACACGCGCGACGGCACTCTGCGAGAGCCGTCTGGCTGCCCGTCATGTCGTAACGCTCGTGCGGGAGAAACATCTTGAAAGTTGTTTCTCCCTAAGACTCCCTCTTCAAGAACTGTTTGATCTTTTGTCTGTTTCTGAAGTTGAGATCCTTCAGCTGAAGGTCCCACGCGCGACGGCACTCTGCGAGAGCCGTCTGGCTGCCCGTCATGTCGTGACGCTCGTGAGGGAGAAACATCTTGAAAGTTGTTTCTCCCTCAGACTCCCTCTTCAAGAACTTTTTGA
>JAFQOH010000217.1:0-14662 GCA_017403345.1 Thermoguttaceae bacterium
CACGCCCACTCGCACGACCACGCCCACTCGCACGACCACGCCCACTCGCACGACCACGCACACTCGCACGACTACGCCCACTCGCACGACCACGCACACTCGCACATTCACCGTTCGCACGCGGATATTCGGCGTCTGATCGAGAACAGTGACCTTCCAGAAACCGCGAAGAGGCTTTCCCTTGAAGTTTTCCTTGCGCTGGCAAAGGCAGAGGGGAAAGTTCACGGTCAGCCGGCAGATGAGGTGCATTTTCATGAGGTCGGCGCAGTGGATTCCATCATCGACATCGTTGGGAGCTGTCTGGCACTGACGCTTTTGGAAGTGGACGGTATTTCGGTCTCTCCACTTCCAACGGGGATCGGTATGGTTCGGTGTGCACATGGAGTTTACCCGCTTCCAGCCCCCGCGACGCAGGAACTCCTTCAGACATACGGTCTGGCAGTCTCCACGGACAATGAAGAGTGCGAGATGCTGACCCCGACAGCCGCGGCACTTTTTGCAGTCTGGAAAAAGGCCGAGCTCCGCGGAAATGCCCGGATCCTTGATTCGTTCAACTCGTTCGGACACCGTGCCATGGCGTCACGGCCCAACGTACTTCGCGCGGTCCTTTACGAGTCCGAACGATCAGAAAACTCACGCTCCTCGGAAACCCTCCGCCAGAAACCGTACCTGACGGAAACTCTTCTCCAGCTGGAAGCCAATCTCGATGACGTGACTGGGGAACAGCTCGGTGCAGCAATGGCGTCGCTTTTTGCACAGGGAGCGCTTGACGTCTGGTTTACTCCTCTGACGATGAAAAAGCAGCGTCCTGCAACTCAGCTCGGCGTTCTGATCGCTCCGGAAATGCGTGAGGCCGTCTTGGAATGCTTCTTCCGCGAGACAGGAACGTTCGGGATCCGTGAATTTCAGGTGACGCGGTACTCACTACATCGGCGCTGGGAAACCGTCGGGACTCCGTTTGGTCCGATCCGGATCAAAATCGGTACGTTCGGCAGCTCGGACATTCAGTTTTCACCCGAATTTTCCGACTGTCAGGCGGCAGCTGAAAAACATTCCGTCCCGCTTTCCGAAATCCTCCGAACGGTGTGTGCGTACCAGTTTTCTACCACTGAAGACACTGAAGAGCCGCAGAAGAGCAACAAAAAGAAAGGAGAAACTTCCTGACGGAAATTTCCCGGAAAAACGGCTGCCGCAATCACACTCAAACGCCGGAAAAATCAAAATAAAACCGAAATAAAAGGAGTCCTGCCTCTGAAAATCATGAGTCCGCAGCCAAGTCAAACTCGTTTTCGGGCTGATGCTCCTTTTCAGGCTGATGAGTCAACTGGCAAACTGCGAGGAAATTGAAAACTGCGTACCCGTTAAACGAAATAGGGCTAAGATCCTGCGAAAACGAACCCCAATTGGCGCAAGATCAAGTCCAAATGAGCAACACGATGATACAATATCCCAGTAATTTTCACAAATTGGAATTTTGCATCATCGTGTGCCTCAAATCACACATGCAGGTCACACACTCTGTGCTTCGCTCTCCAAAATTTCCAGCACGATCTGGCTGAGTTTCGGTTCCGCAGCATTTGCCGTCGCAATGATCTCCGTCACATCCGCCGGTTTCAGTGCGTCAGGCAGGCACATGTCCGTGATGATGGAAAGCCCCAAGACCCGCATTTTGGAGTGGACAGCAACGATCACTTCCGGAATCGTCGACATACCGACCGCATCCGCGCCGATCCCGCGCAAAAAACGATACTCCGCGCGCGTTTCAAGATTCGGTCCCAACACCCCCACGTAAACGCCGGAATGGATCGCATAGCCGTTCTTGCGTCCGATCTCCAAAGCCGCCTCGACGAGCGATCTCGTGTACGGCTCGCACATATCCGGGAAACGTTCGCCAAGCGCATCGTCATTCACCCCAACGAGCGGATTGCCGCCCATCAGATTAATGTGGTCCTCAATGACCATGATGTCCCCCTGCCGATACTGCGGATTCATTCCGCCGCACGCATTCGAGACGATCAAAAGCTCCGCCCCCAATGCTTTCATGACGCGGACCGGGAATGTGATCTGCTGCCAAGTGTACCCCTCGTAAGCATGGATCCGCCCTTCCATCGCAACGACGTCCATGCCGTTAAATTTACCGCAAACGAGCTTTCCCGCGTGCGTCATGGCCGTCGAAGACGCAAAATGGGGAAGTTCCGAATAGTCAAACGTCACGGTATCCGTAATGTTTTTCGCAACACCGCCTAGCCCGGTTCCCAAAATGATCCCGACTTTCGGATTTCCATTCCATCGTGCACGGATCGCCGCAACGGCTTCTTCGACCTGTTTGCGAATGTGGAGCATTTTGTCCTCGTTTCTCTTTCTATTTTTTTCCTTTGATTTTCCTTGATTTTGGCCCGATCACGATCGATCCGTCAGCCATACTCATCTCTGTACTGCAGTCCGGCAAAGAAGACCGCTCTGCCGAACTGTCCGTCCAACCTACACGTTCAACAGCACGGATCTTCTGAACTCAGCTGTCGTACTCGTTGAAAGCTCCATTCTCTTCATCATCATCGAAATCGTTGAAGACGGATGCTCCCGAAACGTCGATCTCGTCGATGATCGTCTCCTCATTGTCCGGCAGGAATTTCGTTTGACTGTCAACGTCACCGAATTCTTCCTCATACCGAGTCGAAGTCGTCCCAAGCTCATCATCTTCGCCGTCGCCGTCTTCATCGTCGACCCGGGCCAGATCTTCGTAGTCTTCGTCGAATTCATCCTCGAAATCATCATCGAAATCGTCATCAAAATCGGCGTAGCTCTCGACTTCCTCATAAATATCCTCGTCGTCCCCGTCCGACAGGTCATCCATTCCTTCATCATCTTCATCGTCATCATAAGAATTCGTGATGACGAACGGCGGCAGGTCACGCACCGCCAAGCCGAGTCCGCCTCCCCAAACATCACCGCCGTTCAGTTCCGAAAGATAAGTTTCGGGCAAAAATGTTTCAGGCTGAAACACCGAGGAGACTCCGAGTTCCGGAAGCCGCGCGTCCGCCAGATCAGGAAGAAGCCAAGCAGGAACAGAGAGCGGAGTCAGTCCATTTGCAAATTCCTTCCCCGATCCCGGCAAAAAAACCGGACTGACAGAGAACTTCGAAAAACCACACAATGACGGCATCAAAGCGTCATGCGGGGACAAAACGTTCCCATTCGGAATGCGCGGAACATTTTCAGTTGAACGAGTCTGAGTTTCTGGAAAATTAGGCAAAATTCTCATTTTCTTATCCTTACCTGGCTCCTATTTTACGCTTCCCCGGCACATTGAAGACTCTTTTCAGGCTCTTTTCAGGCAACGGACACTCCGTCCAGCTGGAAAGGCCCCCCCCAGCGCCGTTCAGGTCACGCTCACAGTCAATTTCGTATTGATATACCATGCGGGACTTTTTGTCAAGCCCCCCCCTCCTTAAAAAAGTGTTTTTTTTCGAAATTCTTACTCTCGCGGAGGCGGATTGTAGAAACGGCGGCGATTAGGATCGACTACGCGCTTCGGCGAAGCATCGGATCCCGGTTCCTGAGTATCCTCCGAGGCTGCTTCCGTACCATCGGTTCCTTTACGGCGAAACAGTCCCGCAAAACGGGAAGCCATACTCTGGAGTTTCGGTTTGGCCGCATCGCTGAGCTGACTGACTCCTTCATTGAGCTGACTTCCGAGACGATTCATGCTCGACCCAAGCCGGCTCATTCCGTCACTCAACTGTTCGCCAAGAATGCCTGCGATCTGAGCCGACCCCTCACGGATCTGCTGCCAACCTTCTGAAAGATCCGCGGCCCCCTCTGTTTCCAGCTGCGGATCCTGCGCCGCCCTGCGTCCCTCCGGAACCATAGACGGACGAGACGCCGATCTTTCTGCCGTGCCGGTATTCTGCACCTCGCCGTTTTCAAAACGACGCGGAGTTTGCGACGAAGCCATCCGGTACTGAAAACCCCCCTTCGGTTTTCCCGTTCCGGAATTTCCCGCTCCGGAAGGCCGTGCCGAGTCGGAAATATCTCGCCGAGCGACCTGCCGTGCCGTCTCACGTGAAATGCCGGAAGATGACTGGACGTTCGGAGACCGGACCGAGACATCTGCCGCAGTTTTTCGGGGCACCACCGTTTCTTCCCGATCCGCGTAAGCACCGTCTTCCGCAGACTCTAACGTCTCCGCGTCCGCAAACTTCGTCATTTCCGGAGAAGCTCCCCAAACATCTCCAACAGCGGGACTTGCACTTTCGACGCGCTCGTCCCCGCACTCAGCATCAAGATCTACATCAAGATCTACAGCAAGATCAGCAGCAGGCGTAAAGGCAGCCACGCGTTCCGGTTCCCCCTCAAACACCGTCTCCAATTCCAACTCGATCTCTTCTTCATCATCTTCGAGCACCGCGTCAGCATTGAGTACCGCGTCAGCATTGAGTACCGCGTCAGCATTGAGTACCGCGTCGGCATTGAGTACCGCGTCGGCATTGAGTACCGCGTCGGCATTGAGTACCGCGTCAGCATTGAGTACCGCGTCGGCATCGGGCAGGATTTCCGCAGCATACGCGGCAGGATCTTCCGTAAACTGCGGCTCCTCTTCATCGCAGGGATTCAGAAACGTCTCTGAATCGCCCATTTGAAGAAGTACGAGCGTGGAATCATCGTACCGGATCTCTCCGTTTGCACGCATGGCATCCAACTCCGCTTCCCACGAGGCCTGGTCAAGTTCCCAGAAAAGATCCCATCGCGGGTAGGCCTGCGCTTCATAGCACCTCAGGAGCCACTGCGAAACCGCATCCGTCGCCAAAACAAGCAGATCGCCCTCCTGCACCAAAAGCTCGATCGGCGTAAATTTCATCTGTGCGTCCCGTCCCAGATCTTTGCTCCCAATGACGAGCGGCGGGAGATCAAAAGCAGCGGGATCCGTGAGGGGCAGGGCACAAAAGAGATCCGTTCCGGGAAACATTTCGGAATCCGCACTTCCCGGCCGCACATGAAAGAGGCAGCTGTCGCCGATGCAGGCCCCCTTCACGTGAAAACAGCGTCTTGCAGGATCCGGCTCCCTTAGCTTTTCCCAAGCAGGCGTTCCCGGCTTTGGCGGTACGATCTCGCGCACCTGCGTCCAGAGGAGCGTCGAAAAGGCCCCGGATGCCAACTTTGGTCTCTGAAACCATGCCAGATCGTCCGTCTTGATCTCGCTTTCCCACTTCTCGCGCAATCGTCCCAGCCACGTTCCAAATGCAGCTGCATCTTGCGGATCGGGCAGCTCCGTCACGACGTGCTGAGTGAGGATCCTAGCCCACGCAGCCGAAAAAATCGCCGAAGAAACGCCGTCTGCGACCACCGCAACTCCGCGAGACGCATCCACTTGGAACGCATCCTGATTCTGATCCGGATTTTCCGCGTCTTTCGCATAGCAAAATGTCCGACTTTTGAATACCGTCATGCTTTAAGCCTCTTCATCCTTTTCTTTACTTCATCACTGGATCCAGATCCAGACGAGACATTCTGTTTCACGCACATCCTGTCCCATTTTGTATTTTCAGCCTGCGCGCCGGAAAATATCATTTCCGCCCGCGTTACGAGCCGTGATCTTTACAAATCGCTCGGTCGACGGTTTTTCGCCGCAAGCGTGTCGAGGACCTCAAACAGTACGTCGAAATCCATGTTCACCATCATCCCGCTAGACTCTTCATGGATCCCCGGCCGCACTCCCGCCAGAAACTCCCGTCCCGGTAATGGCGCAGTACGCTCCCAAATCGCCTGAAGCGTCTCATCCTGCGTAAAATCCAAACTGCTCGGGCAGCAGACCCCCGAATGCGGACGCTCCGTGAAGACCCAGTGCTGAAGCTGGATCGGAGGAAGATCCGGTGCGCTCAGACACTCGATCGCCGCGTCAAATTCATCCATCAGGAATTTCCCGGCCGTAATGTGCAGCAAGATCGGCGCAAGGAGTTTTTCCTCGCGCGCAGAGTCCCACTCCCGCACGATCTCAACGGCACGCTGAAACCCCGGGATCGGTGAGGCAGGATACGTCGGCGAGCAGTCCGTGAAGGAAAGCTTTTTCCGCGGCAGAGAGATCAGACCGCCAATGCCGTTCGGGATCTGGATCGTCATCGACTCCACTTTTCCCGCGGCTTCCGCAAGCAAATTATCCGGAAGAAAACTCCGGCCCAATGTGCCGCTCTCGACCGACATGGAACCGTCCGCCTCCTTGCCGTAGAAGATCAGTGCCGCATCGTATCTGCCACGGCCGCGCCGGGAAAGCTCGCCAAGCATGAACCGCGTCTTCTCCAGACGACGAGTCCACATTTCGACCGCCGGTCGGTACGTCAGATCCGTCACCGATCGGTCCACCAGCAGGATCATCAGCGTTAAGCGCGGCGAAAGATCCGACGATCCCTCCGGCACTTTATTCGTCGAAAGCGCCCGGCACCGAAATTCAAACCCATCCGGGACCGCCTCACTTTTCACCTCCGGGAGCTGATCGACCGGCGGAATGTCCGCGAGTGAACCATCTTCGTCTTCCGCTTTGTCAAATTCCCTGAAAATGAAATTTTCTTCCGCAGAATGCGAAAAAAGAGCAGGCATCGGAAACCGCTCGGCATGCGTTTTCTCAACCTCGTTTTCCGGCGGCGAAACGTGACGGGAAACCTCTTCCGGAATCGGCGGCGGGACCGGCACTCCAGACGATGCTGCCAAAGGGATCGGCGGAATCGGCTGTGAGACCGGCACGTTTTCGGGAACCGGAAGATCAGAAATGGTGGACGAAACGGTCTCCGGAGCAGGGGACTGATCCGCAGCCGGAATGGAATTCTGGTACACTCCCAAGATCCCCAGCATTCGCACCATGTCAATCATGCGCCCATTGTACACGAGCCCCTTTCCTCCAGGCGGCGGAAATTCCTGATTCTGACGCAGGGAATCCAGCATCGGGTCCGTCAGGATACTGCACCCAAAGAAAAGTTCCTGCACGGGACCGTACGGCAGAAAATTCGGGGCTGCAGGGTACTTGATGGCCGGGACGTTCGCGTAAGTTCCCGCATGAAACTGCAACACGAACGGCGGGCCCTGCGGAGTCGAGACCTTCCCCAGAGGCACGACCGCATTCGCAATGGAAACTCCGGGCTGAAGATCGCTCAAAAAACTGAAGATCAGCGGCGGCGCTGCCGGCTGGGAATTCTGCGTCCACTCCTGAAGCACGTTGGCCGTGAATTCAAAGACAGGCAGGTACTCCATCTTTCCCGGCCCGACTTTTGACTCATACCAGACCGGAAAATTCACCGTCATTGGCGTGACGGCCCGCGTAACGGGATTCACCACCTGCCTAGTACGCTCTTCGACCCGAACAGGAGCAGCGGTAAGCTCGTCCGACGAGACCCAGATCCTTCCGGAAAACGCTCCCCCAAAGCGGCTTCCAACTTCAGGCAGTCCATCGAGATTTCGATGGTATCCGATGACCGCCACATCCACCGGCGGACGTCCCTCCATCTGTCGGATCGCCGAATTCACGGCCGTGGCAATGCTATCCATTTTCGTATGCGTTCCCTCTGCGATCCGCATCCGCATGGAAGGCGCCTCATCGATCAAAAAAATGACGCACGCTCTATTCATGATTCCTTACGTATTCTGAAAACTCAAACTCGTTCATTTCCCCCAGTTCCGGTCCCGCCCCCGACCAGAAAACCGTTCACTGACCGAAGCTCTAAGATCCACTCCGATCACCGGCACTCTGGAACTCCGGAACTCTGCGCAAACGTGATCCTGCGCAAACATGCTCCTGAACGCCGCACAGCGTTTTTAACGGAGCCCAGGCGCCGCCTGCGTACCCATATTGAGGAACTGGATCAGGCAGACCATGTCCGCGTTGAAGGCCATACCGCGAGCGCCGGGCTGCAGCGGAAACCCCTCCATCACAGCGTGCTGGTAGAACGTTTCCGGCAAGACGCTCGACATTTCAAACAAATTGTACGCCAGCTGATCCGGGAATCCGGTAGGTGCCGCAGGAAACATGAAGGAGTCGTTCGCAGCCATCGACAAATGGCAGTTGAACAGCAGGACGTTCCCATCATTGGTCGCGAGATTCGTGAGAGCACGCGCATACGGCACAGGATCGCCGTCCTGCGACTCCCCGTCCGTAATGTGCACCACGATCGGCGGAAAACTGTACGGATGCTCTTGGATCCAAACTGAAAGCAGTTCGTGGGCATGATAGAACATGTGACACATCGGCGTCCCGCCTTCCGCCACAGGATCGACCCAAACCGGCACCTCACAGGGAATCTGAATGACTTCGCCGGTCTCCTCATCCGGAATGACCTGCATTCGCTGATCGATCCGGATCGGATTCATCCCAATATCGGTAATAGACACGATCGACCGACCGGCCAACGGTCCCCGAAGCGCAGATTCGATGATCGGATTCCCCACCTGGTCCGTCCGGTAACCAAAAACCCCAATGTCCATCCAATCTTTGATCCCGGAATCGCCGCTGGCACGGATCGCCATGTTCTGCAGCCAGCCGTTCAGTGCCGAAGCAAGCTCATCGCACTTCCGATTCTGCGACGCTCCCAGCGGCTCCTCCATCGAATACGACTGGTCGAGAAGGAAAAGAAAGCATGCTTTATTGTGCCGACTGATTTCCTGTGAGTATGCCATTTGGTCACTCCTTTTCAAAGTTTTCGCCTGTAAATTCTTTAAATTTTCTACTTTTTTCTATAATCTCAAACAAAACCCCAGTTCAGGATTTCCACTCTATCGTAAAAAACGGTGCGAGTGCTTCATTTTTGGAACTGCGGCCGGCTTTTTTTGCCCAACCCCTCTGCTTGAAACCGCTTGGGTTCCTAGGCCGTTTGCGATTTCCCGTCAACTTTGCACCCGAGTCAAAAAATATCTTCCCAAATGCTCCAGTTTTCGTCTTTGAGCACCCCCTTCGCGATCGCAGTTGGTTTCCGGATCGAAAAGATCGGCTTCACTCCCGCCTTTTCTTCCCATCTTTCCAAGTCTTTGGCCATCCGCTCGCACGTTCCCAAAAATTCATTCCAAGCTGAGCGTTTGACTGGGTCGTTCAAAAGTTTCTCCCGCGCCTGCAGGTACTCTTCCACACACCGCGCCTCCAGCGATTTCCCCGGCAGCGTGAGGAACTCATCGACGGAGGTCGTCCCCTTTGATGAAGTCGGATTCTGGAACTCTTCGTACGAGGCATAAATTTTGAAGCCTGCCGTTTTTCCGTTTTCCCGTACCTCCTTAAAGTATCCAGTAAGGATGCGTCCGTCACGCATTTCAGCTTCCTGGACCTTTTCGTTCGCGGTCACATCCGCCGGAAGACGTTCCGCTAGGATCGTCATGAGGATCGTACGCAGCTCCTCCCGAAGTCCATCCGCCAGTTCAAACCGCTCCGAGCTTCCCGTCCCTTCACGCATTTTCTTTTCCATCTCGTTCACCTTCAGGAGGATCTCGCCGGCCTCCTTCAGTGATGCGGAAAATGCAGAAGGCGGCGTCTTCGCAAGCAGATCCATCGCCTGGCGTATCTCCTCCAACGACGATTCCTCAATGAAACGGACCAGCAAAGCAGACATTTTCTCCTGGTAGCCGCCGCCAAGCTCTTCCAGCGTCTCTTTCTCCAATCCCTTCCCGGCATCCTTCACCTTCTGGTTCAGGACCAGAATGTTCTCCATTTTCCGCTCCAGGCTGTCTGCAGACTGCTCGATCTCATCCAGTTCCGTCAGCGCACTGCGCGTCCGTGCTTCGTACCCCGTCTCCGTGACCGTGCGGCGAAAAGCGTCATCTAGAAGTTCACTGCTCCGGATCTTGCTGCAAAGCCGAAACGCCTCCATGTGCTTTCCATCCGCAAGAAGCTCCTCCGCTTCAAGGAACGAAACTTTCAGTTTGTGGACGTCCCGCGCACGCTCGATCCGCGACGAGACCAGAGAGACCATCTCTTCAAGTTTCATTCGATAGTTGGCCGCATTGGAAGCCAGCTGGGAATCTGGATTTTTCTCACAAAAGGAGTCCAGAGACGACGAAAGCTCACGACCATAGCGGCGCATCCGATCCCGCGCTTTCTGCAGACTTTTCGAGGCGCCGTCCGAAGTCTCAAGCGTCTCGCGAGTCACGTCTTCTGCGTCCGCAAGACTCTTGGAAGTTACCTTTCGGATCGGCTGGAGCGTGTCCGAAAGATTGCCGAGGACCGCATTCCAGCTCTTCAGGTACGCTAAATCTTCTCCAAACTCCCCGTACCGGACCATGTTGCCGAGAAATTTCGAGTTCCCAAGATCCAGAGGCAGGATCAAGTGCACTTCCGTCAGCCCCTCGCCAAGTGCTTCCACGGTCTTCACATCTTCCTGGCGCGTCATCGAATTCACCGAGATCGACTGAAGCAGAGCCGAATCATCCGGGGTGGATCGCGGCGGAACTTTGAAAAAATCCCACAGCGAAAGGAACGTCAGTCCCGCAAGCGGGCAAAGTGCCAGCAAAAGCAAAAAAAGTGTTCGATTTTTCATGGTCTATTTCGTTGATTAAAGGATCGATCTCACGATTTCCTGAATTTCTGTTTTGGTGTCACGATTCCGGCAGCTCTCAACTCGAAGAGGACTGGCGCTTTCGCGATTTTGCGGCATCCGTTTTGACTTCCGCACCAGAGTCCGACGCACTTTTCCGGTTTTCCTGCAGGATCCGCTTCACCGCGTCATTCTCAAGACGGAAATTCAAGAGGATCTTCCGGCCCTCCGCCTTCCGCGTACCGGCAGAGCGTGTCACACTGCCGCCATCTGCGCCTGCATCGCCATCTGCGCCGGCATCGCCATCTGCGCCGGCATCGCCATCTGCGTCTGCGTCATCATCCCCGATCCGGATCTGATAGTACGGCGTCACGTAGATCGGCGCCCCGGCACGCCCGAGCGTCTCCTTGGGCTGGAGCTGGAAGGAAACGAGCACGTACTCCGTCTCCCGCAGGATCTCGATCTCAGCCCCTTCATCCGGCAATTCCGGGTAAAGCTGCACGACGGGTAGTTTTTTCGTCCGGATAAACTGGCGGACCTGCGCCGTCACGGCAAACTCGGAGGCTCCGTTTTTCTTTCCGAAATTCGCGAGAAAGCGGACACTCACCATCCCCGCGACACCAAGACGCAGGTTCGGAGCTTTCTTGACGTCGGTCTTCACCGAAAAATCTTTTCCCTCAGACAGAACGCGGATCTGCGTCCCGAGTTCATCCTGCGTGAGCGGGAATGGCTGGATCCCCGTCGACGGGATCCTGGAAGACTCTCCGAAAGGATCCGAAACTGCGTTTTCCGCAAACACATCATCCGCGCCGTCTTCCGGAGCATTCAAGCCCGCACGGTTCCCCGAAGTTCCTTTTCCTGCCGTCTCTAAAAGAGCCTGCACACGCGGCGGAAACGGCACATGGAAAAGGAAATTCCCGGAGAAGACCGCCGAGATCAGCGTCTTTTCCATCCCGCGGTCCATTTTCCCCTGGAGCCGCTCAACGATCCGCATCTCCGTCGGCGTCCATCCATTTTCCGACGGCAGACCGGCCAAGAGCTCCATCCTCTCGCCAGCGAAACGTTCCAGCCGTTCACGCCCTAACTTCAAAAGTTTCGGGATCTCCTCACTAAAGACCCGCTCCCTCGCCGTTCGCGCACGCTCGACCTGCGTACCGTCCGAGGGATCCTCCACCGCAGGGATCGTCAGCGCAGTCCGTTTGCCGACGAACGCCGCCAATTCACGAAAAGCGTTGAGGAGCGCCTCATTGCGTACCCCTTTCTTCAGTTCCTTTTCGCAAAGCGTCACGACGCGCTGCAGCTCTTCGATCCGCCCGTCAAGGACTTTCACCTCCTCTTCGATCTGACTTCGCTTCTGCCTCTCGCCAGCATCCGCGGCCTTGCGCTGGACCCGCACAAAAAGGCACGGCTGGTCTTCCGAATTCACTCCCATCTCGACGACGACGGACTCGACCCCCAACGCACTCGCCAGATCCGGCACATGGAATCGAACTCCGGGTTCATCCTCGACGTGCACCGTCTCAAGATCCTCCGACTTCAGAACGTGCTTCCGGCGCTTTTTCCCGTTCCCCGCTGACGCGCTCCCGTTCATTCCTCCGATCCCGGCATTCCCGGCACCTTCTCCGTCAGCCGCCGTTTCCATTTTCCGCGGAGGCGTAACGCTGGCCGGAACTGCTCCGAACGGATACGCAGTCCCTTCAAAAAGGACGTAGCCGCCCTGCAGCGCAAGCCCCTGCATTTCCTCCTGCGTAAAACCGCCGACTGACCGAATGGGAGCCTCTCCCGTCAAAACGTAGGGCATCTCCTCCACTTGAAACCGAAGCGGGACCATGGGGAGAGTGATCCGCCGCATCTGCCCGTTTTTCTCCATCTCGCAATTCCAAGCAGAAAGCGTTTCCGGAAGCGTCTTTTGGAACGCAGTCCCCATGGCCAAAGCTGCCGCGTCGATCCCGGAACCGGTCTCTCCATCTGCCAGCGCCGGCGAATTTCCAAGGCGTTCCATTCCATCCGCAGTGCGTCCATCCGCAGTGCGTCCATCCGCAGTGCGTCCATCCGCCGCAAGTTCGCCGGCCGTAAGGTCGCCAGCCGAATTCATGTTCTGCTCAGCCGTGCGCAGCTCGCTCAATTCGTCGTCTACGTCCAGCGCGTATTCCTCTTCCACCGGCTCATCCGTTCCCCGCATCTCGCCGAGCGAAACGCTTTCCCGGGAGGCGTCCGTTTCATTCACTCCGGATCTTTCATTCGCTTTTCTGCTGACTTTTCCGCTGTTTTTCCCCTTCTTTTTGCGGGACTTACCGGCACGTTCCCCGTTCTCGGACTCCTCTGACTCTTCGGACTCTTCAGCATCTTCCGAATCACCGCGAACCGCTCTGCCGTCCCACGTTCCGTCCTCTAGGTCCACAGAGGCACCGGCAGCGGAAACGTTTTCCGAACTTCCAGATCTTCCGTCTCCGTTCCCCATGAAGCAAAGGAAGAAAAGGAAGACCGCCAGCAGTCCGATCCCGATCCCGCCCAAGATCATCAAAATGAGCGCCTGGTTTCCAAGCGGATTCATTTTCGCGGCGTTCCAGGACTGGGTCTGGAAGTAGAATTTCAGTTTTTTCCGCATCCACTCATGCGTTCGATTCCCGACCGGGAGCAGGTCGACCGAGTTCCACTGCCGGCAGAGCTCGGCAAGGAGTTCCATCTGCTTTTCAGCCAGCTGATTCCTCTGCACTTTGGAGATCTTACTGATTTTCGCGTACTGTGAAGCGGCCGGCCCGCCGCACTCCGCCCAAAGACGGACGTCGTCCAAAACGGCATACGCACACTGCGCCATCGACTCGCACGCCTGCTCAAGAGCCCGAGTCTGGATCTTTTTTCCCGCCTGCGCCTGAAAAGTCGTGATCGGCAGCATCGCTTTCTGAAGCGCCCGCCATCGCCGCACGCGCGGAACCGTTTTTTCCGGCAGAATGTCCTGAATGTCGAACAGGATCTCCAGTTTCGCGGAAATGTCTGCCGTTTTTCGGAAGATCTCCTCCTCAAGGCAGGTAAATTTCTCGCCGAGGAAATGCGAATCACCCGGGTAATTCAGGAAGAACCAGTTGCCGTACGTTCGGTAGATCTCACCAAAAATGGGTTCGGGGACCTCCGCGATGAACGCATCAAGTTTTTTTCGCAGCTCAAGCGCCCTTTCATTCAGCGCCCCTTCCCGTTCCACGAAACGCGAAATTCCCAGCGTGCATGCGACCACCATCTCTTTCCGAAAATCGGCAGTCTTCGGATCTCGGAAGCAGTCACAGAGAGGCTCCAACGGCATTTTGAGGAAAATTTCAGGCAGTACCGCAGCGTTGGGGACCGGCGGTTTCGGACCGGGTACCGTTTCGGCGTCCAGACCGACCTTTCCTGCTCCAGAAAGCAAATCGACTGACTCTGCCGTCAACTTCCACAAAAACTCACACCCTGACGGCAGTGCGCGATTTTTCTCCATTCTCCGACGCAGGATCTTCGCCTTGAATTCATCGGCGGCCGACGAACATTTCAGCCAATGCCCGAGGAATTTCTCAGGAAGCCGCTCCGTCAGCCAAAGTACCGCCTTCTGGACCTGCGGCAGGTTCCCGCCCGTCCCAAGAAGCTCAAGCAGAAGGAGCTGCCCCGTTTTTCCCACGATCCGCTTCAATCGCGCCTCCGTCTCCGGCTGCGGAAGCTCCATGATCTTCGTCAGCCCTTCCGCAAGACGGCGCTTCAAAAGCGTCACCGCCATCCGGCTCGCAGAGAGGGGAAGCTCACTCAAGGCGGCAGGAAGCGGTCTCGAGCCAGGAACGGCCTCCGCTTCGTCATCCGAGAGGATCTGATGAAAGACGTTCTCCACCTCCATCATCGCCTTCAGATCCGTCATCCGTGTGATCCCGACCCCGTTGAAAGTCTGGCAGAACAGCTGGACCTGCGGCACTCCGCCAGCCAGGAACTGCTTCCAAACGTGCCCGACGTACGACACAGTCATTGCCTGCGGGTCAAATTCCGACGTTCGGCCATTCCAAGTATTCAGCACAAAAGACCGCCCGCGATAGACCGCCTCATTCAGATCCATTTTCTCCGGATCATGAAACGTCACCGCAGCCATTTTCGTTAAAAGACGCTCCGGATTCGGTTCGTAGGTCGAAAAACTCACGTTTCGCGTCAAA
>JAFQOH010000218.1:0-22320 GCA_017403345.1 Thermoguttaceae bacterium
CTTCTTGGGGCTGTGGAGGCTGGGGAGTCCGAGTTTTTTCCGGAATTTCAGGCGTGGCTTGAGGCTGGGAAATGTGCCGGGATGGCCTACCTGCGCGAACATGCCGATGCCCGGCGTCATCCGGGATCCGTTTTGCCCGGTCCGTCTCGGTCGACAGCGTCGCAGTGATCGACGTCGGAGCAACGGCGCAGACCTTCAAGATTTCAGCGGTGCGGGAACTCTCATCCTTGGATCGGGCGGTACGCTGTACGACCTTTCCGGAGGATGTGCGGATACGGATCCTGCCGTTTTCGCGAATCTGGACGCTTCTGGACAAAGACTGACGCTCGTCAATAGTGAAAATACGAGTTTCACCGGATCGATCACCGCGTCTGAGATCGAGAAGACCGGCCAGGGCACTCTTCTGCTGAACACTGGAGATGCCGGAGCTGTCAGCGTTTCCGCTCTTGCAGTTTCTGCGGGACGGCTCAATATCCAGGGTGGCATGACGGGGGATCTCACGGTAGAGAATGCCGTATTTTCGCCGGGAGATCCCGTCGGAAAAACTGAGATCGGAGGAGTGTTTGCACTTCGTTCGGACGGCGTGCTGCGGTTGGAGATCAGCGGTACGGAACCGATGATGAACGATATGCTCATCGTTGGGGATACGCTTGATTTTGATGACGGACAGATCTTCCTAGAGTTCGCCGCGGATAGTCTCCTGAACCCAAGCGATCAGTTCTCGGTCGTCCTTTCAGGAAAGAACAGCGATACGCTCAAAGAGACCATTGTCGGAAGATTCGCCGATTCCGGAATTTTTGAAAATCTGGAATACGTACAGCTGACGACAGGAGACTATGCTGGGCGGTATGCCGTCACGGGGATGCTGGCACGGCCGGCTGATTCCCTTCCGGAACCTGTTGCGTGGGTACTCTTGATCCTCGGATCGTTCGGGATGTTCTGCTGCCGGAAAAAGAAGTAATGGATGCAGGCCGCTTTGCTCTCCATGAACAAGCGCGGCAGATACAAAATAGGGAACTTGCGGCCTACGGCTGGCGGTTTCCTTTTTTTTGTGAAACTGTGGTTAAACAGTTAAAAAAACGGACATTTTCTATCGTGATGCAGGATGTTGGCTGAATGGAGAAAATTTTTTTTATTTTTTTCAAATTTTGGGACTTTTTTAGAATTTTTTTCTTGACATGATCTTTTCTCGGAATAAAATACTATTATAAAATGATAGTTATTTATTTTTCAGAGGGGGTTCTGATGCGTAAATCAAACCTTTTTTCCATACTGCCGCTCCTTTTGGGGGCAGCAGCTTTTACCGTTCCGGCAAGTGCTGAACTCATCACGGCGGACAATGTCATTGTGCTGCAAACTGCCAATGGGCAAAGTTTTTACAACAATTTCCATGCCAGTGACGGCACTCCCGGCAAAACATGGGTCACGACAGCCCCCAACGGCGGGACCGGCAACGACTATTTCGACAAGAATCGCGTGCAGCCGAATCCGATCCTGCTGTTCGACCTCAGCTCGAATCAGACGCTGGATTCTCTCGCGCTGTGGAACTACGGCGGTGGTAACGCGGTCAAATCGTTTACGCTTTCGTTCTACGACAGTGCCAATTTCTCCGGTACACCGGTCGCGACGCAGCAGGTGACGCTTTCCTCGGTCACGAACACTGGCACCAAACTGGATATCGCGCTTGACGCCCCCGTGACGGCCCGCTGGGTCAAGATGGAACTGACGGATAACTTCTTTGGTTCCGCCGGCGGCGGGGACCGAGTGGGTATCGGGGAACTCCAGTTCAACCGCACGAACACCGTAACGGAGATCAAACCGACTTCTGTCTCACAGATCAGCGGTACGGCACTTGGCGATCACCCGGTCAGCAATCTTATCGACGGAAGTGCTTCTGCCGGCTGGTGTTCGGCACAGAGTGCAAGTGATTACTACAACGGTTCGAATCCTGATCCGCAGCTGGAATTCACCTTCGACGGAGCGCAGAACATCTCCAGCATCACGGTAACTCCGTATCATATTTCTAACGGCAACTCCGGAAAGGATTTCAACCTCACGTTCTACGATGCCGACGGAAACAAGATCGCGGTCGAGGATGAGTCGAAGTACTCCTTCAAATTGCTCCGTTACGACGCGGCCGATCCGCAGCTCTTCACCTTCCCGGAAGTACAGGGGGCTGCGAAGGTCGTCATGGAGATCACCGATAACTTCAAACATCTCGGCAAAGGCAACTACGCCGGCGGTGACCGCGTCGGACTGACGGAAGTTACGTTCGGCAACCACCAGTACACGGAAGGGCCCACGTTCCAGACCAGTTACAACACGCCCCAAAAAGGATTGGATGTCATCCGTCCGGACAGTGTTTCGATCAACAACACCTCTCTCTCCGGCACGAATATCAACAATCTGCTCGGCGGCAGCGGCTACAGCCGAAGCGGATCGTGGTACACCATCGACAGAAGAGACAGCAACAACAAGGTGTATGGAGATTACTTCGCCGTCCCGGACGAAAAGTACGTCAACCCGGTCCTCACGTTTGCCTCCGATGAAGATATTCTTGCCGAAGGTTTCCTCGTCTGGGGCTACGGGGACGGAACACATGGAAACGGACTGACGGAATTCGCGATGGAATTCTACGATGACGATGTGCTGGTCTTCGCCGACACGTTCATCGTGGACCGGGCGTTTGGTCAGGACGAATACGCGAACTTCATGTTCGACGAAGCGTTCGCGTTCGACGAAGTCAGCATGACGCTTCTGGACAACTCGTACAAATGGTTCAACTCCGGAGGAGGCGGTGACCGCATCGGTTTCAACGGTCTGGCTTTCTATCAGGATCCGAACAAAGTTCCGGAACCGTCCGCATGGGCGTTGATGATCCTTGGCGCGGCAGGGCTGTTTACGCTCCGCGCGAGAAAACGTAAGTAAAAGAAGAACGGACGTTCTAAAGAGTAAATAGAGGGAGAAGCTGAACGTTTCTCCCTCTTTTCATTTTCGATCTGAGATCTATTTGATCTTCTTCACGGTTTTGATCCCGGACCAGCCGGAGGTTTGGATGGTCGTGTCGAGCGGTAGGGCGCGGAGGCGGAATTCGTAGTCCTTCCCGGAATTCAGGCCAAAGAGCGTGAACGTGACTTTCGCGTCGGAGCTGGAGACCGGAATGACAGACCATTTGCTGCTTTCCGTCTCGCGGTATGCCAGCTCATACTGTGCCGCGTCGGATACGCTCTTCCACGAGATGACCACTCGGCCGGTCTGCGTGCTGCGGGCGGACGTGATCGCCGGGGTCGGGAATGCCGTCTTGACGAGCGTGGACTCACTCGGCACGGAAGCCGTGAAATCACGGTCTCGGGTCGCGAAGACCGAAACGAGATATTGCGTCTGTGCTTTCAGATTCGTGAGGATGAAGGCGTTTCCCTCTGCGCGCGTCGCGGCGGTCCGCCAGCGTTCACCGTCGGTACTGTACTGGACGGTGTAGTATTTCGCGGCCTGCGTCGAATTCTTCCCGTACGCGGTCGTCCAGGTCACGCAGACGGACTTTCCATCCAGAGCCTCGACCGACTCGATCACCGGGGCATCATACGCCGCCATGGCAGTCCGAATGCGCAGGGGGGAGGTCTCCGCCGACGTGCTTTCGCCATTCGAAAACGCGACGCGGACAGTGTGCTGGAAATTGCTCTTCACGTTTCCGAAACGAAGCACTCCGTCCGCGAATTCTGCCGTTTCGCCGCCGGAGAAGACGCACGACCCGCGTCCGTTCTCAAGCGCGATCTCCTGCCGTTCGCCGTTGAGAGTCACGCAAACCATCGACGCGCATTCATACAGCTGACCGGCCCAGTTCGAGACGTTCACCGCGAAACTCTCATCCGTCACGGAATTCCGTTCCGCCTTCATTTTCGGCGAGACGAGCAGAGTGACGGACTCCGTCAAAATGCGGTCTTCCTGCTGTCCGCAGAGGACCTGGATCTCGTACTCTTTCCCGGCTCTTCCATTAAACGCGAACTCCGACACGCCGGCCTTGAGCTTCCGGACGGTCCACCGCTGCGTTCCGGCCTCCCGATACCGCACGCTATCCGCCTCCGGCCCGTCATTTTCCCAAACGACCTTCACCCGATTCCCACTCACCACCGCCGAGATATTTGGTTTCTTCTCGACGTCCACGACTTCCGATTCCGCGCGATTCCCAGCCTCATCGACTGCCGCGACCTTGAACGAGTACCGTCCATCGCCGTCAAACGCGAAAACGTACTCTCCGCCCGTCACATTCTCCGCGACCCTCACAAATTCCGCGCCGTCTTTGGAAACCCAAACCTCGCAGAACGCCGCGCCGTCTGCCGTCCACGTTAGCGTCACACTTTCCGCGTTCGTCTGCTCCGGAACTTCGCCGAGGATCACCACCGGGGCCGTCGAATCGAAAACGCACTCCAAAGCTGCCGACTCCGCCAGATTCCCAACCTCATCGACTGCTGTGACCTTGAACGAGTAGCGACCATCGCCCTCAAACGCGAAAACGTACTCCCCACCCGTCACATTCTCCGCAGCCTTCACGAACTCCGCGCCGTCTTTGGAGACCCACACTTCGCAGAACTTCGCGTCCTCCGCCGTCCACGTCAGCGTGATCGCCTCCTCCTTCGTCTGTGCCGGAACTTCGCCGAGCGTCACCACCGGGGCCGTCGAATCGAAAACGCACTCCAAAGCTTCCGACTCCGCCAGATTCCCAGCCTCATCGACTGCCGTGACCTTGAACGAGTACCGGCCATCACCCTCAAAAGTGAAAGCGTACTCCCCGCCCGTCACATTCTCCGCGGCCTTCACGAATTCCGCATCGTCTTTTGAGACCCAAACCGTGCAGGAAGCAAATTCATTGACTGTCCACGTTAGCAAGATCTCCTCATCCTTCGTCATCTGTGCAATCTCACCAAGCGTCACCGTCGGGGCGGTATGGTCAACTATAATTCCCGCTTCATTTGCTCTGGAACGATTCCCGGCTTTATCGATCGCATAAATACGGAAAGAATAACTTCCGTCTGTTTCATAATGGTAGGAATATTCACATCCTGTCAATTCTCCACCGATCCGCTGATATTCCGCGCCGTCTTTGGAAACGTAAAGTTCACAGTAAGCGAAATCTTCCTCTATAGTATCTTCTACCTGCCAGAAGAGTTTAATGTATCCCTCTTCTTCCCAAATGGAATACAACATTACATTAACAGGGCAGGTCTCTACTGAAACGTACTGTTCCGCAGGTTCAGAATAATTTCCACCGGCATCAATAGCAGATACACGGAACAAATAGTTTCCATCCTCTTCGGCCGTCCAAGTCAAAGAATTGCCCGTCATCTGTATCGTTGCCAGCTCCCTTCCTTCCAAACTGACAGTCAGCAGGTACGAAACTGCTTCGGTCTTGCAGGTCCAGTGCAAATCGATATTTTTGCTGTTTGTTGACGTCGGAATGTCGTCAAAACGCACAGGTAAGGCGTTCAATTCTACCTGCACTTCCAGCGAATCAGCATTAGATCGGTTTCCAGCTTTGTCGAAGGCGTAAATCTGGAATTGGTATAGACCGTTAGACTCAAATCGATAAGAATACATGGTCTCGGTCAAATTTCCACTTACGAGCACCGGCTCACCGCCGTCTTTCGAGACGTAAAGTTCACCGTAGGCGAAATCTCCTTCCATTGTATCTTCCACTTGCCAGATCAAATCAAGTTCCTCGGTGGTTACGGTACCGGGCGAAATTAAAAACATACAATGGACTTGGCAGGTTTGAACATTGATCGTGATTTCTGCGGGTTCCGAATGATTTCCAGCCTCATCTACCGCTACGACGCAGAAACGGTAATCTCCATCTTCTTCTGCTGTCCATATTTTGGAATTTTTACTGGTTTCGATCGTTTCCAGTTTCGTTTCACCTTGAAAGACAGTCAAAATATAAGAAACCGCTTTGATATTACAGCTCCAATAAAGATGAACAGACCGCTGATCTATTGAAGTCGGAATATCGCCAAATGTTACGGAAGAGATATTTGTACTCAGTTCTGCACGAATTTCTATCTCATCCGCATCAGAACGGTTTCCTGCGGCATCAACGGCAATAATCTGAAAACGGTATGTTCCGCTGGAATCAAAATTAACCATACACCCCATATCGGTCCAATCGCCGCCCAGACGTTCAAATTCCGCGCCATCTTTGGAAACATAAAGTTCACAATAGGCTAAATCGTTGTCCGGGTCATCCGCGAACCACATCAGATATTCCGATTGGGAATTTACTATTTCCGGCATATATCCAAAAGTGACATTCGGCGGTGCGGCAGTTTTAAACGTGACTTGTCCCTCCGCTGGTCCAGACTCATTTCCGGCCTCGTCGATTGCGACGATACGGAATGTGTACTGCCCTTCTCCGTTGAACATGTGCGTATATTCACCATCTGTCACATTCTCTGCGGCCCTCACGAACTCCGCGCCGTCTTTGGAGACCCACACTTCGCAGAACTTCGCGTCTTCCGCCGTCCACGTCAGCGTCACACTTTCCGCGTTCGTCTGTGCCGGAACTTCGCCGAGGATCACCACCGGGGCCGTCGAATCGAAAACGCACTCCTGAACTTCCGACTCTGCCAGATTCCCAGCCTCATCGACTGCCGTGACCTTGAACGAATACCGACCATCACCGTCAAACGCGAAAACGTACTTCCCGTCCGTCACGTTCTCTGCGGCCCTCACGAACTCCGCGCCGTCTTTGGAGACCCACACTTCGCAGAAGGCGAGATCGCCGTCAGCGTCTTCCGCTTTCCAGGTCAGCGTAATGGGAGCGTTCGTGAATGTTGGGATTTTGTTAAGCGTTACCGTTGGCGGGAGCTGGATCTTGACGTCACCGCTTTCAAACGCGCCGATGTCGATGGAATCATTCTGAAAACGGGCATTCCCTGCCAGATCCTTCGCCAACTCATCCAGCCCGGCAAGTTCCGCAAGCTCATTGCTCCCGCGGTCCGCCGCCTGACTCCCTTCCGCCAGCGAATAATCTCCATTTTCCTCATCCTTGAACAAAGGAAGCGCGGCGTCGTACGTCAGGTTATTCTCACCGGACTGCCACTGCGCAGACGTCGTGAGGTTATTTGAGCCGGAGACCCAGCCGGAAATGTCGCCGGTGTTGCCGACGACGATCGTATTGTACAGTTCGACTTTCCCGCTGCTGGTATTATTCCGGATCCCGCCGCTCCCTTCGATCTTCGTCGTATTGCCCGTGATCGTGGAGTTGGTGATCTTAACCGTTCCGGATTCGTTAAAGATGCCCGCTCCGTAATTGTCGGCTGTGTTGTCTGCAATGAGGGAGTTGACGATATCCCATGTTCCGTCTTCTATATAAATACCTCCACCAGCTTGCGAGGCGGTATTGTTGGTAATATTTGTGTTAATGATAGTGCCGCTTTTACTATATTCAATATAAATTCCTCTTTGTGAATTTCCGTCAATTTCACTATTGGTTATGGTCGTGGTGCGGTGGCTGTACGAGTAAATCCCATAGCCTTCATTCTCTGTAATCTCGCAATCGGTTATGGTCGTGGTGCTGTAGTACGAGTAAATCCCATCGTCTTTATTCTCTGTAATCACACAATCGGTTATGGTTGTGACGGTGTTGTACGAGTAAATCCCATAGTCTTCATTCCCTGTAATCACACAATCGGTTATGGTCGTGGTGGTGTTGTTCGAGTAAATCCCATAGTCTTCATTCCCTGTAATCACACAATCGGTTATGGTCGTGGTGGTGTTGTCCGAGTAAATCCCAAAGCCTTCATTCCCTGTAATCACACAATCGGTTATGGTTATGTCGCAGGAATTCGCTATAATTCCATCGGAAGCACCTGTAATCTTCAAATTTGCTAATCCAATATCGGTATTGTCTCCGCTTGCTTGGATTCCTACTTTATTCAACGTCAGAGGAGCGTCGCCCAGTCCGACGATAGTGAGGGTACCAAAAACAACAGAGTCAATGTTGATCTGAAGTGTCTCGCGGGAGTCCGCTGATGCCGTGTTTGCGTCTACGGTCGTGCGGACGACGATCAGTTCGGATTCGTAGGTGTGCGCTGCCTTGACGATGGCGGATTGGAGGTCGGCGAGGCCGTCGCCTTCGGAGAGGTCGAGGGTGATGACATTCAGATCGTCCATCGTTTCCGGGAGGGAAAGAGAGCTGTATTGCGCGGTGAGCGCGGCGTACTCCGACGCGGAAAGTGGAACGGCACTCAAAAGGTCTCGGCGTTCCAGCGATTCCAGGCGGCAAAGACGGCGTTTCGGACGTGCGGCGCGAGTACTGCTGCGGTGTGAACGGGTAAAGGTTTCAAACGGGCGTTTCATGTGAGATCTCCTGGTTTTGTGAGTGTTTTTTGCCGGACTGCGATATGATTTTTGTAAATACTTCCCTCAAGACCTGCGGTCAAATAAAAAAGGGGAGCGCGTCCTGCATATCCCGGCTGAAGGTCATCGACTACCCACTTTCAGACATACAGACACAACTCCCCCTAAAGGAGCTACTGCTCTCTGAAAGTGTACAGGTTCGGACCAGTTGTCCGTCCCTATTCGCAATAATAAAAAGAATACTGTCTGAGCCGACACTGGGACGAAGGGACACAAAACCCCTTACCCCTGAATGATCAGGGATTTTCTCAAACAGTATCTTTACTCACTTCACGTGCGCGAATTGTCGATGTTCTCAGCCGTTAAAGCGAATTCTACGGCAAATACCGTATTAAATATCAATATACTCTTTTACAGTATGAAATCAAGGGGGGGGGATGAGAAAAATCAGCATAATAGGTAAGTTTTGTGTGGATCAGGAAAGAAAAAAGCCTCCCCGGTATGAGGAGGCTGGGAGAGAAAGGCAAAAACGGCTTAGAATCGGAAGTCGCGCTTGCCTTCGTGAAGCTCAAAAAGATGCTCGGCTGCGATGAGGCGCACTTTTTCGTTCGGGATCCGCTGGAGTTCCTTCTCGATCAGAGCCTCGCCAATCTCGCGCGTTTCGGGAGAAGCGTAGTCTTCCAGGTACTCTTTCAGCGTCATGAGCGCGTTCGGCTGGCAGCAGTTCACGATCTGTCCGGATTTCACCAGACTCATGAACCGGTCGCCTGTTCGGCCTTCACGATAACACGCAGTGCAGAAACTCGGCACGTGACCAAGACGCATCAGCCAGTTCACGACCTCGTCGAGCGTCCGATTGTCAACGACGTCAAACTGCGAGGAGTTTTCTTCTTCCGGTTCCGGTGAAACATACCCGCCGACCGACGTACGCGATGCTCCGGAGATCTGCGAGACGCCGAGTTTCAGAACACGTTCCCGTGCCTTGACCGACTCGCGCGTCGAGATGATCAGCCCCGTGTACGGCACCGCCAGACGCAGGACCGCCACGATCTTCGCGAACGTGTCGTCGTCGATCGCCTCGGAAAACATGAGCGGGTCAATGTCGTCCGCCCGGCGGATACGCGGCACGCTGATCGTGTGGGGACCCACGCCCTTCGCGGCTTCCAGGTGCTCCGCGTGCATCAGGAGTCCCACGAAATCGTACCGATACGGAGCCAGGCCGAAGAGCACACCGCAGCCGACGTCGTCGATCCCGCCTTCCATTGCCCGGTCCATCGCCTCCGTGTGGTAGGCGTAGTTCGATTTCGGACCGGTCGGGTGCTTTTCCTCGTAGATCTTCTTATTGTACGTTTCCTGAAACAGAATGTACGTTCCGATCCCCGCGTTTTTCAGCCGTGTGTAGTTTTCGACTGTGGTTGCCGCAATGTTTACGTTGACTCGGCGGATCGCTCCATTTTTGTGGTGGATGGAGTAGATCGTGTCGATCGATTCCAGCACGTAATCCAGTGGACACATCGTCGGATGCTCTCCCGTCTCGAGCGCGAGTCGTTTGTGCCCCATGTCCTGCAGCGCGATGACCTCGGCACGGATCTCTTCCTGCGTGAGTTTCTTGCGCGCGATATGCGTGTTCTTCATGTGGTAGGGGCAGTACGTGCAGCCGTTGACGCAGTAGTTCGAGAGGTAAAGCGGTGCGAACATCACGATGCGGTTGCCGTAGAAGCGTTCCTTGATCTCCATTGCCTCCGCGTAGATCCGCTCATTCAGTTCCGGATCTGTGCAGTCCAACAGCAGGATCGCCTCACGGTGCGTCAGACCTGCGCAGGTGCGCGCTTTGTCGAGGATCGCCGAGATCATCCCCCGGTCATTGCGGTGTTCGTCCGCGAACGCCAAAGTTTCTCGGATCTCTCCATCATGAATGAACTCTGTCGCGACACAGGATCTCAGATCGTACATTTTTTCTCTCCTTTACTTTTTGAACTCCGCTATTTTTAACTCCGCGTTAAATTTCGTTTTCTGTTCAGTTTCCTTGTGGTCAGCTGTCCGTTTCCTTTTTCGAGCAGACCGATTTGGCACTCACGCCGGGAAGCATCCCGAGCTTGCCCGAAAGTGAACTGATGACGTCCGGCGGCGCGTCGAGCATCACGCTGATGACGCTCAGACCATGCGGACGATACGGGATCCCCATTCGACCGATGATGTACTCGGAATAGTCCGACAGAAGCGCGTTGATCTTCTCGGCCGAACGGCTCTCCTCCACGATGATCCCAATAATCGCGATGCGCTTTCCCATTTCGTCTCCAGGTCTTCTCCGGCTTTCCATCCACAAAAAAATCCCCGTTCCGGTGAAGAAACGGGGATCCTGATTTTCGATCCTGGACCACGACAGATGACTCCCCAGGTACGCAGATCTCCGTACCCAGCGCGTCTTCCTTTTTTGCGCGGCGGCAAATTTTCGGTCTCTTCCGTCTTCACTGCCCGGAATGCCCCGGCACTTCAGAACGAAATCATTTTTGTTTGGTTTGTTTTTTTGATTTTCAAAATAGAGTCTTTGGGCAGGAAAACCTTTCCATCGACCCATTCATTCTACCACATTTGGAAATTTCCGCAAGGGGGAGAGTCTCGAAAATGTGAAAAAATATCATTCTTGGTTAGCGAATGAAAAGCAGCTCCATATATTTCGGCAGCGGCCATAGTTCGTCGTCGGTTATCATCTCCAGATTATCGACGATGACGCGCAGCGCGTACATTCCCTTTAGGACGGTGTCGCGATAATATTGCGCGCGCTCCATGACGTTTTTCTGCGCTTTTACTCCCGCAAGCTGTTTTTTCAGCTCGTCGATCCCCTGGATGAGCAGATCGATCTTGACGTCCAGCTCGGAGAGGACTTTTTTCTGCGTGATGGAAGTGAGTGCCGGCAAAATGTTTGCCTTGTAGCGCAAAACCGCGGGGAAGATCATCGTCTGCGCGATACGGAGCATCGCGGAGGCCTCGATATTTCGGATCGTGCAGTAATTTTCCGCCATGATCTCCTGCCGGCTGTGCAGCTCCGTTTCGTTCATGACGCCGTATTTCCTAAAGAGCGCGATGGAATCCTCCTCCGTGTAGACCGGAAGGCAATCGACCGTGTCTTTCAGATTCGGCAGGCCGCGTTCCGCCGCTTCCTCGACCCACTCCATCGAGTAATTGTCGCCGTTGAACAGGACGGGCCGATACTCGCAGATCATCTCGCGCAGCAGTTCCCGAACGACGCTCTTGAATTCTTTTCCCTGTGCCAGTCCCTCTTCGATCCGTGTCGCCGCGAAATCGAGACTTTCTGCCGCGATCGTGTTGATGATGGTGACTGCTGCGGCAGAATTCTGGCTTGAACCGACGGCACGAAACTCGAATTTGTTTCCAGTGAATGCGAAAGGACTCGTACGGTTCCGGTCTCCGGCATGACGGGTGAAACGGCGGAGGATCGGCATCGGGATCGCGCGTTCTGCGTCGTCTTCATGCGGATAGGCTCCCGAACCGCTTCCGTCGGCGATGAAGTCCAGAATGTCCGTGAGGTCTTTTCCGAGGTAGACGCTCATGATGGCCGGCGGAGCTTCCGCAGCACCAAGCCGAAAGTCGTTCTGCGGCGACGCGGCCGAGAGACGCAGGAGCTTCGAGTATCGGTAAACCGCCCGGCAGACCGCAGAGCAGAAGACGAGGAACTGGAGGTTGCTTTCCGGAGTGTCGCCCGGATCGAGCAGATTCTCTCCCGTATCCGTCCCGATGGACCAGTTATTGTGCTTTCCGGAACCATTGACGCCGGCAAACGGCTTTTCGTGCAGGAGACAGAGGAATCCATGACGCCGCGCGACCTGACGAAGGAACTGCATGACGAGCATCTGGTGATCGAGCGCGAGATTCGTCGTCTCGAATGTCGGCGCAAGCTCAAACTGACCAGGAGCTGCTTCATTGTGGCGCGTTTTGATCGGGACGCCGAGGCGCATCAGCTCAAATTCGACTTCGGTCATGAACGCAAGAACTCGTTCCGGGATCGCGCCGAAGTAATTGTCGTCCAGCTCCTGACCTTTGGGAGGACGCGCTCCAAAAAGCGTACGTCCGCAGACGAGCAGGTCCGGGCGCTGAAGCGCGATCTGGCGGTCTATGAGAAAGTATTCCTGCTCGACACCCAGCGTACATTCCACACGGGAGGCGGTCTCATTGCCGAAAAGTCTCAGAACACGGAGAGCCTGCCGGTTCAGAACGTCCAGCGAACGAAGCATCGGCGTTTTCTGGTCAAGAGAATCACCCGTCCAGCTCACGAACATCGTGGGGATGACGAGCGTCGCGCCGTTCGGATTTTCGAGGATGAATGCGGGACTCGACGGATCCCAGGCCGTATATCCGCGAGCCTCAAACGTCGCACGAAGCCCGCCGGACGGGAAACTGGACGCGTCGGATTCCCCGCGGACGAGTTCATTGCCGCTGAATTTCGCGATGGCTTTCAGATCGCCGGCTGGCGTGAGGAAACTATCGTGCTTTTCTGCCGTTTCCCCCGTCATTGGCTGGAACCAGTGGGAGTAGTGCGTCGCTCCGCGTTCCATTGCCCAATCGCGCATCGCGGCAGCGACCGCCGGAGCGATCGACGGATCCAGCCCGCCGCCGCGTTTTACGGTCTGCTGGAGAGATTCAAAAACCTCGGCAGGCAGACGTTCTTTCTGGACCGATTCGGTAAATACGTGCGAGGCGTAAAGCTCGGTCAGAGACGTGTTGCGGAAATCACCCCGACCATTCGGCGAGGTCTGGGTCCCAACGAATTCGATCGCATTTTGACGGGCGTTCATGGAATTTCTGGAAAACTCTCAAACAGGAAAAATCAATAGTCGGAAACGGAAACAAAAACCGCTTTCCCGCCATTCAGTATACCAGAAATTTTCTTTTCGCCTATCCCCCACCGGTTAAAATGGAGGAAATTTTCCATTAAAATCCGATAAATTTTCCGATTCTGTCGATTTTTTCGGTCCGATTGGGCAGGCTCGGTAAAATAAAAAAGAGTTCGTTTCCTGCGAAACCTCGAGCGGACTTTTAGCGCGGGTCACCAGATCCGCAAGGTTCCCCCTTTAATTTCAAGGAGAATTTGAAATGACGAAATCGACCATCAGCCCGATACTGGAAGAGCTTGAAAGCAAAGCGCGCAGCCTTTTGAGCAGCAGTCCGATCTCGGAGCTTCGCCGTCTGAAGATCGAATCCTCGGACGGCGGCCTGTGCCTCTTCGGCTCCCTTTCTACCTGGCATCACAAACAGCTTGCGCAGGAATTGGTACGCCGCCTGAGTCCTGCGCCCATTCCCATTCGGAATCTGACTGACGTGCGTTCCGAATACGGAAATTAAAAAAACGGTCTTCTGGAAAGTGCGTACTGCCCGATCCGCGATTTTACCACTGATTTACCACTGAAAACACAGAAGAGCTGCAGAAACACACTGAAAAGAGAGATAGGAAAGCAGGGAACTCGCCCTGGCACGAATAAATCAGTGAGTTTCTGTTTATATTCAGTGTTTTTAGTGGTAAAACCGGTACGTAACTGCCGGATGCCCCTTAAACCGCGGTCAGGTGACGGAACGTACTATTTGACTTTCCGCAGGGTCTTGATCGGCGATTCGAGGGAATTTTCCGCCGGTTCCACCGCAATTGCCTGGAGTTTGAAATCATATCCGGCTCCGGAGGTCAGGCCGAATATCGTCATCTTCACTGTTCCGGAAACTGCCGTTACGGGGACCGTGACCCAGTTTTGAGTTCCGGTCTCCGCGTAACTGAGCAGGTAGGAGACGGCACCATTGACCGCCTTCCACGAAACTTCCGCTGTACCTGCCGTTTTTGTCGAGACCGTCGTGATCTTCGGAGTCGAAAGCCACGTTCGCGCCGAAAGTTCACCGCTGTTTTCCGACGCCAGGAAGTACCGGTCTTTGGCCGCGAACACACGTACGAGATAGTCCGATCCGCCCGTCAGACGCGAGATCGTGTACGTGTAGCACGTTCCGTCAAATGTGAGCTTTGAGGCATCCACAGACCCGGCGTTGGACCAGCGGCCTTTCTGCACGTCATAGTACTGGATCGTGTATTTCGTTGCCCGCGCTCCGGAATTTTTCCCGTACGCTGCCTCCCACGAGACTTCGATCGTTTTTTCTCCTGTCGCGATGGCTGAGACGATATTCGGTACGAGGTAGGGAGCCATCGTCGTTTTGACGTTCACGCTGCTGGTGAGGGCAGAAGTCCCTGTCCCGTTGGCGAATTGGGCCTTGATCTTGTACTGCGTGTTGCTCTGCGCGTTCGTGAAAGTCAGGAGTCCGTTCCGGAATTCGACGGTCAGTCCGTTGGAGAACGTACCGGTTCCGTACCCGTTTTCCAGGGCGATGGAGATGGTTTCCACCTTTTCGAGCGTGAGCGTTAGTGTTTCCGCTTCCGCCGCGAGGTTCGTGGAGGTGAAATTCGAGACGTTTACCGTGAAAGTGTCGTCTTTGACCGCCTTCCGGTCAAACGTCATTTTGGGTGCCGCAAGAACGACCGCCTGCGCTTCGGCAATTTCTGCGTCTGCGATCCCCAGCGGAGTCACGCGGACTTCCCACGTCGTGCCGGCTTTTGCGTTGATCTTGAGCGTCGTTGCATTTTTGACCTTTTTCGTTGTCCAGCGTGAAGTCGAAACGTCACGGTACTGCACGGAATATTCGACGCAGCCTTCCACGCTTTCCCACTCGACGTAAAGCGTTTTGCCATTTTCGGTCCGGAGAGTCACGAGAAGCGGCAAGTTTACCGATTCAACGGCTCCGATGTCGATCTTCTCATCCGAAAGACGCACATTTCCCAAAAGATCCGTCATTTCCCGAAGAGGGGCGATACTCTTCTCGCCGAATGCCTGCGGCACACCGTTGCCGTGTGTCCCTTGATCTTTCAGAGGCGAGTTACGGTGAAGTGCCGGAGACCAATTTTGCCAGGCTGTCAGACTGTCTGCGCCGGAACCGGTCGGGAGAGCTTCCGCAAAAATTTGGTCACGTACATCTGGAGTATACGCGATGCCGTATTTTCCGGGACTCGATCCGGTCATGGAGTACATGATGTCCCACTTTGGCGAGTCCGAATCTGTCTGTGTATCGAGATTCATCTGCGTCTCGAGGTCTGGACCGTTCTCCACGATGATGGAGTTTCTGATCGTCACTTTCGCTTCAGCTGCGCTGGTCGCATAGATCGCAGCACCGGACATTTGGCTGGAGGAGTTCCTGCGAGTCGTGGTGTTTCCGACGATCGTGCAGTTGACGATGGTCAGTGCATTGGTCGAATAGATGGCCCCGCCTCCAAAACTTCCTGCGGAACAGCCGGCGATGATGGATGATGTGAGCGTCAGGTTTCCGGAATTCATGACGGCTCCGCCCGCTCCTTCAGTTTCGCAGGAGAGGATGGAGGCTCGGTCGAGTTTTAGATTTGCTCCGTTCTTCACATAAATGGCCGCGCCATTTTCGCCGTTTTCAAGAATGGCTCCAGAGAGTGTCATCCCGGCGAGGATGACCGCATCCGCATCCGTCCCTCCGGTCACGTTGAAGAATCGGGAACCCGCTTCTGCGGTGAAGGAGATCCCGTCGGCCAAAATGTCGAAGTTTCCGGAAATGAGGAGTTCTTCCGTCAGATGGATGGCGGAAATTCCGGACGCGAAACGGATCTCTTTCACCGTACTGTCATCATTCGCGGCCTGAACGGCTTCACGCAGAGAGATCTTGCCGTCCTGCACCATGGAATCCGCTGCCGTATCGACCGTGATGGAAGTACCGGAGGTGCGCAGTTGGTACTGTGCCGTAATGGTCCGATCTTCCTGTGCGTTTTCCCACGTTTGATCCCAGCCAGTGAAGTAGTAGAGATCGCGTTCCGGGGGCGTCGGAGCTTCGATCAGGCTGCCGTCTATGTCGTAAATGCCGTCTTTGGTCAAGACTTCTTTCAAATGTGTGCCGTCAGGATCCACGAATTGGATCGAGATCGGCGACTCGTACGCTCCGATGTCGAGAGAGCCTCCAAGTGTGCGCGGAGTGCCGGAAATGTCCGTCCCGTTCTCCGACGCGAGAGCCTCCACTGCCGCGAGGAAGAGGGAGTTTGCGCCCATTGTCTGCATTTGCGAGTAGACGTCGTTTTCCGGGTCGGAGTCCCCGTCTTTCAGGGGGAGTGCCTCGTTTTCCGTTTCCGTGCATGCAGGATCGTCTGGTGCACCGTTCCACGTTTTCCAATCCTGGTCGGCAGGGAATTCGTTAAAAATCTCTGCCTGAATGAGAGAGTTGACCGTTTTCGTAATGCCGGCCCCACTGCCTGCCACTTGGAGCAATTCGCTGATCCCGCTGGAGAGGATGGAATTCCATACGCAGCAGGATTCCGAGTCGTTGAGCAGATCCAGGTCCCGGTTTCCGGCAAACGTAGAATTCACGACAAATGAACGGGATGTGAGGTCTGTGGTGTACGCGCCGAATAGTCCGGCTGAATTATCTGTCAGGATTGAATTCAGGATGAGTGTTTCCGCGGCGTCAACGTCGAGAACGGCACCTCCGGCAGCTGCGGAATTTCCTGAGATCCGGGAATGGCTTACGAGCAGGTGGCCGGCATGGTTGCCGATGGCTCCGCCGCCAAATGAGGATGTGCTCTCGAATATTCCGCACTCCTGAACAGTCAGCCAGCCGCCGTCGGTCAGGAGGATCGCCCCGCCGTAAATGTCCATTTCGTCACCGTGGGCATTCCCGTTCTGGAGCGTCAGGCCGCGAAAGACGACGGAGTCTGTTTCCGTTCCGCCGGTGACGCGGAAAATGCGGCTCGCCTGGTTTCCGTCGATGGTTAGTCCGGCATCAGCGACCAGATCGAAGTTTCCGGAAATGTGCAGTTCTCCTTCCGTCAGGACGATTTTTTCGATACCGTCGGCAAAACGGATCTCGCGGATCTCGCTGTGTGCGTTGGCATACTCGACCGCCTCGCGCAGCGTCACGAATTCGTCGTTTGCCGTATCGCCAGCCGGTCCGTCTGCGGAACTGTTGACGATCAGGGCGGAATCTGCGCAGAGTGCCTCAATATTGGCGGGAGTCACGCTCAAAAGTTCTCGTGATTCCAGAGATTCAAGACGCAGCGTTTTGCGGAATTTGTGAGTGTCCGTTTTTGAATTTCGGGAACGTTTCGGTGCAGAGTTTATCCGCAGGAAGGTATTTTGTTTCCAGATTTTCATTAGTTTCATCATGAAAGGCCCTTTGTTTTTCGTATCTGTGCCTCTTTTTCCGAACATGTACGGTTCAGGGACATTTCGGACACACACATTTTAATGAGACGCTCGCCATGCACATACTCTACGCAAAAAATCGGTTTTCGGTTCATGAAAAAAGAGAGAAACAGCTAAATTGCGGGTCGTATGAGCGGGGGATAGCCAAAGAATCCGCAAAAGAAAAAAAATCCGCACATTCGGGGCCGTTCTGTCAATTTTTGCCGAATCGTCAGACCGTCACGAAACCGTCAGGACTTTGGGGGTAAGCTGGGCATGCGGATCGAAAAACTCTCAGAAAAATTGGGGGACACTCTTGACTTTTTCTGTGTTTCGTGGTATCCTGAAGGTAAAGTTCATGGAGAGGAGTGCGTTTTTGCATTTTCGTGCAGGACTGCGGACTGCTCTGCCATCCATCCTTTATCCAACCCGCCTTTTCAGAAAGGACTGACGAATGAAAGAACTGCGAATCGGCCAGATCGGCACCGGATTCATGGGCCGGACTCACTCGAATGCGTATCTTCAGGTTCCCCACTTCTTCAAGACCGGCTTTCAGCCCGTCCTCAAATGCGTCTGCTCGCTGGACAAAACGCTGAAGGACTACGCGGACACTTGGGGCTATGAGTCGATGGAAACGGACTGGCGCAAGGTCGTAGAACGTGACGATATCGACCTGATCGACATTGTGGTCCCGAACAATCTGCATCATGACATCGTCATCGCGGCGGCGGAAGCCGGGAAAATGGTCGTCTGTGAGAAACCGCTCGCCATGAACATGAAAGAGGCGGAAGAAATGGTCGAAGCCGTCGAAAAGGCGGGCGTCGCGAACATGGTCTCGTTCAACTATCGCCGTGTTCCGGCAGTCTCTCTCGCGAAACAGCTTATCGACGAAAACCGCATCGGCCGGCCGTTCCATTACAATGCGGTCTACAATCAGGATTACACGATCTCTACGAACGTCCCGATGGGCGGTGCGGCACTCTGGCGTCTCGATTCTAAAGTCGCGGGTTCCGGCGTGACGGGAGACCTTCTGGCTCACTCGATCGACCTTGCGGAATGGCTCAACGGTCCGATTGCCCGCGTGACGGCGAAAACCGAGATCTTCGTGAAGGAACGAATGCATGCGGAGACCGGCAAAATGGAGCCCGTCACCATCGACGATGCCTGCGCATTCATCGCGGTCTTCGAAAACGGCTCGTTCGGAACGTTCCACAGTACGCGCTATGCCCGCGGACGCAAAAACCACAATACATTTGAGCTGAACGGCGAAAACGGTGCCGTCTACTTCGATCTGGAGTGTCCGCACAGTCTCCAGTTCTTCCGTTACCGCGACCCGGAAACTGGAGAAAAGACCCCGGATCACGTCGTCGGCTGGCAGAGCATCCACGTTACGAACTCCGAGCATCCGTACATGGGGAACTACTGGGTCCCCGGCACGACGATCGGCTACGAGCACACGTTCATCAACAGTTTCGCCGATTTCCTCACTGCCGTGAATGAAGGACGCGACTACAAACCGGATATGCGCCAGGCGATGCGTACGCAGTACGTCTGCGACATGGTCCTCGAAAGCGCACGTACGGGACAGTGGATCGATCTTCTGTAGATCGATCTTCTTTAAACTGTCTTAATGGGCAGAATTGACAGAATGAAAAAGAGACCGTTCTTCTGATCTTTTGAGGAACGGTCTCCGATTTTAAATGAGATCTCTTTAGAGGATGCGTTCAGCTGCGTCGGCCGCTTTCAGCATCGCCTTTCGGTAGTTTTCCGGCGTACGGGGAAGTACGGGACGCATTTCGATGAGTTTCGTACCGAGGACCTTTTCGCGTGTTTCTTTCAGGACTTTCGGGAACTGAGTCGGCGGTGTGATCTTGGAACGGTCTTCACGCGCGAGGCGGTCTTCGCCCCAATCCAGCATCGTTCGGATACTCGGAAGATACCAGTACTCCATCAACTCATACTGGTGCGACTGGCAGTAACTGCATGAGGCATTGTCGAGCAGGACTCGGTCAAAATCGGGATTCAGGATCGGTTCCACGGCCTTCAGTTTTTCAAGAGACTCCCACATGGAGTAGTCTTCATGAAGTGCGAGGAAATCGCGCATCGCGCACGCAAGATCCCAGTACGCCGCGATCCTGGCGCGGACCGTTTCTGTCGAAAGTCTCCCTTGACTCCATTCATGCATGGAGTGAATGAGCGTGATCCGCGAGAGCGTCAGCAGCCGGTCTGCTGTCGTACGGGCAAGATCGATCGTGTCGCGGCGGATGAACGGGTCGGACCAGTCGATCTCGGCGAGAAGGCGGAAGATCTCCGGAGCGTCCGTCAGTTTATCGTGCTGATCCAGGTAGGCTTTTTGCCAGGTTGCCGCATTCGTGACCCGATCCGGCGCATTCATCATTTTTGCGGTCTGGGACCAGAAATTCAGGCTCCAATTCAGCATCTGCGAGATGGGGAGGACCTTTTTCCATACTTCATTCATCGCTTCCGCCTGATCTCCATAGCGTTCCGCACAGAAGTCGGCGAGATGCTCATCGATGCTCTTGACTCCCGGTTTCCAGGCGTTTTTCGTGAAATAGTGAAGCATGAAAATGTCCGCGTGCGAGTTCTCCGGCCAGAGAATGTATCCACGGCAGAATGGGTCGTTCAGGATCACTTTCTGTCGTTCCTCGATCAGCGGGTAGTTTCCGCGAATATCCATCGCATTCTCGTATGCCTGGAAAATGCCGAAGACGTAAGGAAATTTTCCGACGACACCCCAGTTCGTGAAGTTGTTCGCGCGCGGGGAATCGGCTGCGTAGTCCCAGATGAGTGTTTTTTCCGGGTCGAGCTGCGAGACAAACTCACGGACTTCCTCTGGTTTCCATCCGAAATAGAAATCCCAAGTGGCGAGCAGGAGCATTCCGTCTGGATAGTTTTCCCGCAGGTTTTCGATCAGACGGCGGTACGTGTAGAGTTTCATGCGCAAATTGTCTTCGCGGTCCCGATAGCAGTAACGCTCAGCAAGCCCGATCGTGTGGAAAAGTCCCGGTTTACCGTAGTGTTTGAGGTGCGCTTCGGTCAGTTTCCAGTAATTTTCGAGGTTTTGGTCTTCGCGAATATCCCACGCCAGCCCGGTTGGTTCTCCATGGCAGCCGCCTTCCTGCGGGAGGAATTTCGGATCGACTTTTTCGAGGAACTGTTTGGGGGTACGTGAGTACCAGTGACTGACTGTGCCGAAATCTTCCGGGTGCATCAGGTCACGTTCAAAGGCGTAGTCGAGGATCCCTTTCCGCAGTTTTCCGCGAAATTCGAGAGACCAGAAAAGTGACCGGTTATCGTACCCGCCCAGTGCTTCCGGAAGCGGTTTCGCGGGGTCCGGGTAGTCCACGATGTCAGGGAATGCCTTCTGGAAAACGTCATCCATCCCGATGCGGAGCATGAAAACGTTCAGACGCTTTTTCAGAAGCCAGTCGATCTCTTTTTGCCAGTCTTCCAGCGACCAGTGTTCCGCCTGGAAACGGTGAAGGCTGCGGTGCGCGAAATATCGCTGGCCGCGGTACTCGAAACGGGGGGATTCGTGAATGTCGAGGCCCGAAATATCGAGCGTTTCATGTTTCGGTACGATGTCGCCGTCCCAGAACCATCGGCAGCCCGCGCGTTCTTCCAAAAATGCGTAAACTGCGTAAAGCGTCGAGCGTCCCCGACCGCCAGCGAAAATCAGGTGCCTGCGCTCGCCATCCTGAACGGAGAGGAGCCGGAAATCATCCGAGGCCGTTTTGAGCGGGAGATCCCGGATCACTTTCCGTTCGATCAGGTCACGAACGAAACGATTCACTGAATCTGAGCCGATGATGAGAAATTCGTCTTCTGCGTTGCTTTCATGAACGATCTCGAGGCGTTCATCCGTGATCAGCTCCCAGTACTTCTGGAGCTCTTCCGCCGCGATTTGGTAAGCCGTGTTTTGATGTGTCGGAGGGGCGAGGATCTTCAACTCGCCGCCCGCCGTATCAGATACGCAAAGCACAAGGGCGGTGAAGGCTGGGAGTAATGTGAAAATAGACGTGAAGAACATACGAAATGCGTCCGGAACGGCATCCAAACGGCGGGAAGGAAGGTACTTTCTTTTTTTCATCGGTATTTTCCTTTCATAAAACAGAAGAAAACGAAAATGGACCATCTCTGCGTTCATTTTATATCATGGTCTGGATTTTTGCAAGTACTCTCACTAAATTTTCTAAGAAAAAAAACGCGGGGGATGTTCAATGATCCTCCGCGTTCTCTGAATTTGGATGCCGTTTACGAAATGCTTTTATGGATCTGGCGTATTATCGACGCACTCAGGAGTGCAGTTCGCTTCGATTTTCCAGTTTCTGCGATTTCCCGACAGCGTATTGTTGCGGAACGTTCCGGAGGCGCCGTCGTAGACAAAAATTCCGCTCTGCTTCCCATCAGTGAATCGGCATTTCTCCACCGTCGGGTTCGTGCCGCTGTCGCGGACCTGAATTCCAGAATACGCGTTTCCGCTGGATTCGCAGTCCGTAAACGTTCCGGAGGCGCCTTTGCTGACCAAAATTCCACTACCTTCCTTGGAATCCGTAAATCGGCATTTCTCCACCGTCGGGTTCGTGCCGCTGTAGCGGACAATAATTCCAGACCACGCGTTTCCGCTGGCTTCGCAGTCCGTAAACGTTCCGCTTGCACCGCAGCAGACCACAATTCCCGCCTCTTGATTATTCGTAAATCGGCA
>JAFQOH010000219.1:0-2358 GCA_017403345.1 Thermoguttaceae bacterium
AGAGAGAGACAAAAAAACTCCCTCTCTACCCCCATAGCGAAACCTCAGTGTCTTTGCGGCTCTGCGAAAAAATGAAAAGCGCAAGCCGGCACAACACGAATTCATTGGAAAAAGCGACTGCACACAAAATCATTTTAAAAATCTTAAAATATTCGGTGAGTTCCGTTTCTTTTCGCGTTTTTCGCGTTTATGATCCATGTCTCCTTATGGTTTCCGCGGCAGCGTTGGCATGCGCCTGCCGGGTGAACCTGAAAAAACATTTTCATTTCTTTCCCGCTTTTTCGCGTTCTTTCATCACTTCCACGAAAACCGCCGGCCGGTTCGTTGTCATGGTGTCGATCCCGGCATCAAGGAGCTCATTGAGCTTTTCCGGATCATCAACGATCCACGTACTGACCGTGAATCCGGCTTTCTTCAGCAGTTTCACTGTGTTCACGTTCATGTTTTTGACGTGCGGATTCGCCACTTTGAACGGGCAGTCTCTCTGACTGTCAATGAACCACTGAACATACTCTTCATCGCTCATCCCTTTCCGGTCGCCGCCGTTCCGGTAAGCGTAAATTCCAGGGCAAAGCTCCCACATTTTCCGGATCGACTCGTGATCAAACGAAACGATGGCGCACTCTTTCACCATGTCGTGCTTTTTGAGCATCGCAGCAATGTCTTCTTCCGTGCCGGGCTGCTTGATCTCGATGACCGGGATGCAGCCGGAACCTTTGAAAAGAAGGAGCGTTTCTTCGAGAGTCGGGCATTTTGTCCCTTTCCAGGCTTCCCCTTTGTACGCGCCGACGTCCACGGCCTGCGTCTCTTCAAACGTCATGTCGGAGATCGCCCGCGTGCACGCACCGTTGGAAGCATGAGCGAACGTCGCGTCATGCGAGAGGATCAAAACGCCGTCTTTCGTGCGCCGTACGTCAAATTCGCAGGAATCCACGCCGGTCGCAATGGCCATTTTGAGGCTCGGGATCGTGTTGTCGGGCGCGTTATGGTAGTCTCCGCGATGTGCCATGGAACGGATCCGGCCCGCGATCTCCGGGAGCTGCGCCTGCACCGCGGCAGTCGTCAGAAAGAGGGCAGAGAGGAAAAACGCCAAAAATCGTTTCATGAAAAAATCTCCTTTTGTCTGGGTAGGTAAATTGTCGGTGTGCGGATGGAATGAAGTCCCGCGAATTTTATTTTACCTCATTTCATGATTTTTCGCAAGCGTCTGAAACCGTTTTTTTGTTCTTCTTTTGCTTTTTTTTCGCTATCTTTCGGAAAATCCGCTCCGTGACCCTTGAAAAGTCTGAAAAATCCGGTATCCTAAAGAAAAAGTCCAATTTTATGTAAACTTGGAAAAAAGAAGGAAAGAAAAGAAAAAATGAAAAGCGAAAAAGTTTGCTATCTTGGCGATGATTCCGTTTTGGGCGCAGCAGCGTATCTTGCCGGGATCATGGCGCACTTCGGGATCCCGTTTGACCGCGTGGACAGTCCGGACGCTCCCGGAGAAGATTTTCTCGAAACGGAGTACTCCGCGTACATTTTGAGCGACTATCCGGCCAAAAATCTCTCGGATGCCCACTTCGCACACATTGAAAAATGCGTCGCAAACGGCGCAGGCCTCATCATGTTCGGTGGCTGGGAGAGTTACCGCGGACGGCTTGGCGAGTACGATTCCACGCCGCTGAAAGAGCTCCTGCCGGTCGAGATGCTCGAAGAAGACGACCGCCGAAACTACGCGCAGCCTGTACTCGTCGTGCCGGCTGCCGGAAAGAAAAATTCACCAGTCCTCGCGGGCCTGCCGTGGGAAACGCCGCCGGGAGTGGGCGGATTCAATGAATTCCGTCCGAAGAAAGACGCGTCCGTGCTTCTCGAGGCCGTCCGGTTCTCCGTCACGCACGAAAACGGCGATTTCCGCTTCGAGATCCAGGAAAAAACGCCGCTTCTGGTCGAAGGGACCTACGGAAAAGGCCGTACGCTGGCTCTCGGTACGGACGTCGCACCGCACTGGGTCGGCGGATTCGTCGACTGGGGGAAACCGCGTGTCGTGCAGGACGTCCCCGGCGGTGATTTCGTCGACATTGGCGGTGACTATGCGAAATTCTTCCGAAACGTCGTCTCCCACGCACGGCGAACCGAGTAAAACGGAATCGCGAGCCGAAAAATGGAGAGCGTGAACCGCCCTCAAACGGAATCGCGAGCCGAAAAACTGGGAGCGTGAACCGCCCAAACGGAATCGCGAACCAAAAAGCGGAGAGCGTGAACCGCCCTCAAACGGAATCGCGAGCCGAAAAGCGGAGAGCGTGAACCGTCCCAAACGGAATCGCGAGCCGAAAAATGGAGAGCGTGAACCGCCCTCAAACGGAATCGCGAGCCGAA